>CAIYDY010000119.1 GCA_903925015.1 uncultured Acidobacteriia bacterium
AAGATGGTCAGCTAGTACCTTGAAATCCTCGATCCGCCAATCGAGCCGACTCCGACGCATCCTCGTCAGGATCTTCGCTGCGTTCGACACAGCAATCATGGTATCACCTGTGGAACCGGAACACGGTGGCGGAATCCAGCCATCACAGCAATCTTCCACCTATATTTCCCTTGTTTTCAATCACTTGCAAAAACCATGGTTCGAAAGCACCCCCCGCCCCGCGTATTCTTGCAGGCGTGAGGAGACACACATGCAAGAGCTGACCCCCAGGAACTTCGACGACCTCTACGTCCATGAAATCCACCGCTGCTACGACCGTATTCAAGAGTGCGAGGCCCGCGAGGCCGAACTCGATCCGGGGAGCGACCCCAAGATCCGCGCCGCCATCGACCGCGACCGGGACCGCGCCTTCATTTCCCTCAACCGCGCCCTGAAGTGCCTGAAAGAACTCCGGGCCGAGGTGGCCAAGGCGGAACAAAAGGCCGCAAAAGCCACCCTCAAACCCACCCTTGTCAAAACCGCGCCCAAGCCCCAACCCGCCGAAACCGCGCCCGCCCCCACCATCGCCCGCAACGCCCTCTGCCCGTGCAACTCCGGCGAGAAATACAAGCGCTGCTGCGGACGTACCGCCCCTGCGCTACCGGGTGATTTCCGTAAACCACAACCGAGGGCGGCATAACCGCCCGCAACCGCTAGAATAGGGATGTGACTCCCCCATCCGGGATCGAGCTCGCGGGAGGGAATCCGCAGTCCCTTCCTGTTGTGCCTACGCCCGCTGAATCGTCGCCGATATCTCAGCCCCAGCTGGCTTTGGAGTCCCAGCTAGCCGAACTCCTTGCTGCTTTCCGCGCCGCGCGGCCAAACGACGATACAGCGCCCATCGAAAAGGCTTACCAATACGCCGCCAAGTACCACTCCGGCCAATTCCGAGCCTCGGGTGAACCCTATCTATCGCACCCCTTGGCCGTTGCCAAGATCCTGGCCGACATGCGCATGGACGTGGTCAGCGTCGTCACGGGCCTCCTCCACGACATCGTCGAGGACACCATCGTCACCGCCTCCGACGTCCAGAAAATCTTCGGCGATGAAATTTCGCGCTGCGTCGACGGCGTCACCAAGCTCAGCAAGATCGATTTCTTCTCCGCCGAGGACCGGCAAGCCGAAAGCTACCGCAAGCTCTTGCTGGCGATGGTCAACGACATCCGCGTCATCATCGTCAAACTGGCCGACCGCCTCCACAACATGCGGACCCTCGGAGCCCTCAGCCCCGAGCGCCGCGAGCGCATCGCCAAGGAAACGCTGGAAATCTACTCGCCCATCTCCCATCGCCTCGGCATGGGCAAGATTCGCGGCGAATTGGAGGACCTCGCCTTCCGCCATCTCGATCCCGAAGCCTTCGAGGAAATCTCCACGGCCATCGAATCCCAGCGCTCGGCCCATGAGGACTACCTCAACCGCATGCGCCAAACGGTGGAGGAGCACCTCAAGCGCGAAGGCATCCCGGGCAAAGTCGAGGGCCGCGTCAAACGCGCCTTCTCCGTCTACCAAAAACTCAAGCGCCAAAAAATCTCCATCGACCAGGTTTACGACCTGCTCGCCATGCGGATCATCACCGATTCGGTGAAAAACTGCTACGGCGCGCTCGGCATCATCCATAGCGAGTGGCGTCCCGTGCCCGGCCGGATCAAGGATTTCA
Source organism: uncultured Acidobacteriia bacterium (assembly GCA_903925015.1). Taxonomy (GTDB): domain Bacteria; phylum Acidobacteriota; class Terriglobia; order Bryobacterales; family Bryobacteraceae; genus BOG-234. The sequence goes on from CAIYDY010000119.1 coordinate 1,697, forward strand.
TCGCGATCCCACGCCCCAACCTCTACCAGTCGCTCCACACCTCAGTCGTCGGCCACGACGGCAAACACTGCGAAATCCAAATCCGCACCGAGGAGATGCACCGCATCGCCGAGGAAGGCATCGCAGCCCACTGGAAATACAAGGAGGGCAAGCGCGGCGTTCAGGAGGACCAGCGCATCGCCTGGCTCCGCCAACTGGTCGAATGGCAGCAGGACATGCGGGATCCGGCCGATTTCGGCAACACGCTGAAGCTCGACCTTTATCCCGAGGAAGTCTACTGCTTCACGCCCAAGGGCCGCGTCATCGTGCTGCCCGCCGGTGCCAGCCCCCTCGATTTCGCCTACGCCGTCCACTCCGAGGTCGGAAACACATGCGTCGGAGCCAAGGTCAATTCCCGCATCGTCCCCCTCCGCTACGCCCTCCGCAACGGCGAGGTCGTCGATATCCTCACCCAATCCGGCCACGTTCCCAGCAAGGACTGGCTCGGAATCGTCAAGACTTCGCGCGCCCGCAACAAGATCAAGCACTTCATCAACGCCAACGAGCGTGAACGTGCCATCGAAATCGGCCAGAAGTTCCTGGAAAAGGAGGCCCGCCGACTCGGCGTGCAGCTCTCCCGGATTCCGCGCCAGGACTTGGAAAAAGTTGCCGCCGAGTACGGATCGGCGAAACTCGAAGACCTCTACGCTGCACTCGGGTACGGCAAGTTCTCCGCCCGCCAAGTGCTGCAGAAGGCGGCCCCGGACCAAGTGGTGGAGCAGCCCGCGCAGCACGTCCCGCCGCCGCCTCCTCCGCCCGGCACGTCAAAGGCCGATGACGACGCCGTCATCAAGGTTCGCGGCGTGGAGGACGTGATGGTCTACCGCGCCAAGTGCTGCAACCCGATCAAGGGCGACCCGATTGTCGGCTACGTCACACGGGGCAAGGGGATCGCCGTCCACTCCAAGGCCTGCACCAACGTCACCAATCTGATGTACGATTCCGAACGGCGCATCGAGGTGGAATGGGCGCGCAATGTCGGCGACAGCTTCCCCGTGAAAATCGTGGTCCAAACCGACGACCGGCCCGGACTGCTGCACCAGCTGACCACCATCCTCGCCGCCGAAAACGCCAACGTCCGCAGCTTGGAAGCCAAGACCAATTTCGACGACAGCGCGGGCGGAGCCTCGGTGGAAATGACCGTCGACGTCCGCGACCGCAAGCAACTCGACAAGCTCTGCGGAGCCATGCGCCGGATTTCCGGTGTCCGCGATGTCGAACGTCCGCAGCACACATAACCCGCAATTCAAGATGACACCCAATCCATCGGCCGCATTGGCCACCACGCCCGAACACATCGCCATCTCGAAATCCAAGGGGATTGAAATCGATTGGAAGGACGGCCACCACACCAGCCTCGGCAACGAGTACCTCCGCGACTGGTGTCCCTGTGCCCACTGCACAGGCTCCCACGGCACTGAGCCGCGTAAAAAAACATCGGAAGAACCACCAAATCCCTTCCAAATGTACAAGCCCCGGATTAAGATGGAAGCTATCGAACCGGCGGGCAGTTATGCTCTCCGTATCGCTTGGAATGACGGCCATGGCAGCGGAATCTACTCCTATGACCACCTGAGGAAGATCTGCTCCTGTCCGCAGTGCCGGGCGGCAAAGGACAGTCAGGATTAGTATTCCTGAACAACGTATGGCAAAGCGCATCGCCGTGGTGGAAGACGAGGCAGAACTGGCCTCGCTGATCGAATACAACCTGACCCGTGGCGGCTTCGAATCCCGAATTCTCACCGGGGCCGAAGGCACTGTCGCCGATTTGGAGGACTGGCAGCCCGACTTGATTGTCCTCGACATCATGCTCCCCGGCCAGGACGGCTTCGACATTTGCCGGCGCATCCGCAACGGCGGCAAGCTGGCCCGTGTTCCCGTCCTGTTCCTTTCCGCACGCGCCGACGAGGTGGACCGTGTCCTAGGCCTCGAAATCGGCGGCGACGACTACATCACCAAGCCCTTCAGCCCCCGCGAACTGATGGCCCGCATCAAGGCCCATCTGCGCCGCAGCGAGGCCGATGCCGAGCCCCAGCAGACCGAGGTCGTCATGGGCCCCTTCCGCGTCGATCTGCCCGGTCGCCGTGTTTTCATGAACGACCGGCACATCGAATTGACGTCCACCGAGTTCAAGCTGCTGGAATTCTTCCTCACCCATACTGGTCGTGCGTGGTCCCGCGAACAGCTCTTGCGCGAGGTCTGGGGAGAGCAGCACTTTGTGACCCCCCGCACCGTCGATGTCCACATCCGCCGACTGCGCGAGCAGATCGAGGTCAAACCGGACGAACCGACCTACCTGGTGACCGTCCGTGGTTTTGGATACCGGTTCGAAGCCCAACCCTCGGAACCCGCAGCATAGTTTAGAACTGAAAATGTCCAACATGACCGGCCGCATCTTCCTCAAACTGCTGGGCGTCATCGCCTGCCTGATTCTCGTAGCGCTAATGTCGGCGGATTTTCTGGCATCCAGGGTCGCCGAACGCTATCTGCTGACCCATCTGCAGGCCGAACTGGCGGATAAGGGCCAGCTCCTGCTCCGATCCCAGGCCGTGCGGAACTTGGACCAAGCCGCGATCACCGAACTAGGCAAGTCGATTTCAACCCGCATCACCGTGGTCGCCCAGGATGGCAAGGTTCTGGCCGATTCCGAGGCGGATCCGGCAACCATGGAGAACCACGCCGGCCGGCCGGAATTGCAGGAGGCTCTGCAGCAACACCGCGTCGGGGCGGCCACGCGCACCAGCCGCACTGTGGGCATCGAGCTGCTCTACGTAGCCATGCCCTACGAGAAGGGGGCCCTGCGCCTCGCAATTCCGATTTCCGCTGTCAATATCGAGGTCGGAATCATCCGGAACCGCATCCTCCAGTCGGTCGCATTGGCCTTCCTGCCCGCCGTTTTGATCGCCGCGTTCCTGTCCCGGCGGCTGGCGCAGCGGATCAGCGACATCATCGCCTACGCCGGTGAACTCGCCAAGGCCAATTTCCGGGCCCGCCTACCGGAAGGCGCCACCGGCGAATTGGGCCTGCTGGGGCAAAAGCTCAACGAGACGGCTGTGAATTTGGAACGGACCGTGCAACAACTTCAGGTTGAGCACGCCGAGCTCGACCGGTTGGAGCGTGTGCGGAAGGACTTCGTGATCAACGTTTCGCACGAGCTGCGGACCCCCCTCGCCTCCATCCTTGGGTACACGGAAACCTTGATCGACGGCGCGCTCTACGAGCCCGAGCACAACATCAAGTTCCTGAACATCATCCGCCACAACACCGAACGACTCACCCGCCTGACCGCCGACCTTCTGACCCTTTCCCGACTCGAACTGCGGACCCAGGAATTCCGCTTCGCCTCGTTCCGCGTGAACGACCTGCTGGCGGATGTGGTCGACACCATCCGCCCCATCGCGCAAAAGCGGCAGATCGTGCTCCAGCATATACCCGGACCGGCGGACAGCGAAATCTTCTGCGATTCCGAAGCCTTCTACCAGGTGGTCAGCAATCTCCTCGACAATGCGGTCAAGTACACCCCGGATGGCGGCCACATCGAGGCGGGGGCCAATCCGCACCGCCGCCACGACGGTACCGAGTGGATTGAGTTTTTCGTCCGCGATTCGGGCACCGGGATCCCCGAAATCGACCAACCGCGTTTGTTTGAGCGCTTCTACCGCGTGGACAAGGCCCGTAGCCGGGAACTCGGCGGCACCGGTCTCGGTTTGGCCATCGTGAAGCATTTGGTGAAGGGACATGGCGGCGAAGTTCGCGTCGAAAGCGAGCCGGGCAAGGGCGCGACCTTCTTCTTCACCATGCCTGTGGAGCATGCCGACCTGCAAGCCCATCCGGCGTAGTTAACATTCACGGCTATTTGATGTTTGCGTAACCGGTTTGTAACGCTGTTGGGGCTATTCTGGGTCTTGGGGTTCCCCTGGAGAGTATCGTGACAAAGAAAATCGTCCTGATCGAAGATGACGCGGATCTCTACGCGCTGCTGAAGTACAACTTGGAAAAAGAGGGGTTCACGCTGGCCGGTTCCCAAACGGGACGGGGTGCGCTGGATCTTTGCCGCCGGGTCCATCCCGATCTGATCCTGCTCGACATCATGCTGCCGGATTCCGACGGCTTGGACATCTGCAAGGGTATCCGTGCCGATTCCGAGCTTTCGCAAACGCCAATCATCTTCCTGACCGCCCGCGCCTCCGAAACCGACCGCATCGTCGGCTTGGAGCTGGGTGCCAACGACTATATCGTCAAACCGTTCTTCATCCGCGAACTGATCGCCCGCATCAAGTTGCAATTCCGGTCTCAGAACGCCCCAGCGCGCATCCTGAAGGCTGGCGGGGTGGAATTGGACCGCAGCAGCTGCCAGGTGCGCCTCAACGGCGAAACTTTGGCGCTGACGGCCACCGAGTTCCGACTGCTGGAATACCTGATGTCCCGCCCTGGAGTCGTGTTCAGCCGCGACCAGCTGTTGAATGCCGTCTGGGGCCAGGACCGCGCCATTACAGACCGGACCGTTGACGTCTACATCCTGCGTCTGCGCCAGAAGATTGAAAAGGATCAAAGCGGCCCCCGCATGATCCACTCGGTCCGTGGCTTTGGCTACTCGTTCGAGCCCCGTGCCGCCCGTCCCGATGAAATGCGCCGGGATGACAGTGCGCTCCCCGACGTCAGCATGGCCGAGGCCAACGGCATGGCCCTCGAAGCCGTCAGCTAGGGCAACCCCAGAGCGCGGGCTGGATTCGTTCGGGACATCAACTCGATGTCGGCTTGGGAAATCCCTTCCTTGGCCAGACCGGCAAAGAACGCCTCCAGCCCGTCCGGGTGCAGCGGATTCCCCACCTGCCCCATATCGCTCGAAAGAATGCAGTACTTCGCTCCAACCGCGCGGATGGCTTTGGCGTAGTCGGCCATCTCGAATTCCTTGCCTTTCCCCGCAACCCCGTTGTAGACGAACTCCAGATAGGCACCCAAGGCAGTCGCTTCCCGCATTTGCGCGATGGTCATTTGGACCGGGGCCAACATCGCGTGCGTCACCACGATGTGCTCCACTCCGGCTTTCTTCGCTGCCCGCACGATCATCAGACCCTCGGCCGGGGACGAATGTCCTGTTTCCAAGGTCAGGTGGTGCTTCGCGGCAAGGGCGATCACCTCCACGGTTTCGGGCAGTAGCTTGCCGCCGCGCACCACGGAAACAAACGGACGGTTTTCCTTCGAGAACTTCACTTGGTTTTCGGCGTCGAAAGTAGGCATCCAGACAACCCGTCCGAATCCACCTGCCAGCATCGCCATCCGCTCCACCGCCGCCGGATTCACGCCGCCGACCGACCGGTTGAGGTCGATTCCGCCGAAGATTTCGAGATCCGGGACCACCTTCCGGAGCAGGTAGGCCAAGGAGGCGGTCGATTCGTAGTGGTTCTTCAGCACCAGGCCGCGCATACCCCGGTCCTTCGCCAGTTTGGCCAGGCTCAGCGCGTCAATGGATCTCGGGACACTGTCGGGGCCGCTGTGGGCATGGATGTCGACCACCCCGGCGAGTTGTGCATGGGCTGCGAAAGCCGCGAGAAGGATTAGACCCAACTTCACGCGATACTCCGGCCCATCACGGACCAGACATCTTCCACCACCCTGCCCCGATAGGCGTGGATCTTGGCGTACAGATTCACCGTGGGGTCGCAGTGGGGTGGCCAAAACTGGATTTTGTCCCCCAATTTCGGCTTGGTCTTGCAGTCGAACAGGTCCAAGTAGCCGAATTCATCCCCGCCCCACCGGTACGCTGCGCCCTGTAGCGAGACCGGTTCCGGCCCAAAAGCGCGGTCTGTGGAGAAGGCTTTGAAACCGGCGTCCACCGTTACGAAATCGGAGTGGTTGGCGCTGATCACGGTGGCGAGCACGGACATCGCAGGCTCAAAGTCCACCCCGATCCGCCGGTAGGCCATATCCATGAGCGCATAGGAACCGGCCTGGATTTCGTTCACGCCCGCAATCGATTGGTCCACATCCCACGTGCCGGTGCTGCCGCCGGAAACCACATCGGAGTGCAGGCCGTGGCGCGCACAGGCCGCCACCACCTCCAATGCGAAGGAAAAAGTGGTTTGCGAGTAGGCCAGTCGTTCATCGGCGTCCTTGCCGTGCGATCCGGCCACTGAATAGGCCTGAACCCCGCGCAGCCACAGGTGGCTGGCTTGATCGATGGCCAACGCGATTTCGACGGCCTGCTCCAAGGTGGCGGCCCCGGTGCGGTGGTCGCCGGGATCCAGATCCACCAGAACGGCCAGCTGGACATTCGCCGCGCACGCCGCCTCCTGGTACCAGCGGACTTGGCGAAGGTTGTCCACCACCACCATCGCGCCGGTCTGCACCACGCCGGCCATCTTCAGGGGATCGGCCAAGGGGGAGGTCAGCAGCAAGTCGTCGATTCCGCCGCGCGCCACCATCGTTGCTTCGGCGGCAGTGGCCACGCAGACGCCGACGGCACCGGCGGCAATCTGGCGTTTGGCGATCTCGACGCACTTGTGCGCTTTGGCGTGCGGGCGCAATTTCTTGCCCGCTGCCGCAGTTTCGGAAGCCATGCGCGAGATGTTGGCTTCGAATTTGTCCAGCTCGACCAGCAGGGCCGGCGTTGGTAGGTTTTCTATTTCCAGTGCCACGTTGGTATTTTGGATCATACCTCCATGCTCCTTGTAGACATGCTCCCTGTAGATCGCATCGCATCCCTTCGACCCACCGCCGTAAACGCAATCCTTGCCGAGGTGCGCGAACTGCAGGCCAAGGGTGCTGACCTGGTGTCCCTGATGCGCGGCGAACCCGATCTGCCAACACCCGCCCACATTGTGGAAGCTTGCACCCAGGCGCTGCATGCCGGTCGCACCGGCTACCCCGACAACCGGGGCGAAAAGAATCTCCGGGAAGCCGTGGCGTTGAAGCTGCGGCGCGACAACGGACTGGCGTATGATCCGGCAACTGAAATCCTAGCCACCACCGGTGCCACATTCGGAATCCACGCCGCGCTGACGGCGATTCTGCAGGAGGGTGGCGAAGTGCTTCTGCCGGATCCGGTCTATGACGCCTACTATTCGCCGATCCGTCTAGCCGGGGGGATGCCGAGGGCCGTTCGCGCGGAAATTTGGGGGGGGCGCTTCCATATTCCAGATGGTGCCTTGGACGAGGCATGGACCCCGTCCGTGCAGGCGATGATCCTGAACACGCCGTGGAACCCTGTCGGCACCGTCTTCACGCAGGCCGAGCTGGAGCGCATCGGCGAATTCTGCCTTCGGCGCAAGATCACTCTCATTTCCGATGAGATCTACGAAACGATCCTGTTCGACGGACACCGGCACATTTCCCCCCTCGCCGCCGTGCCGGAGTTGCGGGAAAGCGCGGTTTACGTCAACAGCCTATCGAAAACCTACTCGATGACCGGATGGCGGGTTGGCTATTGCGCCGGACCCGCCGCCATAATCCAGCGGATGTTCATGGTGTTGGCGCAATCGAGCCGCGGCCCCTCCACCTTTGTCCAGGACGCGGCTGCTGTGGCGTTGGCCGGTTCCCAGGATTGCGTGGAATCGATGCGGCTGGAGTATGCGGCACGTCGGCAAACCGTGCTGGATGCATTGTCGGGCATCCCGGGGGTGGATGTGTTGGCCCCGGAGGGCGGGTTCTTTGCGATGGTGGATGTTCGCGGATTGGGCCAGACTTCGGATGCCGTGCGCCGCCGGTTGCTGCACGATTTCGGCGTCGTGGTTGCACACGGTTCTGCCTACGGGGACGCCGGCGAGGGAACGCTGCGTGTTTCGTTCGCCAGTGGCGGGGAGACGCTGCGCAAGGGCTTGGTTAGGCTACGCGACGGGCTCGCGCACCGGCCATAGCGATCAGCATCCCGCCCGCCATCAGCATCAATGTGCCGGGCTCGGGGGCCGCCACGTCGAGCTCCATAATTGCGGTGGTGGAGGTCGCCCCATTGGCAACGGTGGCGCTGCTGCCGAGCGTTGATCCCTGGCCCTGGTAGGATCCGCTGGTGTTGGGATCGGAGTCGACGAGGACAGCCGTCCCTTGGCCGTTGCCCGAAGTGCGGATCGTGATCAGGAGATCCCCGCCCGCGTAGGTGAACGGCATGGAGAAGTGGATTTCCGGGCCGAAGGAATTCGGCGTGTGGCCGGTGGGAAAGGCTCCGGCGGCGAAATTGAGCGCACCGCTGCGCACGGTGGTGGCGTCGGTACCGGCGTTTGTGGCGAAGGTGGTGCTGAGCGATCCTGGTGCGGCGGTTGAGGTCGCGATCTGGATATCGAACTGCGTCCACGAAAGGGCACCGCTGATCGCGCCCACGCCGGTGTTCAGGCGGAAGGCGAGGCCGATCAGACTGTCACCCGGATGGAGGGTGAGGACGGAACTCGAATAGTCGTACTGGAAGGTTCGGGCATTCGGACCGAGTACGCCGCCGTTGGAATTGCCGCCTTCCGTCGACGCAAAGGCTGATGGGATGACGACAAGACTGGCGTTCGCGGAGATGCAGGAGACGAACGCGGCGATCAAGGTAGGGAGCGCCGACGAGAACGAGGATCGGATCATTACCCTAACAACGGAATGAATCCGGAAAATCGCTCACGAATTCTTAGGGCAATCGGCGTAAAAGTACAACGGTGACGTTGTCGGGGCTGCCCTTGGCGTGTGCGGCCGCGATCAGGTCGGCGCACTTGTCTTCAAGGGTGCCGGCTTCTCCGAGGATTCGCTCCATGTCGCCGACGGAAACCACGCCGTGGAGGCCGTCGCTGGAAAGCAGCATGGTTTCGCCCGGCTTCAGCGGCACAGAGTAGTACCGGTACCGGAGTGCGGTGCCAACGCCGACAGCCATGGTGAGCACGTGGCGCATCGGATGCGTGCGGAGGCTGGCTTCGTCCAGACCCAATGGACGCCCTACTTCCTGCACCCAAGTTTGGTCTTCGGTGATGGCGCGCAGCCTTCCGGCACTCAGAACGTAGGCGCGGCTGTCACCCACACTGACGATGGCCAAGTCCTCGGGCCCCGCTTCGAGGACCGCCACGAGGGTGGTGCCCATGCCTTCGAGCCGGGGGTCCGCCGTGGCTTCGGCAAACACACGGGCATTGGCTTCCTCCACAGCGGCTGTGAGCGCGGAGGCGTCCCGATGGGAAACCCGGCGCAGGGCATCCTCCACGGAATCGACTGCGTAGTTCGATGCGCGTTCTCCGCCGCGGGCCCCGCCCATGCCATCGGCAAGGAGGTACAGGCCCAATTGGGGGAAAATCCGGAAAGCGTCTTGGTTGGATGATCGGACTTTTCCGGTGTCCGTTTTACCTATGGCTTCGAGCATTGCCGCAATGTTCACTATAGAACAAGGGTTGGTGTTTACGCCAAAGTGGAGGGGTTAAACTTGACACTTGGAACTAGTACCCGCTGGCCCACTTGTCGACAACCGATCCGTGCTGGAGCATGGGAACCTTCTCTATTTCCCCCCGGCACCGGGCGGGGCGGGGTTTCCGATCCCACCGGAAGTGATCGCGGCACTGACGGGGACCACGCAGGACGCCCGCGCCATCCACAAGAATATTGCGTACAAGCCGAACAAGGACGCGGTGTCGGGGTTGGTGGACAAGTCCCAGGCGGGAGTCACGCGGGACGCGATGCGCGAGTATTCGAAGCGGGCGTTGGCGTTCATGGCCGGAATTCTGCCCGAGTACGCCGCCCAGTGGAAAGTGGATTACGCCAGTTTCCGTTCCATTGAGGAGCGGGGCCGCAAGCTGCCGCTGACCAAGCGCAACGACCTCCTGCATGTGGACGCCTTCCCGACGCGACCAGTTTTCGGCGACATGATCCTGCGCTGCTTCACGAATGTTAGCCCGTCGCAACAGCGCGAGTGGCTGACTTCGGATCCGTTTCCCGCTTTGGCGGAGCGGGAGGCCCGCAATGCCGGGTTGGACCGGTATGCGGCGCTCCCGGGACCCGATTCGGCGAAGCGCGCGGCGGTCCGGGTGTTGCATGGGATGGGTTTACCGGTAGTGGACCGGTCCCCGTACGATGCGTTCATGCTGCACTTCCATGACTGGATGAAGGCGAACGCGGAGTATCAGAAAAATTGTTCGAAGTACCGGTTTGACCTGCCGCCAGGCTCAACTTGGCTGGTGTTCACCGACGTGGTGCCGCATGCCGTGCTGGGGGGTAGGTTGGCGATGGAACAGACGGTGATTGTTTCGCGGGAGAGTTTGGGGGACCGGGCGCTGGCTCCGGCATCGATTTTGGAGCGGATGGCTGGGAAGGGTTTGGCGGCGTAGGGTTTGGTGGTTAGCCGGGTTTGTTCGGCTACACAAGTTTCCGAAATTCATCGACAGACAGTCGGCAGTCCCTCAGAATCTTCTGTTTAAGAGACTAGGTCCGATGTCATGGATGTCGGCTCAGTTCCCATTGTATGGGTTCAGCGCGATGGATTCCGGGAGGGTGCCACAAATCCCGCCAGCGCGGTCGCCACGAGGCTGAAGAGGGCGATTATCCCGAGGCCCGCGCGCATGGAGAGCGCCTGGGCCGTGAATCCGATCAGTGGCGGGCCCAGCAGGAAGCCGACATACCCGATTCCGGTGACGGTCGCGACGCCCGCTCCGGCACTGACGCCGGGAACGCGCCCTCCCGCTCCGTACGCCAGCGGCACGATGACGGAGAATCCGGCACCCGTTGCCGCAAAACCCGGCAGTGCCCACCAGACCGACTGCGCCGAAATCGCCAACCCCACCCCGGCAGCCGCCAGGAGGCTAGCGTAGCGAACGGTGCGGACCGGTCCCAGACGTTGCGTGATGGAGTCCCCCACCAGCCGGAACGTGCACATGGCGGCGGAGAAGACGGTGTAGCCCGATGCCGCCATCCCCGGTCCCGCCCTGAGCGTGTCGCGCATGTAGATCGCGACCCAATCGGCCATGGCTCCCTCGCATACCAGCAGGCAGAAGGCGATGGCGCAGATGGCAAGCAGGCTGGGGGGAATTTGGCGGAACGGGAGCCGGTGGCCTTCCTGCGCGATGCCTCCATGGGTGTCGATCATACCGGGTGCCAGCGCGATTCCCGCCGCCATCAACAACGCACCGGCCACCGCGAAATGCCACAGCGGGGAGACCGCGCGGGCCGCTACGAATCCGCCCAGGGCTGCGCCAGCCATGCCGCCCAGGCTCCACATCGCGTGGAAGCGCGACATGGTGGGTTTCCCCAGCGCCTTTTCCACCTCGACGGCCTGAACGTTCATGGCGACGTCCATCATGCCCGCCATGGCACCGAAGGCAAACAAGGCCAGTGCCAGCGAGACCATGCCGGTGGTGGTCGCGAGCGGCACCAGCGTGAGGCAGAAGCCGATGGCCGTGGCCAGCGTGATGCGGGAGCTGCCGAATTTGGTCACGAGAAATCCGCAGACCGGAATCGACAAGACGGAACCCAGAGCCGAGCCAAGCAGCGCCAAGCCGAACTGCGCCGGATTCAGGCCGGTGCGGGTCTGCATCGCCGGAATTCGCGACACCCAGGTGGCCACGATCAGGCCATGCAGCAGGAAGTTGGCGACTGTTGAAAACCAGGCACGGGGCACGGGGTTCATGGTATTCGATGCGCGGTCATGGCCGCCTGAAAGGCGGTCACAGGCAAGAATGCTTGCCCCAACGCTGGTTTACTTGCGGGCGGCGCGAAACAGCTGAGCGATCCGCACCGCTCCATCCGTTGTCTAGAACGAAGCCTCACATCCATCCTCAAATCACACCATGACAAACCCTTCCACGCTATCCCGTGCCCCAGGCACGCTCGCCTTGGCGTTCCTCGCGGTTGCCTCCCTGCCCCTCGTTGCACCGGCGGCCGTGATCTTCGAACAACCCGTGCCCGCCACCACGGTCACCTTCGATCCCGGAGTGGGATCCAGCGGCTGCACCTCCGGCCCGCAGACGGCAATCGACGCGGGCCTCAGCATTTCCTCGGACGGGGACTCGTGTTTCCCCTATTCCGGAGCCTGGACCTTCGGGGACAACGGCGAATGGGGCAGTCTTTCGCTGATCGGGGACGGCAGCGGGAATACTACCCTCACCATCAACCTGGGAGGCCTTTACTCCTCCGTAGGTGGATTCATGAACTACCAATTTTTCTCCGGCCATTCCTCGGGCGTGTACACCTTCAACGGATACGATCCCACCATCGCCGCACTGGATGCCGATGGCCATGTGATCGAGTCCTATGACCTCTTCTGGGACCCCAACTTCGGCTTTGGCGGGCTCGGCAATGGCCACTTCGCCGGTTTCACCGAGTCGAGCAACGAGATCGCCTACTTCCAAATTTCGGGAGACGGAATCGCCATGCACAACATCTCCCTGGGCACCCCGGAACCGACCACCTGGCTCCTCTGCGGAGTCGGCCTACTTGCGGCCGCCCGCCGCCGTCACACGATGAACCAATAAGGCCACGCCGGCGTCGCTGCGGTCCAGCGTCCCGATCCCGAACTTTCTCCGCAATCCGAAGGGGTCAGCGGCGCCGGGTCTTGGTCAGGTTTTCGGCCCAGAAGAGACCCGCTTTGCCGCCGCTGACGATGTCGAGGTCGCCGTCGCCGTCCAAATCCTTGACCACGATCTGCATGCCGCCGCCCATGCGTCCGCCGTAATCGACGATGTGCCGGATCCATTCGACGGCACCTTTGGAATCCTTCCGGTATTCGTACCAGTACAGGCCGACAGGCTCCCGCTCGCCTGGGTCGTTGCCGTTGTGGGCCATGTAGCGCTTTCCTGTGACGAGGTCCAGCTTGCCGTCGCCGTTCAGATCCACCAGGGTGGAGGCGTGCGACTGCGACCACGTGTTGTCGATGACGCGCTTGGTCCAGCCGCCGTCGGCCTTCTGTTCGAACCAGAAGATGCCGTAGTCGTGGGCTGCGGTGGTGAGGATGTCGGGCTTGCCGTCGCCGTTGATATCGAGCACGTACATGAAGCCGTATTGCGCGGGTTTGCCTCCAGGGGTCGAGGGGGCAGCCCAATCGGTGGCGTGGAAGGTCCATTCGGCGGTCGAGTTGAGGTCGGCGGGGGCTTCGAGCCAGCCCATGGGGGTCAGGATGTCGTTGCGGCCGTCGCCGTTGACGTCGCCGACACCGATGCCGTGCCCATAGCCGCCCTTGGCCACCACGTGCTTGACGAACTTGCCGCCCTTGAGCTCAAACCAGGCCATGGGGACATCCTTGCGGTCGATTTCAGGGAGGAGTTCGAGCGCTTTGCCGTCGTTGTTGAGGTCGACGAGGAAGGCGAATTCGGTGGGACCGCTCGAGTCGATCTCGTGCTCCTCCCATTTCGCGCCTTTTTTGCCTGGATTCTTCAGCCAGACGATGCGCTTGGAAAAATACCCGAACTGGACGATGTCGATGTAGCCGTCGCCGTCGACATCGAGCGTGAGGTCGCTGAAGTTGTCGACGTAATTGCTGGCGAATTCGATCTCGCGGAGGGGGTGCTTGGCCCAGTTGGGGGCCTCGTACCAGAATTCGCTGGAGACGAGATCGGGCTTGCCGTCGTTGTTCAGATCCGCCACTGCCAGCGTTTCGCTGAAGCCGGGGTCGATCATGTGGGTGCGAAAGGCGATGTCGGCAGGGCGGCTGGCTCCGGCGAGCAACAAGGCGGAACAGAGCCACGGGGCGGATTTGGTGGAGATCTTCATGGAATCCTCTTGAACCGGACGGCCATGTAGGGCGCTCCGGGCAACTTCAATTTTGTCTTTCCGGTGAACGTTCCCGCAACTGGCGTGACTGCCATCTTCCACGGGTCGATGATGTTGGCTTGGAACTTGCCGTTTTCTGGCAGGACGAAGTCGGACTCCACGGGTTGGTGGTAGTCCAGATAAAACAGGTAGTACTCGCCTGTCTTGGCGGCACCGGGGTAGTACGGGTTGGGCAAGGGGGTCAGGCCGCCGACAGGCCCATCCTCCAGAATCTTGCGGAGGAATGCCATCCTCGGGGCGCTTTGGCCGCGCAGGGTGCCGCCTTTGGACCACCAGAGGACCCCCTCGTTGTTCCAGCCCTCGGTATTGAGGTAGGTTTCGCCATGTCCGGCATAGGCTCCGGCTGTGACGGCGAGCCAGAAGCGGCGCGTCATTTCCTCGGCGGAAATATTGCCCCAACGTTGGGGGATGTTGCCTTCGTACTTGCACTCGTCGTAGATGACGGGCTTGCGGAAGGTGTCGAGCCAGAGTTGGGTCTTGGAGAAATCGTCGTCCTGAATGGAGGCGTGGGTGGCCCAGGGTTTTCCGTGGTCGTACATCACTTTGCTGTGGTGCACGGAGCGGAGGCGCTGGTAGGGGTCGTTTTCCTGCACGATGCGGAAGTAGCGGTCGAAATCGGCCAAGGTTTTGAACTTCATCAGGTCCCACTCGTTGGCCATGGACCACCAGACGTTGCGGTAGGCCGAGAGGCGGGCGGTGATGTAGCGCAGGTAGCGGTCGTCAACCTCGGGAGCCATTTTCTGGTAGCCCCAGTTGTCGTAGGGGTGGAAAAGGATCAGGTCGGCTTCGATGCCGAGATCGCGGAGCTGGCCGACGCGGGTTTCCAGATGCTGGAAGAAGGCGGGGTTGAAGCGGGTGTAGTCGTTTTCAGATTTGGCGTTCTTTTCGAAGGGGTGCCGGGGTGGTTCGCCGTGGTTGTAGGTGTACCACTTGGGGAAGACGCACATGCGCATCTTGTTGAATCCAGAGGTGCGGAGGGTGGCCAGAGTCTGCTCCTCCAGTGCGTCCAACTGATGGTTCCAAGCGTAACAGGTGGTGCCGAAGGGGAAATACTTGGTGCCATCGGCGTAGGCGAAATGGGAGGTGTTGCGGACGATGACGGGTCCGTGGTTGTTTCCGGTGGGCGGCGCGCAGATGAAACGGCCGGTCTGGTTGTCGAGGTCTTTCAGTGTGGAGCGCGTGGTCCAGCTCCATTCGCCGTCCGCGTCTGGGGAGAAACGGAAGCGGAAGGTGTCGGCACCGTCGTAAAAGCCGTTGGTATCGACGGTGCGGTTGCCGTGCCGGAACTGGATGGTGAACGGGATGTCGAACGGGTTGCCGGGAGCCGAGGCCGACAACGCTTGTTCAAAAAGGCCCCAGCGTTCAATCTGAAAAACAGCCCGTGTGGATTGGCCGGCAAGGGGTTGGAGTCCCGCAAGGGAGCCCAAAACCGCGTGCCGTCTGGAAATCTTCATCAATGGACCTCGGGCATGATTATCTCAAATCGGGCGCGGGGCGGTATGATGGCAAGAGTTCATGGCCGTACTTATCGATGCAATCAATGTGAAGCGCAGGACGCTGATTGAACACGAAAACGTTCCGTTTTCTTGTTTGGAAGCGGAGGTGAGTTCGCCGACGGCGCGCGGCGGGCAGACCCTGGTCCGGTTGAAACTGCGCAATCTGCTCACCAGCGCCGTGTTTGAAAAGACCTTCAAGGCGGGCGACAAGTTCAAGGAACCGGATCTGACGGTTGTCCAGGCCTCGTATCTCTACAGCGATTCGGAGGGCTCGTATTTCCTCGACCAGGAGAGCTTTGAAACGCTCACGCTCACCGAGAACATGCTGGGGAGCGCGCTGGATCTTCTAGTGGACGGGACCGTCATCGAGCTGCAAAAGTTCAACGGGAACCCGATCGGGCTGGAACTGCCGATCCACGTGGAATTGGTGGTGGAATTCGCGGAACTGGGCTCGAAGGGCGATACCTCCAGTGGCGGCGCAACGAAAATGGCTCGTTTGGAGACCGGTTTGGAGCTTCGCGTGCCGTTGTTCATCAAGGAAGGCGAGAAGATCAAAGTCGCCACGGAAACACGGAGCTTCGCCGGACGGGCGTGAGCGGGCTTTGAGCCCTCCCACGCCATATTCCGGATACGGGAGCTAGCGGCCGGGACCGCGGGGAGCGCTGGACGGCGGCACAACGCCCTTCAGGCGCAGGTACACGGCGGTGTAGCCATATTCTTCGCTGGAGTGCACCGTATTGTATTCCAGAGCGGCCAAGCGTGAGCGCTGCTGGCGGCCTTGGCCGACGGTTTCGAATGCGTTGGCTTCGGTGACGGAGTCGAAGGCGGCGTCGCACAGAGCGATGGAGTCCTTCATGGCGGCCACGAGATCGGCCTTGGCCGTCTTTTTGGCGACGCTTTCGGGCTTTGGCTTGCCGGCGGCCATGGAGCAGAAAAGGCCCTGGGCATCGGCGATGTGGGCGATCAATTCACCAAAACTACGGATGTCGGCGGTGGGCTTGAAGCCGTAGCTTTCCTCCGGCATGGCTTCGGCGAGCTTCTGGAGGTTGCCTTTGGCACCGGTCCAGATGGTTTTGGCCTCGGCGATGTGGGCTGTGGTGCTTTGCGCTTGCAGGGCGAAGGTGCCGGCAAGCACGAAAATGGCGAGTGCGAGTGTTTTCTTCATTATGGAAATGCCTCGCTTGATTTTAGCCCGTCGGGGGCTACGGGCTATTTGCCAGCCGGGTCTTCCTTGCGGCGGGCGATGGCGATGATCGATGTGGGCTCCCATGGAAGCTTGGCATCAATGCTGCGCCAGAGCCAGACGAATTTGTCGAAAACCCGCATGCCGTTGGGCGTGAGGTTTTTCGATTTCAGGACTTGGCCCACGATCCTCCAACCGGGCATGGAGACGCGATTGAAGTTGAGGATCGTTTCCACGTCGTAGCCAGCGGCTTCCATCAGCGTTTTCAGACCTGCGGGCACGTAGCGGCGGTAGTGGCCGACGGCCTTGTCAAGACTCCCGTAGGCTGCGGGTCCGTTCGGCACCAGCAGCAGCAGGTATCCGCCGGGGGCTAGCAAGGTGCGGATTCGCTCAAGGGTACCGGCGTCGTCCTTGATGTGTTCGAGGACGTTCAAGCAGACCACGGTATCGAGTTGGCCCTCGAACGGGCGGAAATCCTCGGCGTTTTCGGCGTCGAGGTGCTGCACTTCCACGGCCGGCCGGTTGCGGAAACGGATCCGGAGCTGCTCGAGATGCTCGCGCTCCAAGTCCGTCGCGACATAGCGCTTGCGACCGGGGCAGAGGTGCTTGGCCATGTTGCCGGTACCGGCTCCGATTTCCAAAACGCGCTGCCCAACCCACGGGGAGATGGTTTCCGCCATCCAAGCGTTGAATTTGGGTGCTGCGGCCATGGCGTCGAGCGCTGCCGGGCCACCGTCGGTGTAGAGTTGGCCGCTGAACCGGGCTCGACCGATGGCATAGACGGCTTCGAAGGCGTCCTTCAAGCCGATCTTTTTGCCTTCCTCATAGGTGCGGCCGTGGTAGCTGATGGCGGTTTCGTAGATGCGGGCCTTGCGGCGGGCAAGCTTGATGGTGATTTCGGGCTCGATGCCAAAGCGGTCGTTCTCAATCGGGATGGACTTGGCGAGGGTCGTGCGGAAGACCTTGTAGCAGGTCTCCATGTCGGTCAGATTGAGGTCGGCGGCGATGTTGCAGAGGGTGGTGAGGGCGTGGTTGGCGAGGGAGTGCCAATAGTACAGAACGCGGCGCTCCTCCGAGGCGAGGAACCGGGAGCCAAAGACGGCGTCGGCCTTGCCTTCGAGCAGGGGGGCAAGCAGTTTGGGGTATTCGGCGGGATCGTATTCGAGATCGGCGTCCTGGATGAGGCAATAGTCGCTGTCGGACGCGACGTTGGCGATGGCGGTGCGGATGGCGGCACCCTTGCCCTGGTTCTTCGCCTGGCGGACGAGGCGGATGGAAATTTCCGGGTGCTCGGTACTAAAGTCTTCGACCAATTCTGCCGATCCATCTGTAGAGCAATCGTCCACGACGATGATTTCGCGGGTGATTCCATCGGGCAAGGGCGCGTGGAGGACACGGCCAAGAACTTCTCGGATGTACTGCTCCTCGTTGTAAACGGGGATAAGGACGGATAATTTTGCTGACGCCATGTCGAATTGCTATTGTAAACGTCCGCCGCGCACGCCGTGGGCGTTGGCGGCTACCCCCATCGGGAAATAAGAGGTATTGTGCAGGTGACGGAGACTTCACTATGATGCAAATCAGGGATGGTTTGCGGGAGCGCAGTGCTCCGCAACCGGGAGGAAGAGTGGGACTATTGATGCATCTCCGCGAGGCTATTCAATTTGCGCACAGGGCCCGCGTATGGTCACTTTGCCTGTTGTTTCTACTGTGTTCGGTGGCAGGACTCGCAAATTCGATTGGACAGCCCAATGCTTCGTTGGTGGTGGATGCGAACGCGAACCAGTTGAGTTTTGGCTCCCTGACGCCGTCGGTTTACCAGTATTTCAATATCGGCAGCAGCTTGTTTGATCCGGGACTGCCGTCGTTTGGCAACTCGCCGAACAATTTCCTCTCGACCGGCAACACTATGAATATCCCCACTTGGAATCCACAGTTGCTTGTTGGGGTGTCGCAGCTGGTGCCGGGGAGCACGAGTTCGCAACAAGCCTCATCGGAGCAAGCGGCGGCACCGGAGCCCCGGACGGCGATGTTGTTCAGCTGTGGGCTGATGGTTCTGGCGTGGCGGGTTCGGCGGTCGATGAATCTTGAGGGTGGAGCCCGCTATACAGCTGCAGGAACTGGGCCACCGTCAATTGCTCCGCACGTTGGCCCATAAATTCCGCAACGGCCTCCAGTTCCTGTGGAGTATTGGTGCCTGACAGGTTGTTGCGAAGGGTCTTGCGCTTCTGGCGGAAGCAGCCGGAGGCAAAGTCGAGGAATGCCGCGACGTCCAAGTCTGCCGGAGGCAGGTGCGGAGTGAGACGGATGACGGTGGAATCCACCATCGGTGGCGGTCTGAAGGCTCCGGGCGGTACTTGGAATAGACGCGCGGTTTTGGCTAGGAGCTGGCATTCGACAGAGAAATAGCCGAAATCACGGGTCCCGGGTGTTGCTGTGATCCGTTCAGCGACCTCGCGCTGGATGAGGAAGACTGCTTGGCGCAACGGTCCGGGTTTTCGGAGGAATTTGGAAATGATTGCGGTGGAGGCGTAGTAGGGGAGGTTGCCGACTAAATTCCCTTCGCCCCAAGTGGTCCAATCGATGTTGAGGGCATCACCCTCAACCACCTCCAGCTTGGGTTCCCAACGCCAACGGACACGGAGCTGCTCGGCGAGTGCAGGGTCCAGTTCGATGACGACGACCCGCTTGCTGTACTGGAGGAGGCGTTCAGTGAGAGCACCCTTGCCCGGTCCGATCTCGATTGTGAGGTCGCTCGGCTCATCAAGTGCGAGTGGGTTGACGCAGCCTGCTTTTGCGATGCGTTCGAGTGCTTTGGGGCTTGCCAGAAAATGCTGGCCGAGCTTCTGTCTTGACAATGTCCGGTTAGCTCTTCTCTCTCAGGTGCCGAATGGAGAACAGGCGCTTGCTGGCGACGGGTCGACCCAGCCGGGTGGCCGGCGTAAAAGTGCTGTAGAGGACCAGATTGCTGATCTCGCGCAGTTCTTCGGGGGTCGGATTGATTTCCTGGGGCTCGTAGTTGGTGACGCGACCACCGGCATCGACTGTCAATTTGACCATGACGTCGCGGCCCTTGAAGGAAAACGGAGTCAATTCGTCGATCATGACTTCGGTCGAGTAGCCGACCGGCATTTCCTCGTCCCATTCGGGTGGGAGGTGCAGGGTGTTTACGATGACGCCGAAGCAAAGGAACGAGGTCAAGATGCCGCCTGCGGCAGGGACGGCGAAGGGCTTCAGCAGATTGTCGAAAAAGCGGCGGATGCGCGTTTCCGTGCTAACGCGCCAAGTGGAGAAGTCCTGTTTGGCCAGCTGACGCGAACGTTCGCGTCGTGCCATGCCGAACAGTCTGGACTGTAGGGTCTGCGGAACCCGGCGGCCGGGCAAATGCCGAAGGCCCGCCCGAAGAGATTGGACGTCGGTCCGGTACCGTTCGCATTCGCGGCAATAGTTCAAATGGGAATCCACCACGTTTCGGTTGGCCCCGGTTAGGCCGCCCGAAATGTAGTCCCACATGGACTCGCGGATTGTGGCACAACTTGGTTGCTGCATCACTTCAACATCCCTCATACTCTTGGTACCAATTGCAACGAGGTTTGCGGTTCCAGCCGGTTGGCCAAGTACTTTCGCAACGCCTCGCGTCCGCGCATGATCCTGGATTTCACGGTGCCGATGGACACCTCCAGGATCTCCGCAATCTCGTCGTAGCTGAGTCCGTCCACTTCCCGCAAAACAACTGCGGCGCGGAAAACCGGACTCACTGCCGCCAAGCCCTCTTCCAAGAGCAATTGGGCTTCGCGGTTCATCGTGAAATCGAAGGGCGTCTCGCCGGAATCCACCAACTGGCGCTCGCGTACCTCGGAATCCTCGAACGTCTCCTCCAAGCCGGTTTCGCCCCGCCGGTGGCGAAACAGCCACCGCCGCCGGTTGTGGGATTCGTTGACGGCGATCCGATAGACCCACGTCCGCAAACTGCTCTCGCCGCGGAAATTCTCCACGTTGCGGAAGATCTTCAGGAAAACCTCTTGGACGACATCGGCGGCATCGGACGGATCGTTCAACAACCGCCACGCCAAGTTGTAGACCGGGGCTTGGAAGCGCCGGATCAATGTCTCGTAGGCATCCTGATCGTTGGCCTGCAGGCCCGAGATCAGGCGTTGGTCCGCCAGAGCAGCTTCCTGCTCCGGGGTGAGGCACGCGGTTAGGTTGAGGTACGACGTTCCGGTCACGGTAGAACTGCCCCCAATTTATCAGACTCCGCGGGTTCGCGGCTAGTTCCCGGCCGCGACAGGTATCCGAAACCGCTGGGACCCCATGCGAAGATGCGACCGGCCGCCGTCGCCCTCGAACGCATGGTTTCGAGCGTCTGCTGGTGAAATGCCGGGTCCAACCATTGCTCCCAGCCATAGTGGCGGCAGATGGCGGCGGCTGGCTCCCGGGTAGTGGCTCCGGATCGTTTGACGGAGCGGACGTGGAACGGATCGGCGACGATCGGCCCGTCGGTATACCGCAGGGCTTGGTCAATCAATGGAGCGGGATCGCAGGGCAGGAGCGGCGCGAGGGTCGCGGAGACGTCGATTCCCGCGTCGCGCAAGGCGGCCACCGTCCGCCAACGCTCCTCGATGGTGGCGCAGTGGGGTTCGAAGATCTTGCGGATATCGTCTCGGTTGGTGGTGAGGGAGAATCCGACTCGGAGGCAGGTGCGGGTGGAAAGCTTCAAAAGCAGGTCCAAGTCCCTTAGAATCAGGGGCCCGCGTGTCTGGATGGTGAAAACGGCGGGGGGGCTGGCGATGACTGCGCGCAGGATGCCCGGCATCAGGATTGCCTCGGCCTCGGCGGGTTGGTAGGGGTCCGTGAGGGGCGAGCAATAGATTCGCTGGGTCGGCCGGAGGGATTTCGCCAGCAATTCGGCGGCGTTGCGCTTGAGCGTGGTGAGCTGGCCCCAGTGGGTCCAGTCCTCCGGCTTCAGGCCACCCTGGAACCGCATGGTGGGGACGTAGCAGTATGTGCAGCCGAAAGTGCAGTTTCTGGCAGGGGTGAGAGAATGGGTGAATCCGGCCTCCAGAATGAAGCCCGAGACGGGGCTTAGGATAGTGCGGGCCTCGGATTCCACGATTCTGAAGGGCATGGGTGGCCTACAAATCCAGCGATGCGCGCCCGTAGTTCAGGCAAATCTTGATGTTTTCCTCTTCGGCGCGCAGTTGGGCATCCTTGCGGAGGCGGCTGAACCGGGGCAAAGGCTGCAGGTGGCGCGACTCCTTGGCGACCATCGCCAACGTGCGGGAGAGGAAGCGACCGTTGCGTTCCGGGAATGTGATCCAGTAGTTGTCCTCGAGGCATGGCACCTCCAAGGGGTCGCGGGTGATCATTTCGAGGGAGAACCGGACCTTGGGGTTGGCTGTGCGGATGGTGGAAACGAATTTCTTCAAGTCCAGGATGCCGTCGCCGAGCGGGACTTCGGAAAGCAGGAAGCCCTTGGCCGAGGGCTCGACAGCCATATCCTTGACGTGACACATCTTGGCGTAGGGAGCGAGGTCGAGGACGGCTTCGGGTGTGTCGAGGAGCGCGATGTTGTTCCCGAAATCGAGCAGGGATCCGAAGTATTCACCGCCGAACTGTTTCATCAGGCCGACCTGCTCGGCGATCGTCCAATCCTTGTGGTTCTCCATGCCGACCGGAATCTTGAGCTTGTCTGCGATCCCGGCGACTGCTTTCACGGCGGCGGTGCTTTCGGCGACGAACGCCTTCCAGTCGGCCAGAGCAGTCCACTTTTCGTAGCGCCGGCCTCCGTTGGTTCCGGTGCGAACAGCCACGGCTCCGGCTTCCTTGGCAACCTGGAGCCCGGTCTCGAAGGGCGCGGTGTCCGTTGATTTCGGCATCGGAACCATGCCTTCGACGTACATGCCAAGCTGGTCGGCCTTCGCGCGGACCTTGCGCGCGGTTTCCATATCCGGCGGCAGTTGCATTTGAACCCCGGCGGCACCGAGGGTGTGGCAATGTTCGAGGAACCCAAGCGGCTCGGTGAGCTTGGCGTAGGTCATGTAGCAGGTGGTCGCCATGCCCATTTTCGACTTTGGGGGGTCTGCGGAGAGGTTCCGATCCAAAGCGAAGGTGGCCGCAGCGGCGGCTACGAAATTGCGGCGGGTGAGAGAGCTTTCCACAGGAAAATGTTAGCGCGCGGGGTTCTTCGGCAGGCTGAGCAGGTTGGCGAAAATCCGGTACGCCCCCGGCACGCCCTCGGGAAGCTGGCGGTAGAAGGCGTAGGCGTTGTAAATGTAGACGCCCTTGCCGTATTTGGCGTAGAGGAGGCCGCCTTTTTGGGGGGGCTGGTCGGCGTCGTGGGTTTCGAGAAGTGCCTGATAGCGGGGGTCCCAGGTTTGCATCCATTTGGAGCCGCGCTCCTCCACCCAGCCCTCGAAGTCCTTACCTGTGATTTTGTTGGGCCACTGGAAAAGCGGGTTGTCGGGTGCCAGGATCGAGATTTTGGAAGCCTCGTCGGTGACCTCTTCAGGGTTGTTCCCCATGTCGTAGGGGTATGGGCCGAAGTTGTGGTCGAATTCCGGGGTGTTGTACTGGACCACCAGCACGCCGCCGCTCTTCACGTAGTCAAGAAGCCGGGCATTGTGGGTTCTCAGCTCTTCGCGGGCGGCATAGGCGCGGACGCCGAGCACGATTGCATCGAATTTTGCCAGATCGGCTGAGGCGATGTCGGATGGACCGAGCAGGGTGGGCTTGATCCCGAGGTGCTCCATGGAGGCAGGTACGTTGTCGCCGGTGCCCATGATGTAGCCGATGCGGAGGCCGGGGGCGGTTTTGACATCCACGCCGGAGACCTTGTATTCGGATGGCGCGTAGAGGAAGTAGGGGCGGAGGCCGGGGTAGCCGGTAATTTCGAAGCCTTCGGTGTATTTTTTGCCGCCAGACTCTGCGACGGCTTGGATTTTGTATAGCTTCTCGCCGAGGGCGGCGGGGGTAACCCTGAAGGTGGCGGCGACTTCCTGTCCATCGTTGTTGCTGGAAAAGGGGACGGACGCTGGTTTCGAGGTCCAGCCTGGAGGCAGTTCGAGGCGCAGGGTACCGTTGACGGGACCTTGAACGTTGCTGCGAACAACTGCCACGACCTCGAACGTCTTCGAGCCGAGCGGTACGATTCCCATCCGGGGCTGGATCGCCACACTCAGGGCCGGGGCTACGACGAGGGGTTCCTTGACGGTACCGGGACCTGTGACCCGCTTCATTGTTTGCACAACCTGGCCGATCCGAATCGGCGCTGCTTGGAACGTGAAATCGGCCCACGCGGCGAGTGGGTAGGGGGCGAGGGGGTGCCCGGCGAAACTTGGGTCGGGGATGTCGTAATACGACTGCTCTATGTCCGGCCGGGTGAAATAAGGGCGGGTGGGAGCAGCCGCGTCGGGAACGGTGACTTCAACCCGATGGTCGAGGGCTTTGCCGGGTGGCAGGGGCGCCGTGGCGGTCGGTTGGACGGGGTTGATCGTCCACGCAGGGTTCCGACTGGCGGGTTCGACCGTTGACGAGACTAAAGTTACCTGTGAGGCTCCCTGGTTTGCGACGTGGACCTTGACGGTAAATCGCTGGCCGGGAATTGCGGCGCGGAAGGTTTCGGGGTCGGGGGCAAAGGGGGATGGGGACTCGACGGCGGCGGCAACACTGGCTGAAATCGACAGGCCCAGGGCCTCGGCCAAGGCATTGTTGAACTGGACACGCTTGATTTCCAATTCGTGGCGAATGTTGAATTTCGACGCCGCGTCCAAAGCGCTGGATTCCACCGCTTGCATGAGCGCGATGGTCCGGTTCATGCCTGTGGCGAGGTCCGGTGCTGTGGCTTCGGGATTGGTCGCGGAGAATTTGGCCGTGGCGCTTTCGACGGCAGAATTGATCTCCCTAAGTCCGGCGACAAGAAACGCGGGGCTGGGCGGACTTGCCGAAGTGGCGATTCCGGCTAGGGAGATGTCCAAACCATCGAAAAAGCGCGCGTCCATGCCGGGGCCGTCAGGGACAAAGCGGTGATATGCGCTGGTTGCCGGTCCTGGAGCGGGGATGGAGGTGCCGCCGTTCTGCGATTTCTGGAATCCCAAGCCTTCGCGCGCCAGTTGCTGGTAGGAAACGCCGAGCAAGGGGTCGTAGGTGCCGGTTGGGATTTCCAGGTTTGCCGGAAAAGCCCCGGCGGCGGAACGGCGGTTGGGCACGCGGGCGTAGACCTTCAGCGGAGACCAAGGTTTCAGACCGGCTTGGATCTGGTCGGGAAAAACGGTGGGGTCGCCAGCGGCCCGGATCACTTCCTGGGCCATGGCTCCGGCGGTTTGGTGGTTTCCGTGGCCGTCGGAATCGCCTCCGACGAACACCGATGTGATCACCAGGGGACGGACTTGGCGCACCGTGCGGACAACGTCGTAGAGGACGCGGTCGTGGGTCCATTTGCCGATGGATTCGGCCTTGGTTTTGGAGAAGCCGTAGTCGATGACGCTGGTCCAGTACTGTTCCACGCCGTAGTAGCGTCCGGCGGCGAGGAGTTCCATTGTGCGGACTAGGCCGAGGGCGTCGAAATAGTCGCGGGACATGACGTTGGCCCCTCCCTCACCGCGGTTGAGCGTGAGGAGGGAGACCCGGGTGCCTTGATGGCGGGATTCGTAGGCGAGTGTTCCTCCATCCTCGTCGTCGGGATGGGCGGTAATCATCATGAGGCTTGCACGGGTGTGGAGCTTGCGGAGGCTCTGCCAGAGGGCCGCGGAACCGCGGTTTGCGGGGATCTCCTGATCGTTCAGGCCCGGTTCGAGGGTTGTGGTGTAGGGGAGTTGGGCGTGGGCGTGGGTGGTGGAAAGGAGGACCGCGAACAACGGGAGGCAAACCGCGTGCCTGATGGCACGCAAACCGGCTCGAAAGCCGGTTGCAGCCTGGAAAGGCTGCCCCACAAGGTTTGAGGTCCTCCGAGGCAAGGCTAGCTCCCGATCACACCGGTCAACGGGCTGCTGGCGCTGGCGTAGAGCCGTTTTTCCATGCGCCCGGATTCGAAGGCGAGCCGTCCGGCCTCCACGGCCAACTTCATGGCGAGGGCCATTTTTTCGGAATCGCCCGCAGCGGAGATTGCGGTGTTCATCAGGATGCCGTCGGCACCCAACTCCATGGCAATGGCGGCGTCGGACGCGGTGCCGACGCCCGCGTCCACGATCATCGGGACTTCGGTGATCATTTCGCGCATGATCCGGAGGTTGGTCAAATTCTGGATTCCGAGACCCGAGCCGATGGGTGACGCCAGGGGCATCACTGCTGCAGCACCGGCGTCGATCAGGCGGCGGGCGTTCACGATGTCGTCGGTGGTGTAGGGGAGGACGACGAAGCCCTCCTTCGCCAGGACGCGGGTTGCTTCGAGGAGTCCGGCGTTGTCGGGGAACAGGGTTTTCTCATCGCCGATCACTTCGAGCTTTACCCAGTTGGAAAGACCGACTTCGCGGCCGAGGCGGGCGGTGCGGATGGCATCGTCGGCGGTGTAGCAACCGGCGGTGTTGGGAAGGATGAAGAGCTTCGACCGGTCGATGTAGTCGATGAGGGATTCCTTGGTGCGGTCGGTGAGATTGACGCGGCGCACGGCGAGGGTGACGACCTCGGCACCGCTTGCGGCGTGGCAGCGCGCCATTTCCGGGAAGCTCCGGTACTTGCCTGTGCCAATGAGAAGCCGCGACTGGAAAGTGCGGCCCGCGATAACTAGGGGCATGCCTCTAGCGTATAGGATGGGCGAAATCGGGGTCGAAACTTTCGTTGCGCGAGTGTGTTCGAATTGATTGACGGGCGCATGATCGCATTTGCCGGGGTTGGAAGCGCGGGGATTGGTGGCGAGGCGGACTTGGACGCCTCGTTGATGCTGCGCGTCCGGGATGGCGATGAGGAGTGTTTCCGCTTGCTGTTGAACAAGCACCGGATTCCCGTGGTGAATTTCCTGTACCGGATGGTGCAGGATCGGGCGGTGGCCGAGGAGTTGGGGCAGGAGGTGTTCCTGCGGATCTATCGGTCGCGCGGCAGTTACGAGGTGTCGGCCAAGTTCACAACTTGGATGTTCCGGATTGCGACACATGTCGCATTGAACAATCTTAGGGACAACCGGCCGGAACGGGCTGGCCGTAGGGTGGACGAGGATGCCGAGGGTCGGGCGAGGGAGTTGCCGGACCGGGTTCCGAGCACCGAGCAGCGCATGATCGAGCGAGCCCGGCTGCAGCAAGTTCGGGATGCCATAGGCCGGTTACCGGAGAAGCAGCGGGCGGCAGTGCTGATGCACAAGTACGAAGAGATGGAGTATTCGCAAATCGCGGGGGTCTTGGAGTGTTCGGAATCGGCTGTGAAGAGCATGCTGTTCCGGGCGTATGAGACTCTGCGTGCGCGGCTTTCGCATATGGCGATGGCAGGAGGTGCCCGGTGAAACGAGATTCGGACGAACGAGGGTGCGGGTTTTTGGACAACCAGACCTTGCTGGATTACGCGGCTGGGAATTTGGAGGCGCGACGGGCCGACTTGGTCAGGGAACACTCGCGAACGTGCAGTTCCTGTGAAGCGCTGATGGTGGAGCAGGCCGCGATGTGGGTGGAATTGGACTGCTGGGTGCCGGAACCGGTTTCCGATGGATTCAACCGTGCGCTGTGGCAAAGAATTACGGATTCGGAGACGGCTCCCTGGTATCGCCGACTCCTGGAGTCGATGCGTTCCGGTGGCTGGAGGCCAGCGGTGTCCCTGGCCGCAGGCGTGGCATTTGTGGCGGTTGGTTTCGTATTCGACCATTCGGTGGAACGAACAGCCAGCCCTGTTGCCAGTGCCGTGGCGTCTGGGTGGGGAATGACCGCGGTTGAGGCCGACCAAGTGGAGAGCAGTCTCGAAGACATCCAACTTTTGCGGTTGATCGAATGACCAAGCGACTGCTGGCTACTGGAATGTTGTGCGGACTCTGGCTGCAGGCCGCCGGACAAACGGCCGACAAGCCTGCGAGGAAAGCTGCTTCGGCCAAACCGCCGGCGTCCGGACGGAACCCGCGTCCGGCGAACGCGCCCCAAACACTGGACAAGCTTTACCGATTGTCTCCCGGGGAGCGGCAGCGGGCGCTTGCAAAGCTGCCTCCACAGCGAAAACAGAACATCGAGAAGAGGTTGCAGGATTTCGACAAGATGCCTGCAGCTCAGCAGGACCGTGTGCGGGAACGATTGGAGAAGTTGAACGCCCTGCCGCAGGAGCGGAGGGTGGAAGTACGCCGGTCGATCCAGGAGTTTTCCAAGTTTCCGCAGGAGCGCAAGATGGCGCTGAACCGCGAGGTGAGGAAGCTTGCGGCGATGGATGCAGTAGATCGGGAACAGTATTTGGCGTCCTCCGGGTTCCGGGACAAGCACTCCGAAGGCGACCGGCGGCTTATTGGCGATCTGTTTGAAGTGGCTCCGTCGGTGGCCCGCCAGTAGGGCCCTTGCCATCTAGGCACGGAGGGGTGGAACATGCCGGCGGAACAGCGGCGGTGGGACAAGCTTCACTGGATAGTGGAAGTTTCGAACAACGTGTTGGGCTAGTCAAAAATTCGCGCTTGCCCCACAATGGAAACTATGGACGGTGTTCGCATCGACAAGTGGCTGTGGGCGGCGCGATTTTTCAAGACCCGCTCGATTTCGCAAAAAGCATGCGAGCTGGGGCGGATCCAGGTGAACGGCGTGGAGGCCAAGCCTTCGCGGGATGTCAAACTCGGCGACACCCTTCGCATCCGGAATGAAGGCGGGGAATTTGTGGTGGAGGTCCTGATTGTCAGCGACATGCGTGGGCAGGCTGCCATCGCGCAGGCCATGTACCGCGAAACCGACGCCAGCCGGGACGCCCGCGCGCGGCTGGTTGAAGAGAAGAAACTGATGCCGCAATTCGATTCCTATCGGGATGGAAAACCTTCCAAACGCGACCGGCGGGACATTGGCAAACTGCGTGGCCGGTACTAGTGGAAGGTCCCGGTTTTGACGCCATACATATGAATCCGGTAAACTGAAAGTTTGCTTTGACCAGCGGTTCCCGCCTCAATCAAACAGCCCACTGAAAACGGAGAGTGCATGGCAGAAGTCCAAAAGTTCCTATTCACGTCCGAGTCCGTCACCGAAGGCCACCCCGACAAGGTAGCCGACAATATTTCGGATGCGGTCCTCGACGCGGTTCTCGCCCAAGATCCAACCGGGCGCGTAGCGTGCGAAGTCCTCGTGACCACAGGTATTTGCATTGTGGCGGGTGAAATCACCTTCCGCGGTACCATTGATGTCCCCACGATCGCCCGCAAGACCATCGCCGAGATCGGTTACACCGACGCGGCCTTCGGTTTTGATGCAGCAACCTGCGGCGTCCTCAACGTGATCCAGACCCAGTCGCCCGACATCGCGATGGGCGTGGACACGGGCGGAGCCGGCGACCAAGGCCTGATGTTCGGCTACGCCTGCGACGAAACCGAAGAACTGATGCCGCTGCCGATCCAGCTGGCGCACCAGTTGACGCGGCAGCTTTCGGAAGTCCGCAACTTCGGTACCCTGAAGTGGCTGCGGCCCGACGGCAAGAGCCAAGTCTCGGTAGAATATGTGGACGGCAAGCCCACCCGCATCGATGCAATCGTGATCTCGACCCAGCACGGTGACGACGTTTCCACGGAAGACCTCCGCGAAGCCGTCCGCAAGCACATCATCGACCCGGTTGTTCCGCAGGCGATGGTGGACGAGAACACCAAGTACCACATCAACCCGACCGGTCGCTTCGTCATCGGCGGACCGAACGGCGACACCGGCTTGACCGGTCGCAAGATCATCGTGGACAGCTACGGTGGCATGGGCCGTCACGGCGGTGGCGCGTTTTCGGGCAAGGACCCGACGAAGGTCGACCGCTCGGCTTGCTACATGGCCCGCTACATCGCGAAGAACGTGGTGGCGGCTGGCTTGGCAACCAAGGCGGAAGTGCAGTTGGCGTACGCGATCGGCGTTGCGGACCCGGTATCGGTGAACGTGAACACGTTCGGCACCGGCACCATCTCAGAAAACGAGATCACGGACTTGATCCGCGCGAACTTCCCGCTGACCCCGAAGGGAATCATCGAGCACCTGCAATTGCGCCGTCCGATCTACAAGAAGACTGCCGCGTTCGGCCACTTCGGCCGTAGCGAGGACACCTTCACGTGGGAGAAGACGGACAAGGCGGAAGCCCTCAAGGCCGCCGCAGCCAAGTAGTTTTCGGTATTACGCATAATAGGGCCGGTTGTCATCTTCGGATGGCAACCGGCCCTTTTTCTTTGCGAACTCCCTATAGGTCAACGTAGGTGCGGACCGGACCCCCTCTCGAAGTGTGCGCTTCCTCGCCGAGTGTATCCGCCCGATCCACCGAGCATCCCCTCTGACGCAACTGATTGCCCCCACTGGCATTCCATCCCGGAATGTTGGACAATTCATTTCAGGATGACCCGTCGCACCCTGGTTCTCATGATTGGACTGCAAGTCGCAGCCCTGACCGCCCCAGCCCAAAACATCACAGCCACGGTTGCGGGCAAGGTTTCAGACCAGAACGGGGCGGCCATCCCGGATGCGGTCGTCGCACTCGCGAATGTCGCCACCAATGTGACATTCCCTGCGCGCAGCAATGAGACCGGCCAATTCGTTTTTCCGTTGGTGAAACCCGGCAAGTATCGTTTGACTGCCGAGAAGCAGGGCTTCCAGAAATATGCCACGGAGGCCTTCGATCTGGATGTGGACCAGACCCAGCGCGTCGACGTCACCCTGAAGGTGGGCGAAATCAGCGAGTCGGTGACTGTCTTCGACAAACCAGCGCTTGTGGAGAGCGAGACATCGTCGCTGGGACAGGTCATTTCCACCCGCGAGATCGAGGATCTTCCCATGAACGGGCGCAATCCGATGGCGCTGGCCGAATTTACACCGGGATTCCAACCGCTGAACACGTTCGGCGATGGACTGCAAGCCACCCGTGCCGCCGCCCAGATGGTGGGGGCGGGGAATTTCACATCCAACGGTGGGGTGAGCGGAAACAACGAGAGTCTGTTGGACGGCGTGCCTATGACGGTTTGTTGCCAGGGGCAGGCAGTGCTGGTTCCGTCGGCCGATACCGTCAGCCAGGTCAAAGTAATTACCAATTCGTCCACCGCCGAATTCGGGCGGACCAGCGGCGGCGTGCTGAACATGCTAACCAAGTCCGGCACCAACAAGTTCCATGGCAGCGCCTATGAATTCTTCCGCAACGAACAGTTGGATGCCGCCAACTTCTTCACCAACCGCAGCGCCAAGCCGCCGATTCCGGGCCGCAACGACTACCGCGGACCGCTCCGTTTCAATCAGTTCGGGTTTACGGCGGGCGGCCCCCTCGCGATTCCGCATTTCTACGACGGCAAGAATCGGACCTTCTACTTTGTGGGATGGGAGGGCGCGCACACCCGGACCTCGAACTTCAACAGCACCGTGGTGCCACCCACGGCTTTGCGCGCCGGTGATTTCACGGAATCCCCGTTTGCGATCTACGATCCTGCAACGAGCCACGCCTCGGCTACCGGAGCCACAGTGCGCGACCCGTTTCCGGGCCAGAAAATCCCAGCCAACCGGATTTCGCCCATCTCGCAGAACTACCTGAAGCTGTTTGCCCCGCCCGATATTGCCGGGGTGATCCAGAACTACAGCTGGACCGCGTCCACGGCCACGGATGACAACCAGGGGAATGTCAAGGTTGACCACAATTTCAGCGAGGCCAGCCGGTTCTTCGCGCGCTTCAGCATCAGCGACAACACAAACATCGTCCCGGACTGGCTGGACCCGTCGGGTCCGAGCGGTAACAAACAGTACGTGACGGCCAATACCTATGTGATGGACTATGTCCGTGTCCTGAGCCCGTCGAAAGTGCTGGATGTCCGCTACGCTTTCGCCAAGCAGCGGAACAAGAACTTCGGCAACGCGAACCTGTTTGACGCGGGATCGATGGGGTTCTCCAAGAATTTCCTATCCGAACAGCTGTTCACCGGACTGCCGGTGCTGACGGTTTCAGGCTACCGCACCATTGGGGCCAACGCCCGGCGCGACTGGGACCACTACACGCATGCGTTGAACGCCAATCTCACGTGGATTGCGGGCAAGCACACGGTGAAAACCGGGTGGGACGGGCGCATGTTCATCGACAACACGGTGACATTGGACAACGGTGCCGGGACATTCACTTTCGACGGCGGCTGGACCAAGGGGCCGTCGCCAAACGCCTCCATGCCCGCCGGATCGCAACCTTATTACTCCATGGCGACGTTCCTCCTCGGTACCATCGGCGGTGGAACTCTAGTTTACAAGGATTCCGTGGCGCGTTACCAGCTTTACAACGGCCTATTTGTCCAGGACGACTGGAGAGTTTCCCCCAAGCTCACGGTCAACGCCGGATTGCGGTTGGAGATGGAAACAGGGTTCCGGGAACGGTACGACCGCCAGTCAAGTTTTGATCCCAACGCGGTGAGCCCCTTGTCCGCGAAGGTGCAGGGGGCATTGGGGCGGCCCGTCACCGGGGCCGTCGTGTTCGCAGGGCAGAACGGAGCCCCGCGCAACCTGTGGGCGACCACGCGGAATTTCGGTCCGAGGCTGGGATTCGCCTACTCACTCTCGCCCAAAACAGTTCTACGGACCGGCTTCGGCATGACGTTCTTCCCCACTACGCAACGGGCCTACATCCTAAGTTCCGGTACGGGATATTTCGTCACTAACACGGTAACCACGAACATCGACGGCATCAATCCGATTGCCTCGTTCGCCGATCCGTGGCCGTCGGCGTATCCGATTCTTCGCCCCACCGGAAATTCCCTGGGCGCTTCCACCGGCTTCGGCAGCAATCCCAACGGCGGAATTTTCAACGCCTCGAACTCCTACGTGGAGCAGTGGAATTTCGGCTTCCAGCACCAGTTTTCGGGGTCCCTGGTGGCGTCGCTCTCCTACGGGGGCGGACATGGCGTGAAGCTCCCGCTCCATTTCAATGCCAACGACATCAATCCGGTCAATTACGGTGCTGTGGGGAGCACGGCAGGGGTGACGGCCCTGCAGAAGTTGGTCCCGAATCCATTTTTCGGCCTGATCGATACCGGCAGCCTCCGGAATTCCACCGCCTCGGTCCAAGCCCTGAGCCTTTTGTTCCCGCAATACAGCAGCTTGCAAATGCAGTACATGCCGTGGGGGAATTCGAGCTACAACTCGATGCAGGCGAGCGTCTCGAAGTCCCTGCATTCCGGCTTATCCCTGAGGGCGGCGTTTACGTGGGCGAAAAGCCTCGGGAACATCAACAATCTGACGACTGCGGACAGCGTGGGCGAGGGCAATGCGAACTACCAAAACGCGTGGGCGCGCGGAATTGAGAAGTCGGTGTCGACGGCCGACGTTCCCCTGCGTCTGGCGGTGAATGGTACCTACGAGCTACCGTTCTTCAAGAAGCGTGGGGCCGGACTGGCGAATCGCTTGGAGCGAACATTCCTAGGAGGCTGGCAGACCAACGAAACGTTCAGCGTCCAGAGCGGCCTGCCGCTCCAGTTCACCGCTACCGGACAGGCTACCTACGGCGGCAGCCGACCCAGCTACACGTCGCCGGACCCGCATTTATTCACGTCGGGCTCGGTGGAGGAGCGGTTGGGCGGCGCATCCGGCGGTCCCGGATTTTTGGACAAGACCCAGCTCCGGTTGCCAACATATTTCGAATTTGGCGACGTGCCGAGGGTCAACGGAAAATTCCGCGCACCCGGCCTCATCAGCCTCAACGCGTCCCTGAACAAGTCGGTTGTCCTGATGGAAGGCGTCCGGCTGCAATTCCGTGCGGAGGTGTTCAACCCGATGAACCATCCCGTGTTTGGAGGCCCCAATGTCCAGCTGGGGAACGCGGCGTTCGGGACAATCAGCG
The DNA here is from genome assembly GCA_903925015.1 of uncultured Acidobacteriia bacterium. Taxonomy (GTDB): domain Bacteria; phylum Acidobacteriota; class Terriglobia; order Bryobacterales; family Bryobacteraceae; genus BOG-234. The sequence continues at coordinate 35,036 of CAIYDY010000119.1, forward strand.
GGCAGTTGAACCGGCCCCGAAATGTGCAGTTGGGATTGAAACTGCTTTGGTAGACTCGGAGCTTTGATGAAACTCCTACCGCTTTCGCTGCTCACCGCCTTGCTGGCCCACGGGGCCGCGCGCAATTTCGACGTTGTCGTCTATGGCGGCACGGCGGGGGGTGTTGTGGCCGCAGTTTCCGCGGCGCGCGAGGGTCTGAAGACCGCTTTGTTGGAGCCCGGCCAGCATTTGGGCGGCATGGTTTCGGGCGGCCTCGGATGGACGGATTTCGGCAAGAAGGAAGTGATCGGGGGCACCGCCCTGGAGTTTTACCTGCGGGTGGGCCGCCATTACGGCCTTCCCAAGTATGGTCAACCGATTGGCTGGATGCACGAACCGCATGTCGCGGAGGTGATTTTCCGGGAAATGGTTGCGGAATCGGGCGTCCATTTGTTTGAACATTCTCGCATCAAACAGACCGGCGGGCTGGCGAAAACCGGGATGACGGTGACCAGCATCACCACGGAATCCGGAGATGTGTTCACTGCCAAAGTGTTCATCGATTCCAGCTACGAGGGCGACGTAATGGCGCGGGCCGGAATCATCTACACCTACGGTCGCGAGGGCTCCGCGCAGTATGGGGAAACGTTGGCGGGAGTCCGCGACCGAACGCCGCTTCACCAGTTCCTTGTGGATGTTCCGGCTATGGACGGCAAGCTGCTGCCCGAAATTTCGACCCGGAAACTCCCTGAGCCGGGTACAGCCGACAAAGCGGTGCAAGCGTACAACTACCGAATGTGCTTTACGGACGTTCCGGAAAACCGGGTGCGCTTTGCCAAGCCAGCGGGCTACGACCCGGCCCGGTACGCGCTGTTCGCGAAGTTGTTGGCCGCACGTGTTGCCAATGAGGGCAAGGCGCCCATCCTCAATTCAGTGCTGAAGGTGGACCGGATTCCGAACGGCAAGGCCGATGTGAACAACCAGGGTGCCTTCTCCACGGATTTCATCGGCGGCAGCTGGGACTATCCGGACGCCACCTATGTCCGCCGGGCCGAGATCTGGCAGGAACACAAGACGTACCAGCAAGGGCTGCTGTACTTCCTGGCCACTGATCCACGGGTTCCGGAGGCTCTGCAGCGCGAGACGAATCTCTGGGGCTTGTGCAAGGACGAGTTTGCGGATACCGACCACTGGCCCAACCAGCTCTATGTGCGCGAATCCCGCCGCATGGTGGGCGAATACGTGATGATCCAGCAGGACTTGCAGACGGAGTTGACGAAACCCGACCCGATCGGGATGGGGTCCTACAACAGCGATTCGCACAACGTGGAGCGGATTGTGGACTCGCAGGGTTTTGCCCGAAACGAGGGGGACATGCAGGTGGGCGTGAAGCCCTACCAGATTCCCTACCGGATCATGCTTCCCAAGCGGACCGAGGCTACGAATGTTTTGGTGCCCGTGGCGTTTTCGGCCAGTCACGTGGCATACTCATCGGTCCGCATGGAGCCCCAGTACATGATTCTGGGCCAAGCGGCGGGACTTGCGGCCAAAATGGCGATTGCCGGTGGGACATCGGTGCAGGAAATCCCGGTGGCGAAATTGGTGGACGGGTTGAAGAAACAGGGCGCCGTGACGGAGTATGTGCCCTCGCCGCAGAACTTGGGGATTTCCTTGTTCGACAAGCTGGTGCGAAAACCGTAGGTGCCTGACAGCAGGTGCCAAGCAATAGCTCAACAAGTCCTGTCTCAATCCCCAGCGTGGTAAAAGTGACACGCTGCGCGGAAAGGCGCAAGAACTCAATTTGGCTTGTTTTCAGTAGGATGGGTGTTGTTTTCAGTCGCAGATAGAGACAAGGGGGCACTTTTTGTGCCATACTCGTCTGAAGAACGGCACCCCTAAAAAATGACGCAGTTGGACGAGGCGATCAGCCGGTACCATCGGATCCTGGAATCCGAACCGTACCGCGACCTGCGGTGGGTCAAGACCCTGCAAGAAGAGATGGAGGCGCGTCAGCTATCGGCTGGCGGGCGCTTGTTATGTCCCTTCCTCAGGCCAAATTTTGTCACCCAGAAGCAGTACGACAACTTGGTGAAGACCGGCGAGGCACTTGTTTCGGCCGTGGAGCGAATGCTGCGCCAAGCGCTGGCATCCCCGCAATTGCTGTCCCATATGCAGTTGCTTCCCGCCGAAAAAATGCTGGCGGCGATCGATCCGGGCTACGAGGTTTCCGAAGTCTCCGCCCAGCTCGACTTGCAGATCCACAACGGATCACTGCATGTCTTGAAGTATAACGCGGACGCTTTGTCGGGCGCGGCATACTCCGAGGGGCTCTCGGACCTGTTCTTCGAATGCCCTCCGGTGCTGGAATTCCGGCGGCGCTACAACCTCACTCCCGTCGGTGGCAAGCAGCCGTTTCTCACGGCGCTGCTGAAGGCTTACAACCAGTTTTCGGGCGGCGATGGATCCAAGAAGCCGAACATTGCGATTCTTGAGTTCCGCAGCGCCACCGGGCGCAGCGAATACGAAATTTTCCGCGAGTACTTCCGTGCCGCGGGCTATCCGACGGAATTGGTTTCGCCGGAACAGCTGGAGTACAAGAACGGTGTCCTCCGGGCAAACGGTTTCGACATCGATTTGATCTACCGCCGCGTCTCGGTGATGGAGTTCCTGCTCCGCTTCAACCTCAGCCATCCGCTCCTGCAGGCCTATCGCGACCGCCGCGTCTGCGTGGTGAACGCGTTCCGGTCCGAATTGTCCCACAAGAAGGCGATGTTCGCCCTCTTGACCGAGGACCACCTGACGGCAACCTTCCCCGCCAACGAGCGCAAGGCGATCAAGGAACACCTGCCGTGGACCCGTGTTGTGAAGGCCGGCAAGGCGACCTACAAGGACGGCACGGTGGATTTGCTCGATTTCATCAAGGCCGAACGCGAAAAGCTGATACTCATCCCCAATGACGAGTATTCGGATCTCCACAGCTTTGTGGGTTTCGAGCACGACGAGGCTTCCTGGGCCCGCGCCATCCGCGAGGCTCAGCGCGCCCCGTACGTGGTGCAGGAGCACGTCAAGCCCACCCGCACCGTATTTCCGCTGATGACTTACGGGCATTTGGAGTTCAAGGAAATGCAGGTCGACGTCCAACCACAGGCATTCCTCGGCAAAGTTGAAGGCTGCTCCAGCTATGTTTCAGCTGCAGGCGTGGGCAACTACTCGCCGTCCTCGGGCATCGCTCCGACCTTCATCATCGACACCAAGTAGGAACCAAAGGCCCCAGCAGGTGGTCCACCACGGACCACCCTTTGATACGCTGTTACGCAGATGACATCTGCGGTTCGCACAGATCTCCTGGATGGTCTCCGCGAAGACCTTGGCCTGCGCCGGATTGAAAACGGGATGGCCCGTCTCAATGAATATTGGCGGGGCTTTTCACAATTTGATCCCGATGAACCTGAGGCTGCGGCGCTTCTCTGCTACGTGGCCCAGTGGGTCGATGCCGGCTGGAAGACGATCGACGTAGTGGTCGAAGGCCTCAGCGCATTTCCCAAAGGCTACCGGTCCCGGCTCAGGCTTTCGGACTTCATCCATGTCCTGATGGCGGAGGGTGTGGTTTGGGTGCACGACGAACATGTCGACAAGGCCCTCGCCAACTTCGGCCAAATCCTCGCCCTCAAGCACGAAACCACTGATCTCCGCCTCATCGCGTTGGCGCATTTTTGGTCGTCGCGCTGCCACCGCAAGAGCGGCGAGTACGACAATGCCCTCTTCCACGCTGCCGAAGGGTACCGCTACGCTTCCGACGCCGGCATGGAGCCCATGGCGGCCGCAATGCGAGTGGCGGAGAGTTGGCTGTTGTTCCAAAAAGGTCGCACGAAGGATGCGCTGAAGCTGCTTTCGGAGGCCGACGCCGTCCTTAGTCTGACCGACGACTTCATCACCCGCGGCAACATCCAATCCAGTTACGGCCGCATGTACCGCCGCGAGGGCCGCTATGACCTCGCACTGCGGCACTTCTCCCAAGCAATCGTCGAGTACAGCCAGCGCGATCCCGAGCACCGCAATCTCGCCCGGTCGCTCGCCAACATGGGCTACGTGGAGCGCCTTCTCGCCCTGCAGCTCAGGAAGAGAATTGATGCGGACGCCGCGCAAAGGCGCAAGGCGGAACCGGATCTCAGGCGCGAATACGAGGCGATCCGCGAGCAGGCCCTGGCCCACTTGGACCGAGCGTCAGAGATCTACAACATCCACGGCCAGAACCGTGGCGCGGGCACGGTATGCGTCAACCGTGGCCACCTTCACTTGGACTCCGGGGATCTCGACAATGCCACGGCCGAGGCCAAGCACGCCTACACCCTGGGAGAGGCCAAGAACGACTACATCCTGATGGCCCGGGCGAAGCTGTTGGAGTGTATGGTGGAGAACAACAAGCTGGAGGAAGAGATCGAGGATCCCGCCTGGGTTGCCCACTTGGCTCTGGAAGCCGGACGGGAGTCGGTCGAACTGGCGAAGCGGACGGAAAACAGGCGTCTGCAGGCCCGAGCCCTGATCTGGCACGGCTTGACCATTTGCAACACCTCGCCCGGCACTGCAGATGCAGCACGCGATTTGTGCGAGCAGGCCGGCGCACTGCTCAAGAACGAGGTGCAGGACCACATCTGGGAAGACCTGCAGACCCTGAAATCGAAGGTCGTGCGCGCCGGCAACATGGACGCGACATTGCAGGCGTGGTCGCAGGGCGTGGTGGGCGAACGCACATTCCAGCAGTTGACCGAAGACTTTGCCGACCTGATCATCCCCAAGATCTGGGACCATGAGGGGCGCAAGGTGGCCAGGGTCGCCAAGCGTCTCTCGATTTCACCGAAGAAGGTGCGCCGGGTGCTTGCCCGGTTGGGGTTGCACGGAGCATGAGGTGGGCCCGGTGAGTCCCCTTGACGGCCTCAAAGTTCTCGATTTCTCGCACGCTCTGGCCGGTCCCTACGCCACGTTGCTGCTTTCCGACTACGGAGCCGATGTGTACAAGCTGGAAGCACCCGGCGGAAGCGATATGGGCCGTGGGTGGGGTCCTCCGTTTGTCGGACCGGAATCGGCCTTTTTTCTTGGGCTGAACCGCGGGAAACGCGGCATTGCCATCGATCTGAAGAAGCCGGAGGGGATCGACCTCTGCCTTCGGTTGCTGGACAAGATGGACGTGATGATCGAGAACTTCCGTCCAGGCACCATGGATCGCTTGGGACTGGGCTACAAAGCGGTCCGGGCGAGGAATCCCCGCCTTGTCTACTGCTCGATCTCGGGCTATGGCCAGACAGGCCCTTCCCGCGACGATGCCGCGATGGATCTGATCGTGCAGTGCTCCAGTGGGTTGATCAGCGTCACAGGCACTGAGGAGGGCGAGGTGGCCCGCTGTGGCTATTCCGTGGCGGATGTGACGGCGGGTCTGTTTTCGGTGATCGGAATCCTGATGGCGCTCCGTGCCAGGGAGAAGACGGGCGAAGGACAGTTCGTGGATATCTCGATGCAGGATTGCATGGTTTCCACGATGACGTCCAACTTCATGTACTATTTGGCGTCCGGTGTGGTGCCGGGGCCGCTGGGTACGGGTTTCTCGACAATCGCGCCGTATCGGGTGTTTGACGCGTCCGACCGTGGGTTTTCAGTCGCCGTAGGCAGTGAAAAGCTGTGGGCGGCGTTCTGCGCGGCAATCGGGCGGCCGGACTTGGAGTGCAATCCCGATTTTGCCGACAATCGCCGTCGATGCGCGAACCGGGCTGCACTCGAACGGGAGCTGAACGCCGTCTTTGACGCTGGGACTGCCGGCGAATGGGTGGAACGGCTCAAACTTGCAGGGATCCCCGCCGTGCCAGTTCGCGACCTCGCCGATGTGGCATCGCATCCGCAGTCGGCTGCCCGGGAAATGTTCCCGGAGATCGCCCACCCAACAGGCGGGCCCCAGCGGGTAACTGGACCTCCCATAAAGTTGTCCGCCACCCCGGGCCAAACGCCGACCGCATCCTCTCCCGCGCCAGGCGAACATTCCCTGGCGGTCCTGGCCGAACTACTTGGAATGTCCACCCAAGCAGCAGAAGATCTGGTTGGGGCCGGTGTCGTGTCCGCCGCCGAATAGGTGCGTTCGCTATATTTGAACCGGTGCCAGTAAATAAAAACCTGATCAGTTTGCTCGTAGTCGCGGTCCTGTTCGCCGCCATCATCACCTATGGTCTTGTGGGAAGTATCAAGACCGGGAATTATGTCAGCATCACCATCGTCTTCACCGGCTTGGCCCTTTGCGGGATTATCATTTGGTTGAACCACTTCCGTACCCGCCTGTTCCTGCGGGAGAAGACTCCGGACCGGATCATCACCTATTACCACAAGAGCATTCGGCGGATTCCGCACGCCGATGCTGCCGCCGCGTATCTTTCGGCCTTGGCCGCCGCGTTCTTCGGCAAGTATGACCGGGCCCGGACCGAATTGGATGCCATCGAATGGAACTCCACCACGCCCATGTACCGCGGACATCGGCTCTATGTGCTTTCGTTTCTGGCCTTGCTGGAGGAAACTGACTATCCGAAGGCATTGCGCTTGGCCGATGAGGCGGAATTGTTGGAAAGCAAGGACGCGGCTGGGGGCTTGAAGGTTTTGGACGGCGTGATTCGCCTGGTGGCGGAAGGTTCCGAGGGTAGCCCTTCCACTCCGTCCAGGGTGGCCCTGCTGGACAAGGTCGCTAAGCGGCAGCACGGGTTGATGCCGGGAATGTGTGCTTGGGCGCTGGCCGTTCACCACATGCGGAACAACGATCCGGAGAAGGCTGCGGAGAACAAGGAATTGCTCCGGCTTGCCGTGCCCCACTCGGCACCGATGCAGGGGAACAAGCCGATTGTGCCTCCGGGCCCGTCGGGTATCTTCTCGGGCCCGGACGCTTAGACTGCTAACGGGTCGGTCGGGGACCACCTTGGGTACGCGTCTTGACCGTGTAGCCGGGCGGAACCACGAAGAGCGACTGGCTGGGCTCGGCGGTCACAATACTCGTCAGGTCCATGACGGTGGTGCCGAAGCGGGGATCGGAACTGCGGATCTGCACAGGAACCTTCAAGTCATTCGAAATCCACATCTGACGGGAAATCTGAATGGCTTTCTCGTTGCCGATTTCGCCTGCCGGAATGGTCTGGACATGGTGGGTGCCCGATGCCAGTACGCCATTGACCATCTGGGGATTCAGCGTTGTCCTCGTGATCGCTGGCGCGGCCATCGGCGAGCTATCCGTTCCACCGCCGGGCCCGCGCCTGCCGCCGGGCACCGAAGGTCCGCCGGTACGGGTGGCGGGAATCCGCAGGGGGCTCTGGCTGGCCGTCATCGTCGATGAGTCCAGAACGTAGCGCGTACCGGCCACATAGTCCAGGATTGTTACGATCGTGTACGCCTGCTTGCCGCTGGATGCCGGCGGGGTCACGGTTTGTTCTGTACGCACGCGGCCCTGCCCGTCGCGGTGGACGATGGTCTGGGACTTGTGGTTGATGCTATTGCCGTCGGCGAGGGGCTCCATTGTCTGAACCACTTCGACGGCCGAATAGGGTGCTCCGGTGACGTACGACTGGGGTCCGCCGAGCGAGCCCAAGCCGAAGCCGTCCATTCCTCGTCCACCGAACATGCCGCGCCCGCCGAAACCGCCGGGAGGTTGGCCGGACGGGCGTCCATTTTGACCGATCCCGTGCGCTCCAAACTCACCCCGCAGGCCTTGGGCCATCGCTGAACTGGTGACACCTATTCCCGTCAATACCAGAACCGAGACTTTCGCACTAAGCTTCATGATTGTCTGTCTCCGCAATTTCCACGCTCAAAACCCTTCGCTACGCGGCTCGTCGGAAAGCCGCACCGCGCGCGGAAATCCATCCGCGCCCACCAATACGTCGGCGGGGAATCCCGCCTGCATCCCGGCCGAGGAGTTCGAATTCATGGCGGCCAGCCATGCCGGATCCACATCCACGCCCAAACTCGCAAGCTCCACGGGTTGCAACTCGCGGTGGACCATCCGTACCATTTCACCCTCGGCCAGAGGCGGGGCGAAGGGTACGGCCATGAAACCTTCTTCCGAAGAACCGTAACCGGACTCCATGTCGCCCGCCGACTGTGCGATCGCCGCTTGGACGGACGCCAATTCGGCAGCTTGGCGCCTCGACTGCCACATGTTCCAGAACAGCGATGTGGCCAACAGGAAGGCAGCTGCCGCAGCCAGAGCCCAACTCCATTGGGCGGCGCGCCGGGGCATAACTCGAATGGGAAGGGCGTCGAATTGCCTCAACAAGTCCTGCTTGGAGGCCTCTGACGATCGGAGTCCGGATGCCAAGGCGTTGAGGCGGCGCATTTGGGCCGTGAGTGCCTTCTCCGCTTCCCAGCGATCCATGCAGACGCCGCATCCCAGCAGGTGCGCCCTGGTGGCGGGGTCCGGACCCGTGCGCCGCCGGGCACATTCCACCAATCGTTCCGTCGCGATCGAACACTTCATCTCGCAGCGCCTCCCAGCACTTGGGTCTGCACGTTTCCGCTTGGCAATCCCCGTTTGCGTAGCTTCGCGGCCAACAAGCCCCGAGCCCGATGGAGGCGGGAGCGGACGGTGCCGATAGGGCATCCGATGATTCCCGACGCTTCCTCGTAGCTGCGTTCCTCCAAATCGCACAGGACAACTGCGCAACGGTAGGCTTCGGGCAGTTCCGCCACGGCCGCGCGCAACGCGGCCAAGTCCTCATCATCAATCAGGCCGCCCAGAATGTCATGGTCCACCCTTTGGTCGACCGCTTCCTCGACACCGCCCTTGCGCCTGAAAACGCGCACCAAGTTCCGGGCCACCCCGAACATCCATCCTTCCAACGCACCTCGCGCCTCGTCGAAACGGTTGACCGCGGACGCCAACTGGATGAATACATCGTGGGCAATTTCCTCGGCCGCCGCCGTGCTGCCGGTCATGTGCAAGGCGTAGCGGTACAGACCGGGCTCGCGCCGCTCATAGAGCTCCGCGAAGGCCCCACGGTCACCTAGCCTCATCAGGCGGTACAGATCCTCGTCGGTCCTCTGCATTCGGACGTTCGTCTTGTATTGCGCGGAGCCTCCCAAAGGTTCCAAGGGAGTTCGAACTGGAGACTAAAAACGGTAAAATTTGTGCCGGCAGGCGCGGCAACGGAACGGGGCGATGAAGAAGAGCCGCAAGAACTCCTCGAACAGTCCGCTGCGGTTGGCACGACGCACGTTATGGGAGGTGCAGTTCGGGCAAAAGCCGTACTTGGACTTCCCATCCTCGGCCTCGACCACCTCTTGCGTGTCCGCCTTTACAACATTGCCCTTGGGCGCTTCCAAGCGGAATTGCCTGTGGTCGTAGGCTGTTGGTGCCGGTGGCATCGAAGGCGGATCCAGTTTGAAACCCGGGACGGCCGCAGCCAAGCTTCTTTCGATGGTATCGACGACCTGGCTTACCTTCTGTTCCGCGATTCGCGAGGAATCCCGCAGACTCAGCAGGGTGCCTGACTGCAGGTTGGAGACCTTTTCGAGGGTCTCGATTCGACCGCCCAGCTCATCGTTCAGAACGGCCGTGCCCTCTTCGATCGCCCGCTGGCCCATGTCCTTGAACTCGTTGATCAGTTTGGCTTCGAGCTTCTTCATGTGCTCGCCAACCTGGTCCTGAATGATGGCGGGTAGATCGCTCTGGAGCTGCATCACCCTTTGTCTCGACCGGACCAACTCCGTCGCCCGCTCTTTTTCGGCCATGAGGTCGCGAATCGGATTGGGTCTCCGAGCTGGAATGTTCCGAGGAGTGCGGCGAATGGTGGCCAAGAAGTTCCTCAGGGCAATTGTAGCGCGACGGGTGGACCGGATTGTGGTCCGGTGACCGGATGCACGTCCAACTCGTCCAAAAGGCCCCGGGAATTGACGACTCTTGTCGCGTTCCAAAGGGCCGGAAAGTGGCGCAGGTTCCCGGTTACCAAGTAATCCGCCTGACAGGCCGCCGCGCATTCGAGGAACCGGTTGTCGTCCTCATCGCTTGCGGCGGAGACGGGCGTGCCAGCTGTACAGGGGAGTGCGAGTGCGTCGATGGCTGCAAGTAGCGCCTCCGCCCGTGCCCTCATGCCATGGAATTTCGGGCGCAGGAGGACGTCGCGGTATTCGGCCCGGATTTCCTCGGTCACGTGGGTGGTCATGCCCCCGTTTTGGACCATGGCGACAACCTGCGCCTCCAACCCCCCCGGCTTTAGGCAGGCGGAAATCAGGATGTTGGTGTCGAGCACAACATTCGCGGAGGTTTTCATGGCGGGCCTCGCGCGTCTACTTCGACCGCTTGGCCAACAACTCCTCGACCGCGAACTCCGCAACCTTGCGCGTGAACTTGATCTCGTCGCCCGAGATCTTCCCGGTGTATTCGATCCGGATCGGCATCCCTTGGAAATTCAAATTCTCCACAAACGTCACCGTATCTCCGGAGACCTTGCCTTCCAGCAACTCGCTCTCCCCGTTCGCCGATACCGCCCTGCCCGTCAGCTTCTCGCCCGCTACTTCAAATTCGTAGGTATAGCTCTGGGTTCCGATCTGCGTCTCGAACACCGCCGTCCACTTCCCGGCTATCTCGGCCCCGAAAAGCAGCCCCGCGCATACCAGTAGTACCGCTGCCAGACGGGCGATCATGCGAACAGCTCCGGCCGAATCGGCAGGCTGCGGACCCGTTTCCTGGTCGCGGCGAAGATCGCATTGGCAATTGCCGGAGCCACCGGCGGCACCGAAGCCTCGCCAATACCCCCCGGATTGTTGTTGGTCTCCAGGATGTGCACGTCAATCTTCGGCATCTCGTCGATCCTCAGCATGTCGTATTCATGGAAATTGCCTTGCTTGACGCGACCCCGGTCAATCGTGATCTCGCCCTTGAGCGCGGCGGTCAGGCCGTACACAATACCGCTCTCGATCTGCTGCTTGACGATGGCAGGATTCACCACCGGACCGCAATCGACGGCGCACACAAACCGGTGGACCTTCAACTTCTTGTTGACCACGGAAACTTCCGCCACCATCGCCGTGTAGCTGCCGATATTGTTCACCACTGCGACGCCTTGGTGGTGACCGGCAGGGGCCTTGCCCCAATTCGCGCCCTCGGCAGCTCTGTTCAGGACCGCCAGCAGCCTTGGGGAACCTGCCAGCATGCGCCGACGCACTTCCAGCGGATCCTTACCGCCAAGCGCTGCGAGTTCGTCGATGAATCCTTCCGCGAAGAACGTGTTCTGCGTGTAGCCCACCGCCCGCCAGAACGTGGTGGGAATGCCCGGATCCGCCTTGCGCCAATCCACTTGGATGTTCGGGATGGCATATTCCAACGTGTGGATACCCTCCACCGCTGTCCCGTCCACAGCGCCGCCACGACCGCCGCCGAAGAACGAGGGGCACGCGACCTTCGCCGTGAACGCCACCGGCCAACCATCGCCATCGACCGCGCCGCCGAATTTGACGTAGGAAGCCGGGCGATAGAGGTCATGCCGCATGTCGTCCTCGCGGGACCACGTGAGCTTCACATGCTTCCCGGGATTCAATTTGGCGATTTCCACCGCCTCGGTGACATAATCCGTGCCGCTGCGCCGCCCGAAACCGCCACCCATAAAGGCGGAGTGGACGATGACGGATTCCGGTTTCAGACCGGTTATCTGCGCAGCCACTTGGCGGGTGCCGGTCTGGCTCTGGGTGGACGCCCAAACTTCGCATGCGCCATTCCCATCAACCCCCGTCGTCACCAGAACTGTGCAGTTCATCGGCTCCATCGGCGTATGAGATTGGTACGGTGCGTGGTACTCGGCCTCGATCTTCTTTGTGGCCGAAGCCATCGCCGCAGCTGCGTCGCCGGTCGTTTTTGCGACCGCACCGGGTTTCTGCGCGTATTCCTGGAACATCTTGGTGATGTCCGGCGTGCTGAACGCTGCCACTGGACCTTCGTCGAACTGTACGGACAGCGCCTTGCGGCCCTGCATCGCGGCCCAAGTGTTTTCCGCGACCACCGCGACGCCGCCCGAGATCTGCACCACATCCTTGACGCCGGGTACGGCCTTGGCCTTGGTGGCATCAAATCCCGACACCTTGCCGCCGAAGACAGGGCAGCGTTCCACAACAGCGAAAAGCATTCCGGGGAAGTGCGCATCCAAACCGAACTTGGCCGTGCCATTCACCTTGGATTTGGTGTCGAGCCGCTTGACGGACTTGCCGATGTACTTGAATTGTTTCGGGTCCTTCAACGCGACACCCTGCGGAACCGCGAGCTTGGCGGCATCCTCGGCGATGGAACCGTAGGAAAGTTTCGCGCCCGTAGCAGGATTCAAAACAAACCCAGAATCCGTACGTAGTTGAGCCTTGTCGGCGGACCACTTCTGTGCCGCCGCCTCGATCAGCATGGCGCGGGCGGTGGCTCCGGCTTGGCGCAGCGGGAAATACGTTGCCCGGATGCTCTGGCTGCCATACACGCCCTGGTTGCCGTAAAGTGCTGGGTTGACCGGTGCGAATTCGGTCGAAACGCGCTTCCAGTCACAATCCAGCTCGTCGGCCAGGAGTTGGGAGAGCGACGTGACCGTCCCCTGGCCCATCTCGGCTTTCACGATGATGAACCGCACCGACTCGTCCGCCCCGATATGGATGTAGGCGTTCGGGTTGACGGCACCCTGGCCCCGACCGCGGCCCTGGGCATCCAGAAACCGCTCCGGGAGGAAGAAGCCGAGGAACAGGCCCGCGCCTGTTCGCAGGGCGTCGCGCCTGGTGAAATTGGAGTTGGTCGCATTCGAAACCATCACGCTCATGCCCTGCCTCCCTTGACTCCGCTCTTGATCTCGACGGCCCTATGGATCGCAGCCCGAATCTGTGTGTATGTTCCGCAACGGCAAATATTGCCGCGCATGGCCTCGTCAATGTCGGCGTCGGACGGCTTGGCCGTCTTGGCCAACAGCGACGCCACCGCCATGATCTGGCCGGACTGGCAATACCCGCACTGCGGGACATCCTCCTCAATCCACGCTTGTTGGACCGGATGGGTGGTATCGGGCGAGAGGCCCTCGATGGTGGTCACGCTTTTCCCCGCCACATTGGAGACCGGGGTGATGCAGGAGCGGATCGCCCCGCCATTCATGTGGACCGTGCAGGCACCGCAAAGCGCCATTCCGCAGCCAAATTTCGTGCCCGTTAGCCCTAGAACGTCCCGCAAGACCCAAAGAAGTGGGGTTTGCGGGTTCACGTCAACGGATGTCTGGGACCCATTGAGGGTAAAGTTGATCGCCATCTGAACCTCCTCGCCGAACTGTTGTCGTGCCTATTTTACAGTGATTGTGACTGACGCGGAGTGTTTTTCCCAGGACAAATCGAGCTTGGCCTTCTTGCCGCCCAAATCGGTCAGGGTGTACTTGCAGACTTCCACGATTGCCGCCGGTTTCGCCATCGTCATCTTGACGCGGCCCAAGTCCTCGGACTGCTTGTATGTGAGTCCCCACTGGCCGGTTTGCTTGCTGATGATCAGTTCCCAGTTGTCTGGATCTTTTACGAGTGCGTACAGGGAATAGTTGCCCGCCGGTACTGCCAAGCCGTTGATATCCAAGTCGGCGTCGGTGTGGAAGGCTGTGGCGGAATTCGCTCCTGCGCGCCAGACGGGGTAGTTTGGATCATGCGAGACCAGCCCACCGTCTCCGAAAATCTGGCGACCGCGAACCGACGGCGCAGAGTAATTGATCGTGATGGCCTTGCTCCCGATTGTGACCGATTCGGTGGCTTTCGGACTTTGGGCGAAAGACGTTGTGGAAAGTGCCAGCACGGCGGCGGCAGCGAAGAGAATTTTCATGTCGATGGGACCCTCGTCTATGAAAGTAGCACCCGGCCATCGACCGTTTGTTTTCTATGGTTCCGGACGCGGCGGTTCAGCGACCGCGTAGTATATGATGCAGCCGACCCCAACCAGCACCACAAGGGCTACGACCACCCCCAGTATCACCCATGGCATGATCCAATTCTAACGACCCCGACCTAAGTGGGGCATAAGTAAACCCTGCTTTTCACTTGCAGTTGCGTGTTTTTGACAGTTCAATGTCTCGGGTTATAGTTCTAGAACCCATGTAAAGCACCGCGCAAAGCAGTACCGACAGTACCGGCATCACCAGCATTGCCTGACGCAATCCAATTGCCCGGAAAGCCTCGCTGACCACCGTCGAACCGGCTGCGTCCGCCGCCCTCCGTGCCCAAAGATCGCTCATCTTTCCCGTCAAGACCGGACCGAACGAGGCCCCGCACAGGTACATTGCCATGAAATACACGGCCATGGCGGTCGCGCGTGCGCCCGGAGGGACGATATCCTGGATCGACGAATAAACAAAGCCATAGTATGCGCACAGGGTCAAGTAGAACCCGGCAAGCAGCGCCACGGTGGCGGCGGTGGATTCGGCCTGGATCCCGAAATAGGCGGCCGGCGCACCGGCGAGGGCAAATGCCGCACCCCATCGCAACCGCCCGCTCTTACTGCCGATGGCCACCCGGTCGCCGAGCCATCCGGCCAACAGACTCCCGGCCACACCCCCCGACATATATGCGATGCCGGTAGCAACGCCGGATTGCGCTAAAGTGACGTGGTGGACACGTGCGAGAAGCGCGGGCATGAACGTGCCAAGCGCATAGTGGCTGAAGTTCACAAGTGCCCCGGAAGCAATGATCCACCAGAAAGTTGGGATGCGTAGAACGGCGCGGATGGAGCCTGAAGGGCCCGCATCGCCGCCGTCGGAAGCACCGCGGACCGGTTCGTCCAAGCGCAAGAGCAATGGAATCAGCAACAGTGCCGGAGCTGCCGCCACCACCATCGCCATTCTCCAGCCAAAGGCTTGCGCGATCGATCCGCTGAAGAAATAGGTCAGCGCGGCACCTGCCGGAACGCCGATCATGAAGAGGGCCAACGGTCTGGCGCGCTGCGTCGCCGGAAACAGGTCGCCGATCCAGCTGGTGGCCGTCGGTGCCACTACCGCTTCTCCTACTGCGAAACCGAGGCGCGACACCAGGAGCATCGAATAGCTGCCCGCCATCGCGGCCACAGCCGTCAGCAGGCTCCATGCGGCCATCCCACACGCCAGCAGGACTTTGCGGCTCCGCCGGTCTGCAATTCTGCCGAGAGGTACCCCGACAATCGCGTACAGCCAGATGAAAACGCTGCCCAGCAGGCCGATCTGGGTGTCGTCGAGGTGGAACTCGCGGCGGATCGGCTCCGCCAATGCCCCCACAACATTGCGGTCGTAGAAATTCAGGATGTTGACGGCCACCAGTACCGCGAGCGAGGCGTTTTTTCCGTTTGGGCGCACTCGGGGGATGCTATCACAAATTTTTCAAGCCGTAGCGCGTCCAATATTGATACGATCAGGGCGATGTCCATTGCAGCCCGTTCCACACGCTTCTTGGGGGCTTTGTCCCTTGCCACCTTGTTTGCCTTCCAGCTCGAAGCGCAATCCGGTAGCCCGGCCGAACTGAAGGTTGTGCCTCCGCGCGTGGCATGCACCGCGCTGAAACTGGTGGATGTTTCCGGTCCGGTGGGAGCCAAGACCACGCTGCAGGAAGCGGTGGAAGTCCAGGACGGCCAACCCGCCCCCTACTGTCGCGTTCTTGGCACCATCGCCCCCGCCATCCAGTTCGAAGTTCGACTCCCCCTGGGCGGTTGGACGCAGCGCTACCTCCAAACTGGCTGTGGCGGACTTTGCGGCACCTTGAACATCTCAACTCCGCGGGCCGATTCGTGCGTGCCGGTCACGAACGGGGATGTTGTGCTGGCATCCACGGACATGGGCCACAGGAACGGTCCGGGACGCGGGAACGCCGATCCCACTTGGGCGGTCGAAAACCCCCAATCCAAAATCGACTTCGCCTACCGGGGGGTCCATCTGACTGCAATTGCGGCCAAGGCCCTGATTGAGAAGTTCTACGGCCAGAAACCCCGCTACTCCTACTTCAGCGGCTGCTCGGACGGTGGACGGGAGGCGCTGATGGAGGCCCAACGATACCCGCAGGATTTCGACGGGATCGCCGCAGGTGCCCCGGCCATGAATTTCGTCACCCAGAACACGTTCTACCACGGCTGGAACGCATGGAAGAACACGGATTCCACAGGCAATGCGATTCTGACGCCGGACAAGCTTCCCATCCTGCATCAAGCCGCTTTGGATGCCTGCGATGCCCTCGACGGCCTGAAAGACGGCCAGATCACGGTTCCCAGCGCCTGCCATTTCGACCCCGCCGTTACGATTTGCAAGGATGGCCAGGACGGTGCGACCTGTCTCACCCCTGCCCAGGCTGCAACCGCAAAGGCGATCTACCAAGGCGCACGGACCGAAACGGGCAAGAAACTGGTTATCGGAGGTCCGCAACCCGGCTCGGAACTCTTCTGGCAGGGCGTCTACGTGCCCCAGCGCGCCGGTGCAGCGATATTCAGTACCGGAATTTCACTCGGCACCATCAAGTACCTAGCCTATGAAAAGCCCCTCGCCCCGGAATTCGGCCTCAAGGATTTCCACTTCGACCGCGACAATTTCGACGCAATCGCCCAGATGCACCCGATCTACGACGCCACAGACCCCGACTTGGAGAAATTTTCCGCCGCCGGGGGCAAACTCCTGATGTTCCATGGCTGGTCCGACCCCCACATCTCGCCCCTGAATTCGATTGCCTACTACATGGCTATGGAGCGGACCATGGGCGAGGCCAAGGTCTCGAAATTCGCCCGCCTTTTCCTATTTCCGGGCGGAGGCCACTGCAACGGCGGCGACGGGCCCTTTGATTTCCCGTTGCTCAGCCTGCTGGTGAACTGGGTGGAAGGCGGCACCCCGCCGAACGCCATCTTGGCTTCGCGAAAGCAGGGCGGCAAGGTGGACCGCACACGACCGGTGTACCCTTTCCCGATCATTGCGAAGTACAAGGGCACTGGAGACCCGAATTCGGCCTCCAGCTTTGAGGGCGTGCGCGATCCCCAAGTAACTCCGGAACAATTGGACTGGCTGGGTGCCGCTTTCTACTTGCCAGGTTATGAAAAATCCTGCGAGTGGACCGGGACTGAAATGAAGTGTAAGCGCTAGGCCCGCAGCGCCTCGATCATCCGCCAGTCGCGCTCGCCAAATTCGCCCACGATCTCCAGTCCGGCTTTCCGCAGCGCAGCCGTAACCGTCGGCACATCCACCGCCTCGAAGCCGCTCAGAATCGCGCGGCCGCCCGGTTTCAAAATCCGGAACCAATCGGACGCCAGTTCGGCTACCCAGGCCGGGCTGATATTCGCTACAACGATATCGGCGCAACCCTCCCCGACCGCATCCGCCGAGCCGGTAAAGACCGGCACGACGACGCCTGCCCGCTCGAAGTTCTCCTTCGCCACGGCAACGGCGTCGGGATCCGTATCGGATGCGAAGGCCCTGCCAGCCCCCAGGCGCACGGCGACCTCCGAAAGAATCCCGGACCCGGTTCCGATATCCACCACGACGAACCCCGGCCGAACCAGGCGCTCGATCGCCTCCAGACACAGCCGTGTGGTCTCGTGCGCGCCGGTGCCAAACGCCAGACCGGCGTTGATCACCACGCGCATGCGGCCCACCGGGGTCGGCTCGTCGCGCCACTCGGGAATCACGAAAATCTTGTCACCGATTTCCATCGGTTGCAGGTACTCGCGCGCAAACGCAACCCAGTCACGGGTGTCCGCCGGAGTGGCCTCGCCGCCGAAGCGGGACACAATTGCGGCTTGGTCTGCATGGGAGTCGAAGAAGACCCGGATGCGGGCGATGTCGTCCCAATCCTCCAGTTCCACGATGCCCGTGCACCCCGCCTCCCAAAGGTCGGCGATGGCAATTTCCTTCAGGTCTTGGCGGCAATCAAGGTCAATTGAGAACATAGTAGTTTCCGATGAGCGCACAGGGCAAAATGAAGCTTCAGGGTATTCTGGCGTCGGTCGCGACGCCGTTCGACCACACAGGCGCGATTTACCGCGTCAAAGTCCAGCATAACTTTGAGAAGTGGTGCCGGACATCTTTGGGCGGATTCGTCGTTGGATCGCTGGCCGGCGAGGGACCGTTGCTGGAGGCCGATGAGAAGCTGGAGTTGATCAAGCTGGCTGCTCCCATTGTCGATGATGCACGCGCGTTGATCCTGGATGTGTCCTCGGAGGGCGTGAATTCCGCGGCAACCTTGGCCGCCCGGGCTGCCGACGCCGGTGCCACCGCCGTCGTCACTTCCACCCCCTTCCGCTACCGTGAGACCGAACGCTCCGCCGAGTCCCAGTCCACCTATTTCCGAGCTTTGGCGGACCGGTCGCCGATCCCGGTGCTGATCCACAACAACCCGGGCGCGACCGGCATCGATCTTTCAGCTGAAGTGGTGGCGGGTTTGGCAAGCCACCCGAACATCATCGGCGTTCTGGAAACCGGCACCCCGTCCAGCCGCATTTCGGAAATCCGTGCGCTCACCGGGAAGACGTTTACGATTCTGACCGGAACCGACGCCCAGCTGTGGGACGGACTCCGGGCCGGTGCCAACGGGGCCGCCCTCGCCACCGCTTCCGCAGCCCCGTACGCCACCATCGCGATCTGGGAGGCTTTCCGTACCCGCGAGGAGGACGCCGGCATCGATTGGCAGGCGCGCATCGCCCATCCCTCGTACTTGATCACAACACTGCACGGTCCCGGCGGGCTCAAGCATGCCATGGATCTCAACGGGTACTACGGCGGACCGCCGCGTTTGCCCCTTGCTGTGCCCACGCCCGATGTCCGGGACGCCATCGAAGACGCTTTCCGCGATCTGAAGGGATAGCGATCCTGCAGGACGCCGACGGGGCAAAGTTTTTTAGCAACCGGGCACGGTTTCGTGGAATCATCCATGGCATGAAGTCGCTCTTGGTCGCAGCCCTCACCTTTATATGTCTCTGCACCTCGGAAGGGCTTGCCCAGACGGCTGCCCTGTCCGGCACGGTGGTGGACACCGCCGGGGCCTCCATTGCCAATACGCGGGTGGTCTTGTCGATGGAGGGCCGGACGGCCAGCCCGGAGACCTTGACGGACAGTTCCGGTGCCTTCCTGTTCGCCGATCCCGGAGTCGGTCCCTACCGGCTGGCGTTCACCGCAAAGGGCTTCGCGACGAAGACGGTCACCGGAGAACTGTCTGCCGGCCAGACGCTTCAGCTATCGCCAACAACGCTGGCGATTGACGCGCTGGCGACCGAGGTCAACGTCACGCAAACCCAGGTCGAACTCGCCCAAGCCCAGATCGCAGTCCAGGAACGACAGCGCTTGCTGGGGGTGATCCCCAACTTTTTTGCCAGCTATGATCCCGACGCGGCTCCCCTCACCACCAAGCAGAAGTTGGAACTTACGGCGAAGAGCTGGGTGGATCCGTCATCGTTCGTGATCGGCGGCATCATCGCGGGAGTCTGGCAGGCGCAGAACACCCATAAAGGCTTCGGGCAGGGAGCCCAAGGCTATGCGAAACGCTACGGGGCCAGCTTTGCCGACTACGGCACCATGCTTCTGTTGGAGAAAGTGGTCACTCCGTCCATCTTCAAGCAGGACCCGCGCTATTTCCACAAGGGCAGCGGCAGCAAGGGCTCAAGGGCACTCTATGCCGTCAGCCGAACGTTTGTATGCCGTGGGGACAACAAGAAGGACCAGTTCTGCTACTCCAGTCTCATCAATCGTTTCGGTACCGGCTTCGTCACCAACTACTATTACCCGGCGGCAGACCGTGACAAGTCCAGCGTCATCCTGCGCAATTCCGCGATCGGCATCGGGGGTGAGGCACTGGGTTACCTATTCCAGGAGTTTGTGGCGAAGAAAATCACCCGCAAACGGAGATAGGGCTTCATCTGGGGCGGCTATAGCCCTGCGATTTGTATTTCTCCAGCAGCGTCGCCAGCCGGTCCACCACATCCGGGCGTTTTTGGTAGAGGTTGTAGCGCTCCTCGGGGTCTTTTGAAAGGTCGTAGAGTTGTCCGGCGGGCCCTCCCGGAGCTTGCTCCACGGTCGAGGGCGGACTGAAACCGCCCGAACCCAGCCCCAACTCCAGCTTCCAAGTGCCTTCCCGAATTGCGAACATGCCGCCGTTGGAATGGTGCACGATCGCTTCCCGAACGGGTTTGGCGGGTGGACCCAGCAATTCCGGCATCAGGTTGTAGCTGTCCTCGCCAGCGTCTTGCGGCAACTTCGCGCCGGTCAGGGCCGCAAGTGTTCCCATCAGGTCAGTCAGGCAACCCAGATGGTTGTTCACGGAACCCGGCTTGATATGTCCGGGCCAGCGAGCGATGAACGGAATCCGGTGGCCACCGTCCCAGACGTCGGCCTTTTCACCTCGCCATGTGGCGTTGGCGAGATGCGCGTAGCGCTCCTTATCCTCCACCTTCCAATCGGCTCCGTTGTCGCTGGTGACAATGAAAAGCGTGTTGTTGGCAATTTTGGCGTCGTCGATCGCCTTGGATATCCGGCCAACAAGGTCGTCGACCTCGGTAACGAAATCGCCGTAATCGCCAGCCTTCGAACGGCCCTTGTTCTCCGCCTTGGGTAGCCACGGCGTGTGCGGACCTGAAAACGCGACGTAGAGGAAGAACGGCTGGGTCGGTGTCTTGGCCCGATCCTGAATGATGCTTACGGCCTTCTCGGTGATTGTGGGAAGGACTTCCTCGAGCTTCAGACTGGGCGAAATGGGGCCGGGTCGCCAGAAGACCCCGCGCGGCGCATTTTGGCCGGGGGTGTTGGCGGTGGGCTGCTCGACGGCGTGGTCGTTTTCGAAAAATAGGTACGGCGGCATGTCGAGCGAGGCCGGAATACCGTAGTAGTAGTCAAAGCCCCGGTCGGTCGGGCAGGGGTGGAGCGGCTTGCTGTAGTCGGTCTTGGCGTCGGTGCCCAATCCCAGATGCCACTTGCCGACCCCGGCGGTGTAATAGCCCTGCGATTTCAGCATCGCCGGGACCGTGAGGCGTCCATCCTCGATCAGATAGGGGCTGTAGCCGTCCAGCACCCCCTTCTTGAGGCGCGTCCGCCAGCTGTAGCGGCCTGTGAGGATGCCGTAGCGGGTGGGCGTGCAGACGGCGGACGGCGAATGCATGTCTGTGAATCGCATGCCTTGGGTCGCGAGCCGGTTGCCGTTGGGGGTGGGGATGGCGGATTCGGGGTTGTAGCAGGACATGTCGCCCCAGCCCAAGTCGTCGGCGAGGATGTAGACGATGTTG
Organism: uncultured Acidobacteriia bacterium; assembly: GCA_903925015.1. Lineage (GTDB taxonomy): Bacteria > Acidobacteriota > Terriglobia > Bryobacterales > Bryobacteraceae > BOG-234. Next base: position 56,229 of record CAIYDY010000119.1, read on the forward strand.
GGGTGGTTTTCGGCGGGAAGCGCCGTGGCGGCGGCTAGGCCAAGGGCTGCGGTGCGGCAGAAGTCGCGGCGGTTCATTTCGAGTCCTTATTGTGGCGGGTGTGGATTTGGTCGTCGAGGGTGATCCGCCGCCACACTTCCGTGGCCCGCTTCTGGAGTTCGATCAGCGCAACGCGCGATTTCTCGAAAACGTCGTCGCCCGCGCGCTCTCCGAGTTCCGCCAGGATCTCGCCGATGAGGCGGAGTTGGTCCGATGGGGGCAGTCTCTGGATGCGGCGGCGTGCTTTTTCGTAGGGAGTCGCGAGCATGGGGGAATTATAGCGGTTCCACACCCACCACCCATGGCTCGAACGACTTGCCGAAGCGCAGGTGGACGTGGAAGTGGGGGCTGCTCCGGCCCATTTTCTGGATCTGGTCCGAAAAAGGTCGGGGCACATGGATCTCGTTGTTGGCCGGAGAAATCCACGCATATAGATTGGGCTTGCTCGGCGATCCTGAAGACATCCCGACCACAGCCGCCATCACGAGGACCTTGGACCTATCCGGATATTTCGCGCGCAGGCGCTCGGGGTTCAAACCCGCGTCAATTGCAACCAACTGGCTCAGTTTGTCGGGGTTGAATTGCCCCAGGGTATCCCCCCTCTGCGCTTGGGCCGCCCACGCGGGTCCGGCGTACTCGACGGCGGCATACACTCGTCGCGGCTGCTGTGGCTCGAAGTTGTCGTTGAAGCCGAGGCTCCGCAATTTGTTCCGGTCCAGAAAGTCCGCCTGCTGCCGGAAGGGTGACACCCATTGCATCCGCAACGCGACACCGGAGTCATCGTCGTTGGGCATCGGGACTTGGGTCAGCTCGCGTTCCGAAAGCACGAGCTCGGAATCGGCTGAACCGGTCCGATTTGCGTGCGCATGGAAAAGCACGAATGCGTTCGCGACCAGCAATGTCACGATGGCTGCAACCAACGATCCAGTCTTCATGCGGCACCAACTTCCGGAGTGATCGCCAATCGGGTTCGCAGATTCTTGAATGCGGCCACCAAGCCGATGGCCAACAAGCCGATCAAGGCGAAGAACAGATACTTCGGCATCCACAGCCACCACCAGTGGTAGAGGCGGGTGAAGAGAAATATGGTGAAGAAGACGGCACCAGTGTTGACCGTACCCGTCCAACCCCGCGCGATCCCCCACCAGATGGCTCCGACCGACACCGCGAGTCCTACCAATTCATAGAGCCGCGCGATGGTCTCGCGATCCCAAGGCAGATAGCTGGGTACACCCGATTCGGCCAAGGCCAGGATGGCGGTAAGGAGGGTTACCGCGCCTACTTGGCGGCAGACTGGGTCGAAATCAGTGTTGCCGGACCGTCGGATTGCAAACGGTGCGAGGAATACTGCCAAGCCCAGGGGCAGGAATACCTCGGGGCGACCCGCGAAGTAGTTCCATGGATTGCCCTGCAGGGTTGTGACCGTTGCCGCGGCATAGGCGGTGAGAAGGGCGATTCCGATGGCCAAATGGAGCCGAAGTCCGTACCGGTAGGCGAGCAGGAGGGCGAACACACCCCACGGGAGCAGTGCACCTTCCGTGGGAACCAGATTGAAAATGCTCCCCAGCACCGCTAAGTTCATGATGAAGGCGGTCAGTGCCACCAAGCCGAACAAGCCCGTGAAATAGCGGGCACGCTCACGACGGGCGGCAAACTCGGTTGTTGCCAGGAGCAGCATCGGGGTGGCGATCAGGATTGCGACCTGCTGCCAAGTTTCCAAGTATCCCCAGTAGCGCAGAAAGAACAGGACCAGGGCAGCGCATAGGGCGAAACCACCGAGGGTGGCTGCGATTCGCATCCCCCACGAAACGCGTCTCTGCGAGGAGGTGGTATCTACGTCGAATTGCCGTTCGAGCTCCTGCAAGCCGTTGCGCGACCATTCGTCGAAACGGGCCAGTTGTTCGTGGGTCAGCTGTAGAACGTCGCGCAGCTCGGCACCCGAAATTTCCTCGCGCAGAGCCCGGATCCGGTCGGCCTTTCTTTGCGCGGCGGCTGCAGTCGAATTGGCCACAGCGTTATCGTATCCGATGTTGGGTCTTGAGTGAATAGCTCCCGGCCCGGAAGTTGTAAACTAGGCGACATGGACAGGCCACACGGACAGGCCATTTTGAGGGATGATGTGCTCACCCGACTCCGGCAACACCAGCGGGAGTTAACGGATTTGGGGATAGAGCACCTGTCGCTGTTCGGCTCGATGGCACGGGGCGACGAGACTGCGTCGTCCGATATCGACCTGCTTGCCGTTCTTGACGCGACGAGGAAATTCTCGCTTTTGGAAATGGTGGCTCTGGAAAACCGGTTGTCCGACCTGCTGGAGAAACCTGTGGATCTGGCCCCCGAGCGATCACTGCGGGACACCATCCGGGAGCGCGTCTTGAGCGAGGCCGTTGTTGCCTTTTAGGGATTCGGACCGGTCCTTGCGGGATTTTTGCTGATGCGAATCGACCCGCCTTGTTAAGATACTCCTCGCCGGACTTACCGCCGAGCGATAAGGAGCATCATAGCGATCAATTCGTTTGCGAATTGGCGAAAGGCCGACCTGATCAATCTGGTCGATGCTGAGTCGTAGGGACCCGGAAACGGACTGTCTTCCAAGGCATCCTTGAGGGCACCACGCGCATCCTTCAACTTCTCCAACGTGATCCCCGGTTCGGGACATAATTGAAGCGCCATGTCCAACGAAAGAACCGAGTTTGATAGCTCTCGTTCCGTTTCCAACAGCCGTTGCTGTTCACCTGGTGTGAGCTTGTGTGAGGTTCGGCAGAACTCCGCACTCGCGCGGAGTTCTGCCAGCGCTTTTTTTACGTCGCGAGCAACGTCAAGCAATATCTCTGTTTCAGCTTTTCTTGATGCGGACTGGGTCACGAACAGATAATTGACCCAGTAAACCAAAACCAGCGTAGTGGCAGTGCTAAACACTGTTGCGATAGCCGCCAATACAGCGCCTGGATCGATTTCACGATTGAACTTTAGGGATTGCACCGAAAGTCCCAACCAAACCGATAGGGCTAGGCAGACTAGGAAAGCGGCCCCAGCAAGCCATCGAACCCATCTCACGATTGGAACTTCGCCTTCTCGATGTAGCGGTGAATGTCTTCCTCCAAATAAGGCTCATCTAGGCAATCTATTTCGATAGATCCTCGAACTTTAGCCCCCCCAAACTCGCGGGCTAAGCCGCCGAACGCCTCTTCAAGGAACGACGTGGGGTATCCTGCAGCACCATCCAGATTGACCCGCAGTGTTGCACCAATTTTGAGCGCTTCTACGAACAAAGGCCGAAGCCACTCTTCCAAGAACTCCTGTCCAGAAAACTTTCCCTCGGTACGTTTGCGCGGACCGGGCGTGACGCTGAACTGGGAGGCGATATTCAAATCCAAATTCGTTGCGGTCATGGTCTCACCACCTCCCAGTATAATAACGTTCCGTCGAACCCGAGGCTTAACTTGTGAAAATCACCCGTCTCCACATTGCCATAGGCATCGTTGGCGATCACCGTGAGGTTTCGAATGCGTCCGGCCCTGCAGTGGGTACAGATTCCAGGAAGTCCATTTCCCCTCCCGTCGGTTCCCGTGCTTGATCGAACCTCCCCGTCAAGGATTTTCTTGAGTATATCCGAAGAGCTGAGGGTCCGGATGGTCTGCATTAGTCTCAAGCGCATGGTAAGCGTGTGGCTTTCAAATATACCCACCCCTTGATCTAGGAACGTGAAGCACGCTCGCTCACGGTCGGCGTCGTAGTACACTGAGGCCCACCAAGGTTCGGGCGAGTGGCCTTCCGTGGCCGCGTGGTTCACGGTGTTCAACATTGCCTCACTCAGAACGGCGTAGCTGGGACGGTGAGTGACCGCAACACCTGTCAGTTTTTCCATTGCAAATTTCACAAGCTCGTATGACACCTGCTGGTTGAACTTCTGCTCGACCGCCTCGCTGACGTTTGCACGTTTGATAACCCTGCCGTTTACCGGCTTGGGGAACGTATCCCTCGACGTTCTGACAAATTGGTGAAAACCCGAAGACTCGATCATTGCCTTGGGCATTGGGTAATCGGGAAGGTTGCCCGAGATCCGAGCGCCAGGCAGGCGAATGCGACGGATAATTGCCAGAAGGCAAGCGACGGCATCCGAAGTCAGATCCTTGACATTCTTGAGATCGACAAAAACCGACCGGTCCAGGCCCCGTTTTCGAAGTCGAGCTAGGAACCGTATCGTTTCATCCGTGTTGCGTATCAGAGAAAATACAACGGGTGCCTCGAGCCGAATCTCCTTTCGTGTCGTCGCCCGGAGATTGCCCAAGTCGACTGGGTTGCCAGCCAAACGTGATCTAGCCCGCAATTCATGACGTGAGCGTGCCGCGAGATGCCGCTTCCATTTTTGGCGGACGATCAGCCGTTTCATCGATCTATTTTAGACTGGACGGGGTGTCGAATATAACGTTACCGGTTGTCGCATACGGCGACGGCTTTCAGTTCTCGAAAGCCATCGCCCGGAGCGTTCCTATCCGTTCATAGCAGCTAGGAACTCGGCATTGCTCCGCGTCCTGCCCAGCTTATCCAGCAGCAACTCCATTGTTTCCACCGGCGACAACGGGCTCAGCACCCGGCGCAAAATGTAAACGCGGTTGAGCTCGTCCTTCGGGAGGAGCAACTCCTCTTTCCGGGTGCCGCTCTTGTTGATGTCGATGGCCGGGAACACACGCTTGTCGATCAGCTTCCGGTCCAAGTGGATTTCCATGTTGCCGGTACCCTTGAACTCTTCGAAGATCACGTCGTCCATGCGGCTGCCGGTATCGACCAGCGCGGTCGCGATGATGGTGAGCGACCCGCCTTCCTCGATGTTCCGAGCCGCACCGAAAAACCGCTTCGGGCGTTGCAGCGCATTCGAATCCACGCCGCCCGAAAGCACCTTGCCCGACGGCGGCACGATCGTATTGTAGGCGCGGGCCAGACGGGTGATCGAATCGAGCAGAATCACCACGTCCTTCTTGTGTTCCACCAAGCGCTTGGCCTTCTCGATCACCATTTCAGCAACTTGCACGTGGCGGGTTGCGGGTTCGTCGAAGGTCGAACTGATGACTTCGCCCCGGACTGACCGCTGCATGTCGGTGACTTCTTCCGGCCGCTCGTCGATGAGCAGCACGATCAGATTCACTTCCGGGTGGTTGGTGGTTACCGAATTGGCGATCGCTTGCAGCAGCATGGTTTTGCCGGTGCGGGGCGGGGCGACGATCAGGCCGCGCTGGCCCTTGCCGATCGGGGTAACCAGATCCATCACTCGGCCCGAGAAGCCGTCACGGGTGGTTTCGAGCTTCAGACGCTTGTCCGGATAGAGCGGCGTCAGATTGTCGAAGAAGATCTTGTTGCGCGCTTCCTCTGGCGGTTCGAAGTTGATCGCATCCACCTTGATGAGGGCGAAATATCGTTCGCCTTCCTTCGGGGGGCGGATCTGGCCGGAGACGGTGTCGCCGGTGCGGAGGTCGAAGCGGCGGATCTGCGAGGGCGAGACGTAGACGTCGTCGGGGCCGGGCAGGTAGTTGTACTCGGGGGCGCGGAGGAAGCCGAAACCGTCCGGCAGGCATTCGAGAACACCCTCGGAGAAGATCAGACCGCTCTTTTCCGCCTGCGTCTGGAGGATCTTGAAGATCAGTTCCTGCTTGCGGAAACCGGCGGCGTTCTGGACGCCCATTTCCTTGGCGATGTTGTTGAGGTCGACGATGCTCTTGTCTTTGAGCTCCACCAGATCCAAACGGTTTTCCTTGCCCTGCAGCTGGGCCTTGCGGCGCTGCTGCTGGCCAGGGTGCAGATTCTGCTGGGGCTGGTTCTGGTTGCCCCCTTGGTTCCCCCCCTGATTGCCGCCCCCCTGATTGCCTTGTTGGGGCTGGCTGGCGGGCGGAACAACCGCCTGCGGCGCGGCGGCAACCGGCACCGCAGCCACCGGCACCGCGACAGGAACTGCCGCAGGCGGAGCAACTGCAACCGGAGCAACTGCAACCGGAGCGCTCTCCACCTTCTCGACCGCCTTTGCAGCGGCCTCAGCCTGCTTGTGCTCGCCACTATGTTTGGCGGGCTGGCGTGGTGGACGCGGCGGACGTTCCTGGTGCGGCTTGGAGTCGTCGTGCTTGGCGTGGTCTCTAACAGCGGCCGTTTCCCGGGCGGGGCGGTCAGCCGTCTTCCCGGAAGCCTGCTGCTCCTGGGGCGGTGTGTCTGTGTTTACTGTAGGTGTGAATTCGTTATCGCTTGCCAAATTTCCCTCACTCCCCGGCCCGTTACGGCCGAGAACGGCAACGGCTCGGCATATTGCCGAATGGCGTCCAAGCTTTGCCGTTGCTCTTTCTGATTCAGTTTGTCGATCTTCGAGGCGACGACGAGATATGGATGGCCGTTGGATTCGAGCCAGGACTTCAGGTCGAGATCCTTTTCCATCCACGCGCGGCGCGCATCCAGGATGATGAATGACAACTTCAGAGTCTTTCGGGTCGCCAAATAGCTTTCAATGAGCTTCGCCCAGCCCGCTTTCGCGGCCAGAGGCACTTTGGCGTACCCGTAGCCGGGAAGGTCGACCATATACATGCGGTCTTCCACCCGGTAATAATTGATGGACTGCGTCCTGCCCGGCGTGTTGCTGGTGAAGGCCAGCTTTTTGTGCTCGGTGATCGCGTTGATCAGGCTGGACTTGCCGACGTTGCTCCTGCCGAGGAATGCCACCTCGGGCAACCCGTCAACCGGGAAATGCTCCGGACTGTTTGCGCTAAGGACGAATTCCGCTTTCAAGGTTGCTTTCGGGTTCAGGGCTTCTATTTAGCGTACGGCAGAATCTGGCAGGGGAGTCGGTGGCAATGGGTACCCGGAAAATGATGCCCGGACAAGCGGTAAGCACCATTGTAGCGCTTTTCCGGTTGCGCGTGTTCGATGGAAAATCGCGGTACCTCAAAACACCGCCCGGAGCCGACGCCAAGTCTCGCTTAGCTCCTCCGGCAACACGCGGGTTTCCCCCACCACGGACATAAAATTCGCATCGCCATGCCAGCGTGGAACCGCGTGCAGGTGGATATGGGCCGCGATTCCAGCCCCGGCGCTCTCCCCAAGATTCATCCCGATGTTGAGGCCGCCAGGTTTGTACACGGCTTTCAGGACGCGTTCCGCACGCCGGACCAGGAACATCATCTCGGCAGCGGTCTCATCGGGAACCACGTGCAACTCCGATGCGTGCTCGTAAGGCACAACCATGAGGTGTCCGCTGGTGTACGGATAGCGGTTGAGGACTACAAAATTCCTCTGCCCCCGCAGGACCACCAAGTTGGCCTCATCCTGTTCCGGGGTATCCGATCCAATCCGGCAAAACACACAGCCTGCTGGCGTTCCTTCCGACGACTTGTCGGCCGTCAGGTAACGATACCGCCATGGACTCCAAAGGTGGTCCATCAAGCACAATCCCGGATGCCGCGGCTAATCTTCGGAATCGTCCGACTCGCCGCCATTCACGGTGTCCTTCAGTTCCTTGCTCGGCTTGAAGTAGGGAATTTTCTTCGCAGGAACTTCCACCTTTGTTCCAGTCTTCGGATTTCGACCCAAGCGTGCTTGGCGCTGGCGGGTACGGAAGCTGCCAAAACCGCGGATCTCAATCTTGTCGCCACCCCGCAGCGAGCGGACGATGCTGTCAAAGATGGCCTCAACGATGACTTCGGATTCCTTGCGGGTCATTTCGACCTCTCGCGAGACCTCTTCAATCAGATCGGCTTTCGTCATTTACGTTTCCCCTCGGGCAAGTACCCGAATTACGAGTATCGCCTATAACCCCCAGTGTTTGCAATCCCTTTGCAAATCCTAGGAACTACGGCGCGGCAAAGCGCCCTCAAAACCGGAAGTTGCCGCTGCGGCACGCTTGCGGTATTCGTCCAAGCGACTCTTCTCGGCATCCTCGGCAAGCGCCTTCAAGCTGAGGCCGATCTTCCGTTCCGCCTCGTTCATCTTCACTACCTTGAAATCCAGCTCTTCATCCACGCGCAGCGGCGGAGCCTCGGCCTTCTTGCCCGTCCAGCCCGCAACTTCCGAGAAGTGGCACAAGCCTTCCACGCCTTCGGCCAGCTCCACAAACGCGCCGAAGCCGGTTAGCCTCAGGACCCTTCCCCGGACGGTATCGTTCACATGGTGGGTCTGGAACCAAGTCTCCCAGGCGTCGGGCTGCAGCTGCTTGATCCCGAGCGAAAGTCGCTTGGTGGCCGCGTCAATGGACAGGATCACGGCCTGCACGATCGAGCCCTTGCGAAGAATTTCACTCGGATGCTTGACCCGCTTTGTCCACGAAAGGTCGGAGATGTGGACCAAGCCGTCGATCCCCTCCTCGATCTCAATGAAGGCACCGAACTCCGTCATGTTCCGGACGCGGCCTTCCACCACCGAGCCGACGGAATACCGCTGTTCCACCGTCGTCCACGGGTTGGCTTCCAGTTGCTTCAGGCCCAGGGAGATGCGACGGTCTTTGACATGGACCTCCAGCACCACGGTTTCCACAGTATCGCCCGGCTTGACCACCTTGGATGGATGCTTCATGCGCCGTGACCAAGTCATTTCGCTGATATGGATCAGCCCTTCGACACCCGGCTCCAACTCCACGAAAGCGCCGTAGTCGGTCACGCTGACCACCCTGCCAACCACCTTTGCGCCGGTGACGTAGCGGTCCGGTGTGCCCTCCCACGGGTCCGTGGTGAGCTGCTTCATGCCCAGCGATACGCGCTCCTTGGTGGAGTCGTACTTGAGTACCTGGACCGTGATCTCGTCGCCGGCATGCAGGACCTCCGAGGGATGCGTGACCCGGCCCCAGGAGATATCGGTGACGTGCAGCAAGCCGTCGATGCCGCCCAAGTCGACGAATGCACCGTATTCAGTCAAATTCTTGACCGAGCCGGTGACCACCGAGCCCTCGTGCAGTTGCTCCAGCGTCACGGTCTTGCGGGCGACTGTTTCCTCCTGCACCGCCAAACGCCTGGAAACAACCGCACTGCCGCGCTTCCGGTTGAGCTTGACAATCTTGACAGGGACATCCTGGCCCACAAACTGATCGGCATTGCGCACAGGCCTCGAATCCAACTGGGAGCCAGGCATGAAGGCGGGGACGCCGATATCGACGGACATTCCGCCCTTGACGCGGGCCAACACGCGGCCCGAGAGCGTCGCCTGCTTGGCCATGGCCTCCTCGAGCTCGTCCCAGATTTTGAGTCGGGCGGCGCGTTCGTGGGAAAGCAGCACGTAGCCTTCGGGCGAGTGGGCATTTTCCACCAGCACCTCGACCAAGTCGCCTGGTTTCACCGTGATCCGGCCCCCTGTGTCGAGGAAGTGGGCGATCGGGGCCGCGCCATCCGATTTGTACCCGACATCAATGAAAACGTGTGTGGCCGAGATTGTGAGGACTTTGCCCTCCATCACCTCGTTGCGGGCTGGAGGCGCGAGGTGGCTGTAGTCCTCGAGCAGGTTCTGGTAGTCGTCCGCATCCATCTCTGCTTGAGCAGCTTCTGCTTGGCCAGCGGCCTCTACCGCCACAGCGGTTTCCATTTCAACAACGTGGTCCATGGCAGGTTCAACTGCCGTGGCGTTCAATACGTCGATGCCGGTCAATTGGGTATCTTCCAAAGCCTTGTGCTCCCCTGATTCCCCGACGTCGACCTCCGCCACGGTGGCTTAGGCCTACGGATCGGGATTCTATCAACTATAGAGAGCGTAACCCGGCAATGTCAATTGGAAGTGAATTTGGGGCCTAGGCCCGCCCGGATGACTAATCCGTTTCGACCCGGATCCCGGCAACTAGCGCCATCACGACCTGTGCCAGGAACAGGATTAGGAACCAACCAATCCACGCGGCAACGTAGGGACCGATCCCATCGCCGAATTGCATGAGGGGCACAATCGCGCTGGCGATAGCGTTTCGTAATGGGCCGACCGTCCCCGCGAAAATCGCGTAGGCGCAGAATGCTGCCATTCCCGACTTTTTGCCGATGCGCCATCCCACAAGACCACCCGCGCCACTGAACAAAATCTGCTGGGCCAAGTAGGTCCAAAGGGGAGCCAGTGGACGCTCCTGTGCGGACCACCACCATCCAGCCCGGAACGCGATCCCGTCCAAGGCAATATTCAGACCCGTGGCCAAAACCACACCCGCAAGTGCTCCCACGACGCGCCGGAATGGAGGCTTCGCGATTCCCGCAACCAGCCTGAAGACCACCAGGGCCAGAAAGATGGTCCCGACCGCCTCCCATGGAATATGCAATCCGGGTATCGTTGGCATGCGCGAAAGATTACTTGGAGCTCAGCATATTCGCAAACAGCCGGTATGCGCCCGGAACACCGGCCGGGAGTTGCCGGAACCAGACGTAGGAGCTGAAGATATAGACACCCTTGCCATAGCGGGTCCACAGTTCGCCGCCTTCCAGCGGTTTCTCCCCGGGGTCGTTTGCAGCGAAAACGGTTTCGTACTTCGGATCCCATTCGGTGGGGAACAGCAGCGCACGCTCCTGCACCCAGCCCTCGAAATCCTTCGAGGTAATGTGGTTGGGATACTGCAGCAGACGGCTGTCGGCATGGGTAAATGTGACCGGAGCCTCCTCCACCGTGACACGGTAGCCGTTGCCGCCCGCGATGGAAATCTTGTATGGCCCGATGTTGGCCGCATCGGCACCTGCGCTCTGGTACTGCACCACGTAGGTGCCGCCACCCTGCACATACTCCATCAGCCGCGCATGGTTGGCCCTGAGGTCGGGGCGGACGTTGTAGGCGCGCACACCGGCCACGATGGCATCGAAGCGCGACAGATTTCCCTTGACCAAGTCGGCATCGGAAATCATTTCAACGGTTGCGCCCATCTGTCGAATCGATTCGGGAACCTCGTCGCCCGCGCCCATGATGTAACCCACCTTCTTCGATGTCACCTGGATATCGGCACGGACCAGCTTCAACTCGGCGGGCGGAAATTGCACCTCGACGGGGATATGCGGGAAGTTCAAGGTGGTTTGTCCCACCGCAACTTCCTTGCCGGAAACGGTCGCAATGGCTTTGAGTTTTCCGGTTGAGGCGGTTGCGGGAGGTGTCACGTCGAAGACCAGTTCCCGCTCCTCGCCAGCCACGGCAATCGAAAACGGCCTGGTCGCAGGGCTCGCTTTCCATCCAGCGGGCAGATCGAGCCGGACGGAGCCATCGGCTTTTGCAATGTTGGCCTTGACGGTCAAGCGGACCGTCTTGGCTGCTGCACCCGGAAATACCGCCACTAGGCTCGACATGTTGACCGCAACGGGCGGCACGATGGTCAGCGGACGGATACGCTCCACTTCGGCGCGGTCCGTACTGTGGTGCTCGATGGCACGCGAGATCTCGACCGGCACGCCGCCAACGGTGAGGCTGAAGCGAATTCGCTCCACAGGGGATTCGGGCAAGCCAGCCAGCATCTGGTCGTCCACGGTGTACCGCTCTCCGACCGGAGCCTTCGCCAGCCAATAGGGCTGCGAATATGGCTGGTCGGCGGGGATTTGGAGTTCGATGTTGCCCGCGAAACCCCCACCGGTCCGGGGCGCAAGTTTGGCTAGTTCGGGTCCGGCGAACGGTCCTTCGGCGCGAGCCGATTGAAATTCCACCGGTACTGATAGCCGCGAATAGACCGTGGCGGCCACTGCTACCTTCGCTCCGGGCACGACCTCGGCCTCGCGGGTCAAAGCCTCCGCCCAAACACCCGCGCACTTGGCCACTAGCTCATCCAATTCGGCGAGCTTGATCTTGGCAATTGGGTCGGAAATCGCTGCAATCAGTGGACGTGCCTCACCCAGGGTTGGGATTGTTTTTTCCGGGTGTTCGGGGTCGAACTCTTTGATGGCCTTGGCCAGGATGTTGCCAACTCCTGCGCCATTGGGAAAGCGGCTCCAGGAGTGGTTGATGTCGGCGAAAATATCGACGTAGTTTGGCGGCGGGGGAGGGGCTACGGGTGCTGCACCATTTACAGGAGCTCCACCGCGACCCGGTCCGGGGCCGTTGCCAATGTTGCCAAAACCCTGGCTACGGTGTTGGCTGCGGCTGATGGACGCCAATTGGTCGAACGTGTAGCCGAGGAACGGGCTGTACCCGGCCGTGGAGATTGCCGCCGGGGGCGCGATCGGAGGCGCTGGAGGCGGCTGGGGCTGAGCTTGCGGGGCACCAGCAGCCTCCGTTGGAGCCTGCCCGGCCCGTCCACCCCGACCGACACCTCTTCCGCCGCGTCCGCCGCCACCCGCTTGCGGATTGGCACCCTGGGCAGCCCGACCGCCACCGCCGCCAAAACCACCGGCATAAACCAGCTTGGCTGGTTTCCAAGGCTGGACAAACTTCAATTGATCCGGGAACTTGACGGGGTCGCCCGCCGCCTCGAAGGCTTCCTTGCCCAGAATCGCCGAGGCTTGGTGTTGCCCGTGGCCGTCCGCCGGGGTTCCGCTGAAGCCCAAAATGATGGCGTCGGGCCGGTAGCGCCGAATCACCCAAACCACATCGGACAGGACCCGGTCATGCCCCCACTTCTCCATCGTTTCCGGTACCGTTTTCGTGAAACCGAAGTCGATGGCGCGCGAGAAAAACTGTTCCGCACCGTCGATGCGCCTGGCCGCCAGCAGTTCCTGCGTGCGGATGATGCCGAGTGCCGCACCCTGCTCGGATCCGATCAGATTTTGCCCGCCCTCGCCGCGCGTGATGGACATGTATGCGGTCCGCATGTGCCGCCCGCGCGCGAACAGCGTCAAGATATTGGTGCGCTCGTCGTCCGGGTGCGCCGCAATCATCAGAACAGTGCCGGTTTCATTCAGCTTCCGCAGGCCAAGCTCGATCTCTCCCACCGGGGTCGGCTGGGCAGCCAAGCGCAAGCCGGACAGAAGAGCAGCAACGGCAATAGCCTGGGGGAACACGACGCGCATCGATTTCATAGCGACCTTATTAAGAAGCAGTATAGTCGACTGCTTCTCAAGCCATGGCCGATTCCGCGCGTGCGTCCGACTACAATCGTGAGACCACCGCGTCCGTGAAAGCCGCCGTACCCGACGATCCCCCTACATCCCCGGTAAGATGCTTCCCCTCCCGGTACACGCCTTCAAGCGCGCGCCGGATTCTGGTCGCAGCCACCCGCTCACCCAGATGGTCGAGCATGAGGCAGGCCGATTGAATCAACGCAGTCGGATTCGCGAGCCCCTTCCCGGCAATGTCCGGGGCCGACCCGTGAACTGCCTCGAAAACCGCCACCGTGTCACCTAAATTTGCTCCGGGCACGATCCCCAATCCGCCCACCAATCCCGCCGCCAAATCCGAAACGATGTCGCCGTAAAGGTTCGGCAGCACCAGCACATCGTACGTTTCCGGTCGCATCACCATTTGCATGCAGGCGTTGTCCACAATCAGCTCCGCATACTCGACCTGCGGGAAATCCGCCGCCACTTCCCGGCAGCAGCGCAGGAACAGGCCGTCGCTCATCTTCATGATGTTGGCCTTGTGGATTGCGGTCACCTTCCGACGGTTGTGTTTGGCTGCGAATTTGAATGCCTCCTTGGCGATCCGTATCGACGCCATCCGGGTGATGATCTTGATGCTTTCGACCACGCCTGGCACAACCTCGTGCTCGATTCCGGCGTAGAGATCCTCGGTGTTCTCGCGGAAAATCACCAAGTCGACGGGCAGATCGGCGAACCGGGTTTTCAGGCCGGGCAACATCTTCACCGGCCGGAAATTCACGAACAAATCCAGCTTCTTCCGCAACGCCACGTTCACGCTCGGATGCCCGCCACCCACCGGCGTCCCCACCGGCCCCTTCAGGCCGACGCTGGTCCGAGCCAACGACTCGTACACCGTGTCCGGCAGATACTTGCCCGTCGCCCGTTCCGCGGCAATGCCCGCATCCACCCGCTCCCATTCGATCCCGACTCCCGCAGCTTCCACCACGCGGACAGTGGCGTCTGCCACTTCCGGTCCGATCCCGTCGCCGGGTATGAGGGTAATTTTGTGCGCCACGTCTCCACTCTAGCGGAAGGGAGTCGACGTCAGCATAGAATAGCCTCAACAGTTCCGTTGAAAGGCAACCAGCATGACTCGCAGAGAACTCGCCCGTACTTTGACCGGAGCAGCTGCCGCTGCCGCACTTGCGCCAGCCCAGAATGCGACTCCGATTGTCCGGAAAGGGCGGCTGAAGCAGTCGGTGACGCGCGGCGTTTTCGGTCGTGGCATGTCACTGGAGGATTCCTGCCGTGAGGCCGCGCGCCTGGGAATCAAGGGCTTTGACCTGATCGGACCCGCCGACTGGTCGACCCTCAAGAAATACGGCTTGGTTCCAGCCATGTATCCCCCCGGCCCCGGCGGCAATATCCCGGAGTCGCTCAACCGCAAGGAAAACCACGACAAGATCGAGAAGGCGATGCACGACGCCTTGGACGAGGCTGCCGCCAACGGGGTCCCGAACATCATTACGTTCTCCGGCAACCGCAAGGGCATGGACGACCGCGAAGGTGCGGACAACTGCGTCGCGGGCCTGAACCGGATCAAGGCCCACGCCGAGGACAAGGGCGTCACCATCTGCATGGAATACCTGAACAGCAAGGTAAACCACAAGGACTACATGTTCGACCACATCGCCTGGGGTGTGGACGTGATGAAGCGCGTCAACTCACCCCGCGTGAAGATCCTGTTCGATATCTACCATGCGCAGATTATGGATGGCGATATCGTGCGCAACATCCGGGACCACTTCCAGTGGATCGGGCACTACCATACGGGCGGGAATCCGGGTCGGCATGATATCGACGAATCGCAGGAGCTGAACTATAGGTTCATCGCGAAGGCGATTGCGGATCTGGGGTACACCGGGTTTATCGCACACGAGTATTCCCCGGATGCCGGGCATGACCCGATTGCGACCTTGGACAAGGCTATGGGGATTTGCGACGTCTAGAATGTAAAGGGGTAGCAAATGGAAAACTTCACCGTCGTTTTTGATACGAACAGCTACCGCGATCTCTTCGATAGAACCGGTAGCCCGCAGAAACCCACGGTCTCTCAGATCAGGTCTAACGAACAGTCGAGAAACATCGTGTCGCTCGCAAACTGGTACGTGCTTCAGGAACTCGCTTCTCACCTTCAGGACCCGACTGAACCGAGATCCTACAGACAGTGCGCGAGCGCAGTTAGTGCGATGTTCCACCACTGCCGAAGTGGGACTGAAGACAAAGTTAGATGGTGTGCAGATTCAGAGTCGCAAATGGCAACGTACTTATATGGAATATGCAAGGACAATCGCGCTGCATACGAAATGTGCCAGACTTTGTTGGAGGTCGTCGCCTCTTCTTGGCCAAATGAACTCCCACCGTTCGTAGCCGACTTCGCCAAGCGCTCAGCCGACTTTCTCGATGCCGCAGAAAAAGCGTTCATTGACGATATGCAGCGCGGTAAGTTCAAACGTGATCCACAGAAGGTGGCCCGGCACTATGTCGCCGGAGTGCGGGCTTCAATCGGCAAAAGTCCGCTGGACTACAACGATCCAGAAATGGCGCAGGACGCGACGGACGTGCTCAACGCTTTCGGCCCTCAAATTGAACTGTTCGCGAAGCTTTGCGGGAATCTTGCAACTGGCGCTGGTGACATGACAAAACAGAAAAAGCCCAACCTGATGTGGGATATGAAGATTCTCGCTGGGATTGGCCATGAGATAGAGACGATAGGCAGGCTACATCTCGTCACGGGTGACAAGGAGATGAGGAAGGCCTCAACTGCAGTCGGGCTCGTTCAATACATTCATTCTCTCGATGAATACCTTGCCTTGATCGGACTGTAGGCCGCACGACAATGTGAGATCATGGGGCACCTACCAAGACTGGCACGGCCCGCGTCTACGAGTGTTTTCTCGGAGTCGCAGCCGCATGGCTTGCAGGTTTACCAATTCGAGAGCGATAATGGCTTCAGACGAATGACTATCCAGATCCAAACACCTGAACTGGAATCGCTGATTCTCGATAGATTCTCAACAGGTATGTTCCCAACTCTTGAAGATGCACTACTCGATGCGATGGGTCCGTCACGCCCCGTCCCATTTCAGCCAACGAAGAAGGACTTCGCCCAGTTTCTATTGGATTCACCCCTGCCGGGTTCGGGTTTGAGGTTGGAACGCCAGGGAGACTATCCAGAAGTTCTTGACCTGTGAGCGGCTTCCTCGTCGACACGAACGTTGTCTCGGAATTCACCAAGCCCGAACCTGCCCGAGCCGTACTTGCGTGGTTCAGGCTAGCGGATCCAAGATCCCTTTTTGCCAGTGCAATTACGATCGGGGAAATCCGGATTGGGATTGAAGCGATGCCCGTCGGCAAGCGTCGCCAAGCACTGGAGCACTGGTTGGAAACAGATGTCCCGGCTTGGTTCGGTCCCAACGTCCTACCGATTACCCCGGCCATCGCCGACCGTTGGGGTAGGCTGACGATTCATGCCAAGCGCCAAGGCGGTCGGTTGGCCACCGCCGACGGGCTCATTGGGGCCACGGCGGCGGTGCACGGACTTTCCCTCGTTACACGCAACACCAAGGATTTCGGAAACCTCGGAATCAGTCTCGTCGATCCGTGGACAGCTCAAGTTCCTTGATACCCCCTAATCCGGCAACGCAAAACTATACAACACATTCGCCGAACTCACCGCCACATACTGCTTCCCGTCCACCGAATAACTCATCGGCGATGACGGAATCGACGCACCAGCCCCGAATCGCCACAGCGACTTCCCCGTCTTCGCATCCACCGCAAAGAAATTCCCTTCCGGTGACGCCGCGAAAACCAATCCACCCGCCGTCGCCAACACCCCGTGCGCCAGCGAATTCTGGGTCAACTCAAACTTCCACACAGCCTTGCCCGTCTCCGGGTCCCACGCCATCAACCCCTGCGAAGGCGGTGCCTGGCCATCCGACGGCGGCGGACCAAATCCCCCACCCGTCCCTCGGCCCTGGAACTGCTTGCCCGGCTCGAACGGTGCCGGTCCGATCGA
Source organism: uncultured Acidobacteriia bacterium (assembly GCA_903925015.1). GTDB lineage: Bacteria > Acidobacteriota > Terriglobia > Bryobacterales > Bryobacteraceae > BOG-234. The sequence continues at coordinate 73,269 of CAIYDY010000119.1, forward strand.
ATACCGCCCCGGACCGTCGTAATACATGAAGTACATCCAACCCGTCTGCGGACTGTACGACGGTGCCTGGAAGTTCGACCCGCCGCCCAAAGACGGATACACCGTCGTCCCCTCGGGATTCGCCCGCCAGTTCTCCGTCGTGATCGGCTTGCCCTTTTCGTCAAACCCTTTCACCCAGCTCGCGCGCACAAACGGCGTTCCCGCCAGGAACTGCCCCGTCACCCGGTCCAGCACATAGAAAACGCCATTCCGATTCGCCTGCATCAGCAATTTCCGCTGCTGCCCGTGCCACATGCGGTCCACAAGGACCACGTCCTCGGTCGCGTCCCAATCATGCGTGTCGTTGGGCGTGAACTGGTAGTGCCACTTCAGCTTTCCAGTATCCGGATCGAGTGCCACCACCGAGCAGCTGTACAGGTTGTCGCCCATCCGCACGTCGCCATTGATATCCGGACCGGGATTGCCGACCGTCCAGTACAGCGTGTGCAGCGCCGGGTCGTAGCTGCCGGTCAGCCACGTCGGAGCCGCGCCGTGCTTCCAGCTGTCGCCTGCCCAGGTTTCATGGCCGGGTTCGCCGGGTCCGGGGATCGTGTTCCAACGCCACAAGCGCTTACCCGTGGCCGGGTCGTAGGCGTCCACCCAAGCCGGAATGCCGAACTCGCCACCGGTGATCCCGGTGATGATCTTGTCCTTCACCACCAGCGGCGGCGACGTCAAATTGTAGCCCTGCATCGTGTCGCCCAGTTGCACTTCCCACAGGAACGCGCCGGTCCGGGCATCCAGTGCCACCAGCGCAGCGTCCAGCGTTCCAAAGAACAGCCGGTTGCCGAACACCGTCACACCCCGGTTCACGCGGTTGATTTCATACGGACTTACCACCTTCTGCCGACGGTCATAGCGCCACAGCTGCCTGCCCGTCCGCGCATCCAGCGCCAAAACCTCGGCCGACGTGCCCACCGGACCGGTCGTATACATGATGCCGTCCACCACCAACGGAATCGACTCCACAATCCCGTCGCCCGGCAGCTGCACGGCCCACTTGGCCTGTAGATTCTTCACGTTGGCCGTGTTGATCTGGTTCAGAGTGGAATAATGCTGGCCCGCCAGATCGCCCCAATAGGTCAGGTAGTTCTGCGGTTCCTTGGATGAATCGCGGATCCGCTCCCAGGTCAGCCCGGCCCCGGCACCCAATTTCGACACGTCCGACCCGTCCAACGACTTCAAATACGCCACCAAATCCGTCATCTCCGTTGCCGAGAGCCTCTTCGAGTAATCCGCCGGCATCAGCGACTTCGCCTCCACCTTCAGATCCGCCAAAGCCGCCTTCTCGAACGAGTGGTACTTGCCCGCCGTATCAACCATCGCGATCATGAAAGCGTCCGCCGCCTTCTGGACGCCGCGAAACTCCTTGCCGTCCTTGGTCTTGGCGACCACAGTCATGGGGCGCTGCTGTCCGCCGCGTCCACCACGACCCCGCCCGCCGCCACCCGCCGCGGGTGCCGGGGCCTGATTCGGATCCGCCAGCTTCGCCGTCAGCCGCGCCGCCGGATTCCGGCCTGCCGCCGACAAGTCCGGTCCCACGTTCACGCCCACCCCGTTCACCATGTGGCACGAAAGGCATGCACCCTTGCCTTCCAGCACCGCCTTGCCCTTCGCGGCATCGCCGGGGACCTTCTCCGCCGCCGAAGACACCGTTGTGGTCACCGTCGGGGCCATGCTGCGGATATAAGAGATGATCTGCCACGTCTGGTCCGTGCTGAACGACGCGAAACCGGGCATCTGCGTGCCCAGGATGCCGCTACGGATATTGATGAAGATCTCGCCATCGGCATTCCCGCGCGCGAAGTTGCCGGACACGAGGGACGGCCCGCGGTCGCCCCGCAGGTCGGCACCATGGCAGGCCACGCACGCGCCGCTGTAGAGAACCTTGCCCGCAGCAATCGCCTCGGCGTTGCCCGTGAACGGATTGCGCGCGGCTTCAGCCCGGTCACTTTGGGCAAAACACGCCGAAACACTCAGGATGGAAAGAACGAGAATCTTCACTGTATTGGGTCTCCGTACGGGCTATTTCTTAAAGAGGAGCGGC
>CAIYDY010000120.1 GCA_903925015.1 uncultured Acidobacteriia bacterium
CTGGCCTTCGAAGGTCCACTTGGTCTTGGGGTTGGCACCACGTTCGGTGATGCGTGGATTGGGGCCGCGGCCGATGGTGCAGACGCCATCGGTACCGAGGATGTAGTCGGAATTCTCGTTGTAGCAGCCTTCGCTCTGGCGATTGGCCACGAAGGCTCGCGCGCCATTGGGGTAGACGTAGTTGACTTCGAAATGGTCGAAAATGTTGCCGCCCTCGGCGGGGATCTGGCGTCCACCGACGCCGACGCAGCTGACCGGGGGCTGGTCGCGCATGGCCCACGCCACCTTGTCGACGGAGTGAACGGCCTGCTCCACCAAGCTGTCGCCGCAAAGCCATGAGAAGTTGTACCAGTTCTTGACCTGCCACTCGATGTCGCTCATTCCGGCCGGACGGGTGTTGGCGGGGGGCATGGGCTTGACCGGGTTGGTGTAGTAGGTGGCGTAGTAGGCCACCAGGTCGCCGATCGCGCCCTTGTTCTGCATCTGGTCGAAGGTGTCGACGATGTGGTTGGCGTAGCGCCAGCAGAAGCCGGAAACAAGGTTCAGGTTCTTCGCCTTCGCCATTTTGACGGTCTCAAGGACGTGACGGATGCCGGGGGCGTCCGTGGCGACGGGCTTTTCGCAGAACACGTTCTTATTGGCCTCGATGCAGGCGCGCAAGTGGGCGGGGCGGAAGCCGGGGGGCGTGGCGAGGATAATGACGTCGACGCCGGAGGCAATGAGGCGCTCGAAGGCGTCGAGGCCGACGAACCTCTTGGATTTTTCAACGGCAACCTTGGAGGAGGCCTTGGCACCCTGCTGGCGGGTCAGGGTCGCGAGGCATGCGTCGATGGCGTCCACGGAGACATCGGCAACCGCCGTGAGGACCGAATAATCGTCGGCGCGCAATGCTTGGTTGGCGGCACCGGTGCCGCGACCGCCACAACCCACGAGGCCTACCTTGATCGCCTCGCCGGCGGGTGCGCCTTTGAGGATCGCGGGTGCCGTGGCGAGGGTGGCAAGTGCGGCTGTTCCAGCGGCGCTGCCTAGAAAGAAGTCGCGGCGGGAGGGGGTTGATGCGCCGAGGAGCGTCGATGCGCCGAAGGGGTTCGATGGATTGGATGCCGTACTCATGAGGCCATTCTATCGGATATCACGCGCGGTTTGAAGGGCCGATTTTTTTGCTCCGTAAACGGTTACGAAGTTTCCCAGGGGGAAGCTGCCAAGAAAAACCTTTCCCCATCTGAAACAAACGGCGAACGCCAAACACCCATAAGCATAGACGTACCGGTACCAACTGGTACAACGCGAAACATCGGAGGAAATCTGGGTGACCTTAACACTCAACGTAAACGGAAAACCAAGTACTGTCACGGTCAGCGACGGTAGCATGCCCCTTTTGTGGGTCCTGCGGGACCTGCTCGGACTCACCGGCACAAAGTATGGATGCGGAATTGAAATCTGCGGTGCCTGCACTGTGCTGGTGGACGGTCAACCGGAAAAATCGTGCGATATGGACGTCTCGTCCGCGGTCGGACGCAGGATTGTCACCATCGAAGGGCTGTCGGCCAACAGCAGCCACCCAGCCCAAGTGGCCTGGATCGCCAACCAGGTTCCCCAATGCGGCTATTGCCAATCGGGAATGCTGATGTCGGTCGCCGGTGCGATGCAGGCTGGCCACCACGGCGCGTCCATCATGGGCGAGGTCAACAATTTGTGCGTTTGCGGGACCTATCCGCGGATCAAAGCCGCTTGCAGCAAGCTATAAGACCGGAGACCCGCCAATGAACATCCCCAACCCTTTGAACAGGCCAAGCATGGAACAATCGAGCCGCCGCGCGTTTCTGGGCACCGCGACCTCGGGCCTCACGCTCGCATTTTTTCTTCCGGAAGTGAGCCGGATTGACGAGCTCAATGCAGCGCCCGTCGGCACCACAGTCAACGCGTGGCTCCAAATCGGCGCCGATGAGAGCATTACGCTGACTGTCGGCTCATCGGAAATGGGCCAGGGCTCGTTTTCCGGCTTGGCACAAGTGCTGGCCGAAGACCTGATGGTGGACTATGCCAAGGTCCAGACCGTGCAGGGCGGCCCCACTCTCGCCACAATTGCGCCGATCGGCACCTCGATCAACACCGTTGGCAGCAGCGTCATCCGCACGAATTTTTGGAAGATGCGCGACGCGGCGGCGGGAGCGCGGGAAATGCTGGTCCAAGCGGCCATGCAGTTGGCGGGCGACGCGGTCCGCACGAACTTCACCGTGGCAAACGGGGTCGTCGCCCATAAGCCGGATGCGAAAACCTGGACATACGGAGCCCTGGCGGCCGCAGCATCCAAGCTGGCAATGCCCGCTTCGGCGCCCTTGGTGCCTGACACCCAGTTCCGGCTTATCGGCAAAACGATGCCCCGTTTCGACATTCCCCACAAGGTGAACGGCAGCGCTGTCTATGGAATCGATGTGCGCCTTCCGAACATGGTCTACGCCGTGATCAAGCACGCCCCGTCGTTCGGCGGGACACTGGCCAAGGCTCCCGCGGCCCCGAGCGGATACATGGTAATCCCCACCAAGGTTGTGGCGGGGACAAATCGGGGCTTGGAGGCGGTAGGAAACGTAAATGCAGTGGCTGTGGTCGGTCCCAATACGTGGGACACTTGGCAGCGCGCGCGATCCCTGAACGTCACGTGGAATCTGCCGGCAAATGCTGCGTCCCTCAACACGGCCCAATTCCTGGCGGATGCACAGGCTCTGGCCAAGAATGCGACACCGTATGCCGCCGGCGCGCCGAACGGACCCGGCACGCTCTACACGGTGGAGGGCGATGCGACTGCCGCCAACTCGGCGATTGCGGCTGCGGCCAAGGTGGTCGACGCAACCTATTCCCTGCCCTACGTCTCCCACGCGTGCATGGAAGTACTAAATTGCACGGTCGACTACGTGGCCGGGGTCAAATGCGAGGTGTGGGCCCCGACACAATCCGCAAAAGCGGTCCTCAGCCTGGTTGCAACCTTGATGCCCGCGCTTCAGCCCAGCCAGATTACCGTCCATACCACTTACCTTGGAGGCGGACTCGGCAGGAAGGCCGAAGTCGACTTCGTAAGCCAGGCGTTGCAGGTCGCGATGGTGGTCGGCAAGCCGGTGAAACTGATGTGGCCGCGGGAAGAGGACTTTACCCACGACCAATACCGGCCGATGGCTCTTGTCCATGCGCGGGCCGGACTGACCGCAAGCGGCCAGGTGATGGGCTGGAGTTACCGAAACATCTCGCCTTCGATCCTCGCCCAACGTGGCGTGCCGCTCGGTCCGAAGGGCGACAGCCAGGGATATGAAGGATCCCAGGACCTTCCCTATGCGTTCGGAACCGGGCTGACCGAGTATGTGACCCATCCGTCGCAGATCCCAGTGGGCTTCTGGCGCTCGGTCGGGGCCTCGATCAACACATTTGCGGTTGAATCGATGGTGGATGAACTTGCGGTGGCGGCGGGAATGGACAGCTACCAGTTCCGCCGGTCCCTGCTGACCGATCCCCGCTGGATTGCGGTGCTGGATGCGGTGGCCACCCTGTCGGGCTGGAACTCGGCTGCGGCGTCCGGGCACTTCCGGGGCATCGCGATCGGAACCGCGTTCAACAGCATTGTGGCGGAGGTGGTCGAGATCTCCAACGTGACATCGACCGGTTTCACCGTCAGCAAGGTTTCCATCGCGATGGACTGCTATTTGGCGGTAAACCCGGGTCAGATTGAAGCGCAGTTAACCGGCGGCATGGTCCATGGCTTGAATGCCGCACTCTACGGGAAACAGACCTTCGTAAACGGCGCGGCGCAGGCGAAGAATTTCAGCAAGAGCCGGATGATCCGGCCTTCCGAGATGCCGCAAGTCGCGGTGACCTTGGTGCCGAACCCCACGGTATCGGACAGGACCAAGGCGATTGGCGGTGCCGGTGAGTTGGGCGTACCGACTCTCGCACCGGCCTTGGCCAACGCCTATTACAGGGCAACCAAGAACCGGGTCCGGGCGTTGCCATTCTTCCCGAATGCGACGATGGGCGACTAGGCAAGGAGCATGGAGGCACAACTGTGAACGAGCTGCATTCCATTTTGGACGCTTGGCGCGGTCTGGAGGGCGGGCACCGGAAAGCGGTGCTCGCAACGGTCGTCCACGTGAGCGGATCGGCATACCGGCGACCCGGCGCACGTATGTGGATTGGATCTGACGGAACCCGTATCGGCTCGGTCAGCGGCGGGTGCCTGGAATCCGAACTCGCCAAGCGCGCCTGGTGGTTGACGGAGTCCGAGAAGCCCGCGCTGCGCGTTTACGATACGTCGTCGGACGAGGACGCTGTCTGGGAGTTCGGGCTCGGCTGCAACGGCATTGTCCAAGTCTTGCTGGAGCGTGCCGAGTCCCGGACGCTCGCGCCCGCACTGGAGTTTCTGGACGCACATCGTTACGTGCCGGTGGTAATGGCAACCATAACGGCCTCCGCCCACCATCCGGTGGGGAACCGCGCCTATTTCGACGGCCGGAACCTGACGGGCGACGCATTTGTTGCAAACGCCTTGGAAAGCGAGATACGGACCGCATACCGGAAAGGTGGCAGTTGTTTCGCCCGCAGCCCTCAATTCGATGCCTTCGTGGAATGGATCGCCCCGCCCCAGCGGCTGGTGGTGTTCGGCGCGGGCCACGACGCACGGCCTCTGGTCACTATGGCCAAGCAATTGGGCTGGAACGTGACCGTTGCCGACGGTCGTCCCGCCTACGCTTGCGCTGCAAACTTCCCCGATGCCGACCGCGTGGTGCTGTTCCAAGCCGCCGACCCATTGGCGGGGTTGGGAATCGGCGAAAAGACCGCCGTGGTCCTGATGACCCACAATTATCCGCTCGATTCGCGTCTTCTTCCGGCGGTCTTGGAGCGGAAGCCGCTGTATCTGGGATTGCTCGGGCCGAAGAGCCGCACGAACACCTTGCTGGCGGAGAACGGACTAGTGCAACCCGCAAACATCCACGGACCGGCGGGACTGGATCTGGGCGGTGACACCCCCGCGTCCGTGGCACTCTCGATTCTTTCCGAAATGGAGGCTGTCCTGAACTCCCGCAGTGGCGGCCAGCTGCGGAACCGGATTGGGGCGATCCACACGGCACCGATGGAAAGCGGCCAAGCGGTTGTACCCACGACGATGGCCGCACCGGCATACTGTGAGTGGAATGCCTAGCTGCGCGCTCATACTTCTGGCCGCCGGCGGATCCACCCGCATGGGCGAGCCAAAACAGTTGCTGCCGTACCAAGGCCGTCCGCTCCTTCGCCATGCGGCCGAAACTGCCCTTGCGGCGGGTTGTTCTCCGGTGGTAGTTGTGCTGGGGGCCCATTCGGGGGCAGTTGGTGAGAGTTTGGCCGGGCTGGAGGTCGTCACAACCGTCAACGGCGACTGGGACCTTGGGATGGGTTCGTCGATACAAGCCGGATTGCGGGCCCTTCAGGATACTGAGGCCCACTCGGCGATCCTGGCCTTGGGCGACCAGCCGTTTGTGACGGCGGAGTTTTACCGCAGTCTGATCGCCGAGGCGGAGAGCAGCGGCTGCGGCATTGTTTCGGCGCGGTACTCGGACACAGTCGGGGTTCCCGCCTATTTTGCACGCAGGAATTGGCCGCTGCTGGAGGCGCTTGCGCCGGACCAAGGATGCAAGGGAGTGATTCTGCGCAACGAGGTCGATGCCAAATTTTTGGATTGCCCGGAAGCGGCCATGGACATCGACACACCGGAGGAGTACCGGCGGCTAGTGGGTCAACCGTAGCCGCCGGTCCTGAATCAGACTGCCGCCAGCCGCTTGGACTGGGAATTGGCCAGCGCGTCGCAGGTCGACTCCATCTCCAGCAGATGAACTTCCACCCGCTCCATCAATCGCGCCAACCGCCAGCACGAGCCGGCCAAGCCATCCACCAACTTCGATTCGTCGGGGCCGACAGGTGAAAACTCGGCATAGTAGCGGTTGGCGAAGGACCGGAAATGAGCGATGTCCTCGCCCGGTTCGAGCACCCTGGCGGCGAGCTCGGTGTGGCGTCGACCATTCTGCGAGGATCGGCGCTTGCCTTCGGGACTGCGGGGACCTGTGGACTTGCGGGCGTTGGCACGGTAGGCGGCAATCTGCCGGGGAGTGGGTTTCGATTTGCGTCTCATTTGCTGTCTCTTTGTTTGCTCTCGAATTTTGAACGGCGGATGGCGTTTCCACCCGGTTTGAATTCTAGAACCACCAAGTGCGGAACTAGCGCCGAGAAAAACCCTAAACCATTGATAAATAGGCAAATCGAGTTGCAACATTTTCGTGACCGACCCACGCGCCCGAGCCCGGTCCGCCCTGACATCGGAAATTCACGGTGATTGCGGCAACCTTGCGGAGGCCGCAGACGTCAAGACAGCAGTTGACAATTTTCCGTTTGGGCCAACTGGCCTCTCTTGTGCTTGCCGTCACAGCGCTGTCGGCATCACCGGTGCCTGAAACCGGGACGCTGGACCTCGGCTTCCGCCAGCTTTACAACCTCCAATTCAGCGACGCGCACCAAACATTCGCGGACTTCATGCGCCAAAACCCAACCGATCCAATGGGACCGGTTTCGGACGCCGCCGCGTATCTGTTCTCCGAGTTCGACCGGCTGCGAATCCTGCAATCGGAGTTCTGGGTCCACGACGAGCCCCTGATGGATTTCCGCAAGCCGGATGCCGATCCGGCCGTCAAGCGTCAGTTTGAAGCTGCGCTCGACCGCGGCCAGCGTCTGGTGGACGCCCAACTTGCGAAGGATCCCGACAACGCCAACGCCCTCATGGCCGCAACGCTCCGAATGGGATTGCATTCGGACTACCTCGCGCTGATTGAAAAGAAGCATTTGGCGGCACTGGGCGAGGTCAAGCAGAGCCGGGGCATTGCCGAGAGGCTACTTGCCAAGCACCCGGAGTACTACGACGCATGGCTCGCGGTGGGAGTCGAAAACTATCTGCTGAGCCTGAAACCGGCCCCCATGCGTTGGCTTTTGCAGATGACGGGAGCACGGACCGACCATGACACCGGAGTGGCGAAGCTCCGCCTGACTGCGGAAAAAGGTCACTATTTATTGCCGTTCGCGCGGTTGCTGCTGGCCGTGAACGACATGCGGCAGAACAATCCCGCGCAGGCGAAGGCGAAGCTTCAATGGCTGGCAGCGGAGTTCCCGAACAATAGGCTCTATAAAGAAGAACTGGCCAAGCTCAACTAGGCATCAAAAAGACCGAACATATGAAAATCGCCTCGGCGGCGAGCGCCTTCCCCGCCCACCACTACACACAGCGCGCTCTTGTCCAGGCTTTCC
>CAIYDY010000121.1 GCA_903925015.1 uncultured Acidobacteriia bacterium
GCACCGCGGAAACCGACGAGTTAATCGGTCAACATCGGTGCCGGAGATCGGGAAGTAGGCTGTAGTCCGTGCGCCGCCGGTTACGCAAACATGAGCTCAAAACTAAAGCCCTGCGGTTCAGGCTGGGCTTCATTCTATGTGGCGCGGACGGACAATGCTGGTCGGCTGACATCGGATTCCAATCCGCCGCTGTGCCAGTGCTTTCCCGGTTACAACCGGGCGCTGCCCGTCCGCCTGTTGCCGCCAGGCGCGCGCTGGGCGACAAACCTATTGGATCAGAGCCGCCGCTTGCGCCACCCCGAGGCCAATCAACGAACTCCCGCCCCCGAAAGTGAGCAGATTCTTCACGCCGGTCAGCGACGGAGTGGCACTGTTCAACACCTTGCCCAGGTAGTACGCCGAGAAATTGTCCGTCACGTTGAAGCCGTAGTTCCTCAGGTCGCTTTCCGCCACCTGGATGAATTCGAGGTCGATCATCACCTCGGGCCGGTACGCCAGCAGCTGGCGCATCAATTCAGCGGCTGGAATCACCCGCGAAATCCTGTCCCGGAGCACGATTTGCCCCGCCGCCGTATCGAATGCGATCTTTTCGATATTCGATGCCTGCCGCAGCAATGTGGCGAGCTCGGTCAATTCCTGTGGCGAGGTGAACTGCGGGACCGGAATCGAGATGGCCATCGTTTGTTCCAGTTCGTTCCGCTTCTGCAGCGTGTCGCGGGCCACCATGAAAACCTTGGACGAAACCGGGATGACGAAGGAGCCGGTCGCCGCCTCCAGGCCCCAAAGCGCGCCACGGTAGTCGACCCCGGACATTCGGAAATGGGTCGGCTGGCCGATGGTGGGATAGTCGCCATCGAAGACGGTCTGCAGTCCGAACCCTTCGGCCACCTTCGCGAACAAGGTGCGCGGGTCGCCTTCCAGATCGAAACTTTGCTCGCCCGGCTTGGGCTTGAGAACCGGATTGGGCAAAAGCTCGCGCGCCTCGGACAATTCGCGCTGGGTGATGCTGTCGAAGACCTCCTCCGGCCGGGCCTCCCTTGCAACCGCCGCTGTGTCGGTCTCCGCCCGGACGTCTCCCGGACGCGGCTTCGGCTTGGACTGCTGGTTGGCCTTCGTCTGGATCAGGACCATCCGGCCCTTGTACCGCTTGTTGCGGGGCTGAAGTGCCGAGGCCTCGGAGTAGTAAATGTACGCCTGGGCAGGTTGGCCAGCCTTTTCGGCACGGGCGGCCTTGCGCGCCAGCAGCATCGCCAGTTCCTTGGGGGAGTCGGGCTCGGCGGCCCGGCACGCGGTGGCCAAGTATCCGAGAACAACAATGAAGGAGAGGCGGTTCAAACCGGTTTGACGCACGGGAGCCGGTGTTCGTTGATCCGTTTGGATGGCCGCGGCTTTCGATGTGCGACTATCGCGATTGTAAGGTCTTTCCATGGCATTGTTGAAACAGATGGTGGCTCTGGCGCTGACGGATCCTCTCGTGATCTTGGCGCCCTTGGCGATCTTCGGCCTGATCGTCGTGGCAGCCCTGCTGGTAAGAAAGCTACTGTTCGACGCCTTGAACGGCTGGGCTGAAAAGACCGACAGCCACTTGGGCGTCCTGCTTACCGAGACCGTCCGGGGGCCCATGCTGGCTTGGGCGGTGATCCTCGCCGCACATTTGGCGGTGGAAAATTCTTCCATCCCTCCCAAGTACCTCAAGCATCTGCCCGCCGTCCTCCAGGCGATCGGCGTGTGGTCCCTGACCTTGGCCCTAAGCCGTCTCGCCGGGAACGCCGTGCGGGTCTACGGCGGTGCCGTGGCCGGGGTGCGTGCCGTCACCAGTCTGACCCAAAAAGTGGTCCAAGTCGGTGTGTTTTCAGTCGTCCTCGTTTGGCTCCTGAAGGTCGTCTTCGACATCAACTTGACTCCCATCCTGACGACTCTGGGAGTCGGCGGCATTGCCGTCGCGCTGGCCCTCCAAGACACACTGTCGAATTTGTTTGCCGGCTTCTACGTCTCGGTTTCCGGCTTGGTCCATGTTGGGGACTACATCAAGCTCGGTTCCGGCGAGGAAGGTTATGTTGCCGACATCACATGGCGCTGCACCACCATGCGGACCATGGGGAACAACTTGGTTGTGATTCCCAACAACAAGCTGGGACAGACCATCTTCACCAACTTCCATTTGCCGGAATCCCGCATGGGAATCTCCATCTTCATGAACGTTGCCATGGATTCGGATATTGACCGCGTCGAGGTAATCTTGCTGGAGGAGGCGGTTGCGGCGGCGGGAATTGTGCCGGGTGTTTTGGCGGACCCCGTGCCGAATGTGCGCTTCCAGCCAGGTCCCGGCGACTGGTCACTCGGTTTCCAGGTGAACGTCCAGATTGCCGGTTATGCGGACCACTTTCTCGCCCAGAGCGAATTGCGCAAACGGCTCTTCAAGCGACTCATGCGCGAGGGGGTTATCATGCCCTATCCAACCAGGACCGTGATTCTTGAACAGACTCCCCGCCCATAGTTCACCCGCTCCCCAGCTAACCTCTGCCTTCGAATCCGTTCCCCCGGGCGACGCACTGGATTTGGCATGCGGTGCCGGTCGAAACGCCCGCTGGCTCGCTAAACGGGGCTGGCGGGTCACCGCCATCGACCAAGATCCGGAGCCAATCCCTGGTGTCCTGTGCCTCCAAGCCGACCTTGAGGACCGCGACTTCGGCATTTTCCCCGACCGCTGGGATCTGATCGTCTGCTGGCTCTACTGGCAGGAAAACTTGTTGCCGGATATCGCAGCTGGCGTGCGGGAGGGGGGAGTGGTCGCGTTGGCCGGAAAAACCACGGGGCGCTTCGCCACGTCATTGGCGAACTACCGCTCGGCCTTCCCCGGCTGGATCGAAATGGCTTCGGGTGAGGACGAGCGGCTGGCATTCTTCATCGCCCGCAAGCCCTAACGCTGGCCTAACGCCGCATGCGCCCGCGGATGCGCTTGGTCAACTTCTCCATTTCGTCCAACTTTTTCAGCAGCGGCAGGGAGAGGACAAACCGGTCGCTTTTTTCCAAGTCCAGCTCAAAACTCTTCGCCATGTCGGCGAGGTCGTGTGCATCCTTCATGTTTTGCTGGTACTCCGCTTTTAGGATTTCATCGCGTTGGTTCTTGCCATTCGGCAGTCGTGTCGTTTCCGGAGTTCCGGGTCCCTCAGGTGGCCCCTGGGCGGCCAAACCCGCCGGAACCAGGGCTGCGACCGCCATCCGAACGCTCGACCGTCGGGTAAGGACTTCCATATCGCTATGATAACTAAAGATGAAGGACGTTCATGTCGGTGTCATCGGCCTCGGCAACGTGGGCTCGGGAACACTGGCGATTCTCAATAGGAATTCCGCGCAGATTGCGCAAAAGCTTGGTTTCGGGCTGAAGGTGACCGCCGTCTGCAGCCGGTCGGTGGCGGGATTGGATCTGGCCGACGTCCCCGGGGACGCGATGCGGACTGCGGATTGGCGCGATGTCGTTGCCAATCCCAACGTCGATATTGTCGCCGAACTCGTGGGCGGTCGCGGTGCCGCGCGGGAGATGATTGACGCCGCCATCGCCAACGGCAAGTCCGTGGTTACGGCGAACAAGGAACTGATGGCGCTGGAAGGTGCCGATATCTGGGACCGTGCCATCGTCTCGGGCGTCAACCTCGCCATGGAAGCGTCGGTAGCTGGAGGAATTCCGATTCACGCCGTCCTTCGCGAGGGAATTTCCGGCGACCGCATTGCCGCCATTGCGGGCATCCTCAACGGCACCAGCAACTACATCCTCACCGAGATGGAGCGGCGCGGCGATTCCTTCGAAGACGTTCTCAAGGAAGCCCAAGCCCTCGGTTACGCCGAGGCCGATCCGGCTGCGGACGTCGATGGCTACGACGCACGCTCGAAGCTCGCGATTCTGGCCGCACTGGCGTTCGGTGAGCGCATTGTTCCCGATGACATCTTCGTCGAGGGAATCCGCCGGATTACAGCGCAGGATTTTGACTATGCCCACCAGTTGGGGCACACGATTCGCCTCGTTTGTTCCGCACAGCGCACCGAAAAGGGATTGATTTTGTCCGTGCGGCCGGCCTTGATCCCGGAATCGACGATTCTGGCCGGCGTCAAGGGTGCCTACAACGCGATCTGGGTCAAGGGCGAATTCGGTGCTGATACTTTCTACTATGGTCGGGGTGCCGGACCGCATCCGACAGGCGTCGCCGTCGTCAGCGACCTGATGCGCGTCGCGCGCGAGATCCGCAGCGGCAGCCCCGAACGCGTGTCCCCGTTCGCGCATGAACGGCTGGGTGAATACCAGCCCGTGTCGGTTCTTTTGCAGAAGCGGCCTTATTACCTCCGCTTCCGCGTCGACGACAGACCCGGCATCATCGCCGAACTGGCTGGGATCTTGGCGTCGAAACAAATTGGCTTGGAAGCCGTGCTCCAGCTGCCCTGCGACACCAAGAACGACCTGCCGTTTGTCATCACCGTCGAATCCTCTCCCGAATCCGCCGTCCGGGAGGCAGTGGAACAGATGAGCAAGCTGGATTTCCTACGGGAGCCGCCCCTGGCGCTTCCCATGGAGCCGCCACTCTAAGCCCGATCACCCGGACTCCGCGTGCCTGCCAACAAATTCAACGGCTTCACGGATCTGGGCATCGGTGTCGGACTGCGGATTCCGCACTACGACCACATTTTTTCCCAAGCGCCCGCCGTCGATTGGTTCGAGATCATCTCGGAAAACTTCATGGTCGACGGCGGACGGCCCTTGGCTGTACTGGATCGTATCCTCGAACAGTACAGGGTCGTCCAACATGGCGTCTCCATGTACTTCGGGTCCGCAGGCAGGCTCAACCGGGAGCATTTACGGCGCTTGAAGAGCTTGGTGCGGCGCACCAAGACCCCATGGCTCACCGACCACCTCTGTTGGGGCAGTGTCGATGGCAAATACACCCACGACCTGCTCCCGATTCCATACACCTTCGAGGCTGCAAAGATCACCGCGAGGAAGATTCGCGAGGCGCGCGATTTCCTCGAAGTTCCGATTGCGGTTGAGAACGTCAGCAGCTACGCCGAGTTCAAAATGTCGCAGATGACGGAATGGGAGTTCCTCGGCGAGGTCGTCGAGCGCGCCGATTGCGGTGTCCTGCTCGACGTCAACAACATCTACGTGTCGTCGAGAAACCATGGTTTCGACCCCATGGCCTACCTCTCAGCGGTGGATCCGGCAAGGGTTGCCCAGTTCCACATCGCCGGCCACTCCCAATTCGAGAAATACACGCTGGACACCCATGACCACCCGGTGATCGATCCCGTCTGGGCCCTCTATGCCGAGGCGGTAGCGCGCTGTGGGCGCACCGCAACGCTGCTCGAATGGGATGACCGCATACCCCCGTTCGAGGAGGTCCACGCCGAGGCCCGGAAGGCGGAAAAATATCTCCCTGAGGCGGCGGCGGAATGCGCCTGATCGAACTTCAGCGCCGGATGGCAGCCGATGTCATGCGTCCGCTCTCTTCGCGGGCTCCGGGCGTCTCCACGTACCTGACGCCAAATACCCTGCTCACCGCCGCTGACCGGCTCGATATCTACCACCGCCAGTATTGGCTCCGGCTGCTCGATGCTCTGGCTGAAGATTTCCCAGCGTTGCGCGCCCTGCTCGGGGAGAGGGCGTTTTCCAATCTCTCCAAGGCCTACCTTGCGTCCTGTCCATCGAAGTCATTCACTTTGCGGGATCTGGGCTCGAAGCTGCCCTCGTGGCTCAAGGCCGATCTAGGAAGGGCGGGGAAGTACGGGGCATTGGCTCTCGAGCTAGCGCGACTGGAGTGGGCCCACGTCGAGGCGTTCGACGCGGCTTGGATTCCACCTTTGGATTCAGCGGCTCTTGCCTCAGGCCCGGATCTACGTCCCACACTGCAGCCCTGCCTTCGGTTGTTGGAACTATCGCATCCGGCGGACGAAATCCGTCTCGCCGCAAATCAGGGCACCCTTCGGCGCGAGAAACTCTCAGTCGGAACTCATCCGGCTGGCAAATACTTCATCGCGGTACACCGGCTGGATGGAGATGTCTTCTACCGGCGCTTGGAAGCGGGGGAGTTTCAGTTGCTCCGTAGGCTGGAGCGCGGGTTGAGCCTAGGGGAATCACTGGCGGGACGCATACGAGGGTTGAACGATCCGGAAACAGCACCGTCCAAGCTCCGAACATGGTTCGAGGCTTGGACGGTGCTGGGTTGGCTGGGGGAGTAAGTCCCGACTACTGGGCCGGAGCCTTGTCGGGCAACGTGAACAAGTACGCCAGGATATCATCCATTTCCTGCTTGCTGAACGTATAAACCGGCATCGGCGTGCCCGGGGACATCTTCTGGGGATTCGCAAAGTGCTCCGCGGACCAAGCCTCTGTCCTACGTGTCGCCAACCCGTTCATGGGCGGACCCATGTTTCCACCAGCACCGTTCAACTGATGGCATGCGGAGCAGGAATTTTCCTGGTATAGCGCGGCACCATGCGAGGCGAACGCTGGCGTGATTGCCACCAGATCGCCGTTCTCCGCAGTGAGGGCAGCCATTCCGGCAGCCAAGTCCTTCATTTGACCGTCCTTCAGGTTGACGACCGGCATCGCACTCGTGGGATTGCCCTTTTGCGGGTTCTTGAAGTGCTCCAGCATCCACGCTTGGTCGTGGCGTCCACCGGTGCCCAACAGGTTCGGACCGTTCTTGGCCTCGCCGCCAGCCGTGACATTGTGGCAGACTGCGCACTTTTCCTGTTGGTAATAGTGGATTCCGGAAAGCTCGGCCGGCTTGAGCTGCATCCACTGCGTGGGGCCCGAGAAGTCGATCGACGCAGCAGCCGATTGCGGTGGAGTGCTCTTTATTGCCGCAGCGGTCAGCCCGCCCCAGCCGATCCCGGCCAGAACCACGATTCCGATTGCCACGAAGCGCTGGCTAACCTTCACCATCTTGCCCCGGTCGACGAATGGCGCGGACAACATGGCCAGGATCGCCAACGACGGAAAGACAACTGGGCC
>CAIYDY010000122.1 GCA_903925015.1 uncultured Acidobacteriia bacterium
AACATCGCGGCGCGCGCCTTTGACGTTGCCCGTTACCTCCTGTTCTGGGGCATTCCCACGAATGTCGGCCAAGTGACCAGCATCCGCACTCTGGAGAAGCAAATCCGGCGCTTGCGCGTCTCAGAATTCGCCGAGGTCCGTGAACTGGGGCTCGAAATCGCGGAGGCGTGTGCGGCAGCGCCTGAGTGCGTGTGGGATCCGGGTGCTGTGGAACCTCTGGCACCGACTCTGGCCCGGCATGCCGACCCCGACACCCACCGGGCGGCGTCCCAAGCGGACTTGGCGCTATGGGCGGCGCAAAATCTCACAGTTGCCGATACTGGAGATCCCCGCCGTGTCGAGTTGGTGCGTCCCCACGACACACTGGCGGAAATCGCGGCTACGCTGCTCTATCCGGTCTGCGGCCACCCCTTCCGGGCCCTGTACGAAACCATTCTGGGCTGGAGCCGGGCGAGGCAATCGGAAGTTCTGGATGTGGCCGTCCAGTCGCGCGGGAAGCGCGACGACCTCCTGCGGGGCTTCCACGGAGGGCTTTACTGTTTCGACATGCTGATCGACATCGGTGCCTACCGGGATATGCACAGGCACAGGCGGTGCCACCAGTATCGGCAGTCCTATTCGGGTCTCCATGGCTATGAAGTGCCTTCGCTGCTGGCCGAAGCCGGAGCCGAATCCGAATATCGTCAAGCCATGGACACGGCGTTTGCCGCGATGGCCGGATTGCCCAATCCCGCGCGGCAGTATCTGCTGCCGTTCGGTGCCCGCTCACGTTTTCTGTTCAAGATGGATTTCGCCGAAGCCGAATATATTGCCCGCGTCCGCAGCGGCGTAAAAGGGCATTTCAGCTACCGGGAAATCGCTTGGGATATGAAGCTCCGGGTGGACGAGCTGGAGCCGGAGTTGGGTCGGCTGATCCACGCCACTCCACCCTGGGTGGAAGACCCGCTGACGCGATAACGGGTCCTGTCCTTCTACACGGGATCGACAAATTCCTCGGCCCTCTGCCATCGGTCCTCGAACAGGTGTTTCATGGCCTCGCCCATGCCGTCGTGGTCGAAGACCAGCGCCGTCCACGCTGGCTTGCTGACCACCGGATCCAGCAGCGCGATCAGTCCGCTGCGACCGTCAAACAACGCCAGCTTCAAGGGCAGGGAAGCCGACTGGCGGATTTCCACCCCGGCTGCCGCATATTCGCTCAGCCGCTGCCTGTGGGGCTCGTCCAGGGTGCCGGTTTCGATCAACAGCCTACAGACGGCCCCTTTGGCACGAGCCTGGCGGACCAGTTTCTCGTCCAGCGGGTCGACCGCGTAGGGCGGACGTGAGAATTCCAAATACTCCGATTGCACATCCGAGAGCATCCGGCGGTATTCCGACGCTGTTTGGGTGGGTTCGGAGACGATCCGCAGGAAGTCCAGCGTACCCCGGCCTCCCTTCCCCTCGGAGTACAAACTGTTCAAATCCTCGAGCAGATTGCTGGCTTTCCGGGCCTGGTCGGTCAGTTCGTGCTCGGCCTGTTGCCGTTTCCGTGCGAGATATGCGGGGATCGCCAGATTCGGCTCCACGGCGGAAAAGAGCTTCGTACGGTCCTGAATCACGCGGGCGAAGCCCTTTTCGATGAGTTCGTCTAAAACATGGTAAATTTTTTGCCGTGGAACGCCCGCCCGAGGTGCGATGTCCAGCGCCTTGAAACGCGAGTGGCCCAGCAAAACGAGGTAGGTGCGGGCCTCCCAGGCGTTCAATCCGAGGTTCTGAAGCGACTTCCAGGAGCGTTCATATTCAACTTCGGTCAGTTCCGGTGTCATGCGATCACTCCAACTCTATCCGATGCCACCGCTTTTGTCTCTTGACAACAAAACTTGTAGAAACATAGACTTAGTTAGTACCATTCCCTCACTGTGCCCAACATTCGAATACTGATCGTCGACGACAGCAGTCTGCTACGAGACGGCCTGTCCAACCTGCTCGCGGTCCAACCGGACTTCGACGTGATCCCCCCTGTCGACGGGGCGCTTGCCGCCGCCGACGTGGTGCGAAAAGTTCGGCCCGACATCGTGCTGATGGGTTGGCCGGCAAGTTCGCAGGGCAGCCAGAAGATTTTCGGGGCCATTCAGGAAGCCAAGGCGCACACCCGAGTCATCATGCTCACCAACGATGATCTCAAGGAAGATTTCGTCGAAGCGGTGAAGCAGGGTTGTTGCGGCATTGTTCCCAAGAACACCTCCACCGAGTTATTGCTCAAGAGCATTCGCAAGGTGAATGCAGGCGAGTTCTGGTTGGACCGGATGACCACGGCCGACGTGATTCGGCAGTTGGCAAAAAAGTCCCCTTCCGGCGCGCCGTCGGTAGCCGCGCCCGTGCCAGCCCCCGCCCCTGTCGCCCAGCAGCCGTCCGTCCGGCTTGGAGTCCGTGACCAGGCCGGCGCGCTCAGCAACCGCGAGCGCGAGATTGTAATCCTGGTCGCCCAGGGGTTCAAGAACAAGGAAATGGCCGAACGGATGTTCATCAGCGAACAGACGGTCAAGAACCACCTCCACAATATTTTCGACAAGCTTGGCGTATCCGACCGTTTGGAGCTTGCGCTCTACGCGGTGCACCACAACCTGCACGAACCCTCCTAAAATTCAATATGCCGGTCACATCATTCGTTCGCGGACAGTTGGAAGTCCGCATCCATCCCAGCCGCGAATCGGCTGGTGCCGAAGGCGCGTCCATCGCGGCGGCCATTATCCGCGAGACCTTGGCGTGTGACGGCAGGATGGCGATCATATTCGCCTCGGCTGTTTCCCAGGACCCGTTCCTCGCTGCCCTCCGGAATGAGGCCGGTATTGCCTGGGAGAAGATCACCGCGTTCCACATGGATGAATATGCGGGAATGGCGGCGGACCATCCGGCCTCGTTCCGGCGATTCCTGAAAGACCGGTTGTTCGACCACGTCCCGGTGGGTGCATTCCACCAGCTCGACGCCGAGGCTGCGGACTTGGACGCCGAATGCGACCGGTATGCGGCCCTGTTGGCGGACGCGGCACCATCCCTGGTAATCATGGGCATTGGCGAAAACGGACACTTGGCGTTTATCGATCCGCCGGTGTGCAGTTTTCAGGAGCCACGGTCCGTGCGCCCGGTGGATTTGGACGACATCTGCCGGATGCAGCAAGTCCACGATGGTGCCTTCGAAACACTGGCCGACGTACCCAAAAGGGCTCTCTCCCTCACAGTACCGCTGTTTCTGAGCATTCCCCGTGCGCTGGTGTTCGTGAACGGAACCCATAAGGCGAATGCGGTCCAGGCAGCGCTGGAAGGCTCGATCGAAGAGGCTTGCCCGGCCTCCGCTCTCCGGACCCATCCGCACGCCACGCTGTTCCTCGATCCGGCTGCTGCTGCGAAGTTGTCGTAGGGAACAAAATGCGGCGAAGGGATTTCCTTGGTGCCGGATTGGCGGGAATTGCTGCAGCCCAAGCCGCGAAGGCACGACGACCCAACATCGTCCTGATTTATGCCGACGACGTGGGCTATGGCGACCTTTCCTGCTATGGAGCCACGGCCGTCCGAACGCCGAACCTTGATCGTTTGGCCGGGGCCGGACTGCAGTTTTCCAACGCGCACGCCAGTTCCGCCACCTGTACCCCATCGCGCTATTCCATGCTGACCGGCCAGTACGCATGGCGGAAAAAGGGCACCAACGTTCTTCCGGGCGATGCGGCCATGATTATTCCGCCGGGTACGCCGACGATGGCATCGCTTCTGAAAGCGGAGGGCTACGCGACGGGCGTGGTTGGCAAATGGCACCTGGGCCTCGGAAACGGCAATGTGGATTGGAATGGCGAGATCACGCCGGGCCCCCTCGAGATTGGCTTTGATTATTCGTTCATCATTCCCGCCACCGGGGACCGCGTGCCCTGCGTTTTCGTCGAGAACCAACGGGTGGCGAATTTGGACCCCGCCGACCCGATCAGCGTCAGCTACACCACGCCATTTCCGGGCGAGCCGACCGGCAAGGACAATCCCCAACTGCTCAAAATGCACCCGAGCCAGGGGCACAACCAGACCATCGTCAACGGCGTGAGCCGGATCGGCTACATGAAGGGCGGGAAATCGGCGTTGTGGGTGGATGAGGATATCGCCGACAGGCTGACGGCCAAGGCTCTCTCATTCATTGATCTCAACAAGGCCAAGCCGTTCTTCCTGTATTTCGCCACGCACGACATCCACGTGCCGCGCATCCCGCACCAGCGCTTCGTCGGCAAGACGACGATGGGGCCGCGCGGGGATGCCATCGCGGAACTCGATTGGTGCGTTGGGGAGGTTTTGAAGGCGCTGGACAAGCACCACCTGACCAACGACACGTTGGTTCTGTTCTCCAGCGACAACGGGCCGGTCGTTGATGACGGCTACAAGGACCAGGCCGCGGAGAAACTGGGGGCACACAAGCCAGCCGGGCCGCTGAGGGGTGGGAAGTACAGCATCTTCGACGCTGGAACCCGCGTTCCGCTGCTTGCAAGATGGCCTGGGCATATTCGGAAGGACTCGCGGTCCGACGCCCTCATCAGCCAGACCGATTTTCCCGCGACGTTTGCAGCACTTGCTGGTGGTTCGCTGGCGGGTGGGACGCTTCCCGTGGGTGCCAGCCCCGACGGGGTGAATGTCCTGCCTGCATTGCTTGGGCAGTCCAAAACTGCACGCCGTCAACTGGTGGAACATGCCGGAACCTTGGCGTTGATCGAGGGGGACTGGAAACTGGTCTCACCAAGCAACGGGGCCCGCCGCAACGAGGCAACCAACACCGAGCTGGGGAATTCAAGGGAGCCGCAACTCTACAACTTGGCCGAGGATCTGGGGGAAACAACCGATTTGGCCTCCAAGTATCCGGCCCGGGTCCAGGAGATGACGGCGGCGCTTGAAAAAATACGGGCAGCGTCGAACTAACGCGGCCCGCACTCATTACTGGGCGAAACAGTACAGCAGGCCGTTGCCGCCGGTGCTGATCAGGTTTTCCTGGCTGCAGCCTCGCGAGGGGTGGGTCGCGTTCCAAGACACGTTCCCGCCATTGTTGCGGTCGTGGTGTCCCACTTGGGCCGAACCCTTGTCGCTGCTGGTCCAGTTGTTGCAGGTGTGGTCGTCGGTGCCGGGGTAGGCTGTACCGTCGGGCCGGGAGCCGGTCAGAACGTCATGCTGGTTGGGGGTATCGCCGAAACCCTTGACTGTTTCGCCTTTCTCGTTGAGCGCCGTGGCCTTCGACAGGTTGTTGCCGAGACGGGCTTGGTCGAGCGTGTCGCCGTGCAGGTCGCCGATGTCCTTGGCCACGCGGGCCCCCTTGGCATTGAACCAGGGGCCGACCCCGATGCGGTCGCGGGCATTTACAGCCGTTTGGCCATCCTTCCCAGTTGTGCTCAAATAGGCGTGCCAAGTCTTGGCACCGGCTCCAACGGCGGCAGCCAGCTTCTGGCAGTGCGCGTCGGCACCGGCCAAGCCACCCAAGTCGCCACCCTTGCCGGGTCCGACGCTGCTTACGAAGAAGCTCATCGGTTGGGGCGGGGCGGGAGCTGCGGGCGGATTCTGCGCGAATGCCGGTATGACCGCCACAGCGAGGAACGCGACGGGAATGGTACTTTTTAGTCTCACTTGAAGTTCTCCTTGAACTAGGCCTTGCCGCACTAGTTTTTCAAATGGAGTCCCGTTAGTCAACGGCCGGTGCAAAGGTACTCGATTTTCGGTTCCGGAATCGGCTGGCGGCGAGCCCAGTCACGCCAAGCAGTAGCAGTCCAACAGTGGCGGGTTCCGGGCCCACCGCTTGGAATGTCACCTCGGTGTCGGCACCGTACGTCCAGGACACAGTCCCCAGCGTTTGAACGGAGCCGTCCGCAGTGAACTGGCATCCCCCAACAGATGCGCAGGTGAACGGGCTTCCCAACTCCAGTGCCGTACTGAGGACCAATCCGAGGTTGGTCACGGAGCCTGGACTGGGTGGCAGGAACGGCAGCACGCTCACTGTGGACACTAGCCTGTCGATTACGATTCCATTGCCGTCGCCGATGTAGATGGTGGGAGAGATCGAGAAGCTGGTAACCAGCGAAGTTACCGAAACAAAGTCGGCGTGACCGGTCACAAGAACCGAACACGGACTCGATCCGCAAAAGATGAAATCTCCGCCGAAAGTCGAGGCGGCGGTCGGAGTGCCGATTGCATCGACAAAGCTTACAACATCCGCCCGGGCCGAAACCACCGAAAGCAGAGAGAAAAATACGAACAAAGCCTTCATGTTGCCTAAATTTATCACATCAGAGTCGGAACCATGAGCACAAGGCTTCTCTTGGAACACAATTCCTAGCCCGGACCGTCCATCCTAATGCTATGCTCACAAGAACGCCGATGCGGACGGGACGCGGGCCGGGTCATTTCGGAAAATTCTGGCGCGTGCTGCCACTGGGCGCTTTCGCGCTCCTGATGGTCTACGCGGCTTCCCCGGACCGTTCCAGCGCTCCCAGCGCCGACGGCGGGCACGACCGGATCAACGATGCTCCCCGCGCCTTCCGCGTCTACCGGAGCCTCGAAGCCTACGACGACGTGGATGTTCCCACCGACTACGAAAAATCCGCCGAATGGGTACAGGCGCGCCTCATGTACCCGCCCCACCCAGGCGGACGCTTCTCGAAACCGATCGGATTTGGCGGCTACCGCGACTGGCGCGAGGGCGGCACCAGTTGGTCGCAGGACTATCCCCGCGCGGACCGGCATTTCGCCGCCGCGCTGCGGCGGCTCACCCGGATCGACGCCCGCTCCGTGGAGCAGCCCGTAAATCCCGATGATGGCGGCGATATCTACAACTGGCCGTGGCTCGTTGTGGGTGAAATGGGGGACATGCTCCTCACAAAGCCGCAGGCTCTGAAGGTCCGGGAATATCTCCTTCGGGGCGGCTTCCTGATGATGGACGATTTTTGGGGTACGCGGGAATGGAACCGGTTCATGGATAGCATGAAGCTGATCTTTCCAGACCGCCAGATTGTCGAAATCGAGGATTCAGACCAGATTTTCCACATCCTTTATGATCTGGACAACCGCTACCAGATCCCGGGCCAGTGGGCGCTGCGCCAAGGGACCACCTTCCGTGACGACGGGGCCACGCCGCACTGGCGCGGCATCTTCGACGACAAGGGCCGGCTGATGGTGGCGATGTCGTTTAATTCGGACATCGGCGACGCTTGGGAGTGGGCCGACGACCCGCGCTATCCGGAAAAATATTCGGCACTGGGCATCCGGATCGGGGTCAACGACGTTGTTTACGCGATGACCCACTAGGCGGGTTTCTTATGCGGGGTTGCCTGCCGTATCCAGCCGCCGCATTTGGTCTTCGGACAGACTTAACTCCAGAGCCCCGATGTTCTCGGCCAACTGCGCCATGTTGCTGGTGGCAACGATGGGGAGGATGGGGGGATCGCTCTGCCGCATCCACGCGATGACCACCTGATTGCGCGTCGCGTGCATCTCATGGGCCACACTGGCCAAGGCCGCCATTCGAGCCACCGAATCGGGGCCCTCGAATTCCGGCGGTGGGGGGGCAGGCGCGCGCTGGTAGGCACCGCCCAGAAGGATGGAATAGCCTAGGAGTGTCACGCTGGAGGTGCGCGAGTAATCCCGCATCGGTTCCGAGAGGAATACCTGCTCGCCGAAAGCCGCGCCCGGCCTTGGCCTCAAGTACGTGTACCGCTGCTGAATCGCGCAGTACCGGTGCCAGCCGTGCAATTCGCTGAACTGGTTTGCTTGCGTAATGCGCCATCCCACCAAGTTGCTCGCGCCAATGGCACGCACCTTGCCGGATTGGATCAGG
The DNA here is from genome assembly GCA_903925015.1 of uncultured Acidobacteriia bacterium. Lineage (GTDB taxonomy): Bacteria > Acidobacteriota > Terriglobia > Bryobacterales > Bryobacteraceae > BOG-234. Next base: position 7,823 of record CAIYDY010000122.1, read on the forward strand.
TGCTCGAAGGCAGCCATCGTTTCTTCGATAGGCGTGGTGCGGTCGTCGCAATGGGAGTAGTAGACATCGAGATAGTCGGTATTCAGCCGCCGGAGACTTTTCTCGCATTCCAGCTCGATTTCCACCGCCGACAGGCCACCGGAGCAGCCGGGGTAGGGGAATCCCACCTTCGACGCGATCTGCAGTTCGTGCCGACTCCCCCGGTCCCGGATGTATTGTCCGATTGTGGATTCGCTCTCCCCACCCACGCAACCTGGATGCCAGTGGGAGTACATGTTGGCGGTATCGATGAAAGACCCGTCGTTGGCACGGAAGAAGTCGATCAAGTCGAAGCAGGTTTCGCGGTCGTGTTTGCCGCCAAAATTGGCTGTGCCGAGGCAGAGGGAACTGACCTCGACACCGCTGCGGCCCAGATTCAAAGCTCTCATGGCTTTCTTGACCTCACGAACGGCTAGACGCTCGCAACTTCCTTCGGACGGATCTTTTCGTTCGTGCGGAAGCCGATCAGAATCACCAGCAGGATCACCGCGGCCATGGCAGAAGAGCTAAGCCAGAATGGTTTCCACTGGTGGACGCCGTTGACGGTAAAGTAATCCACAGCACCGCCGGAAAGGAACGAGCCGAGTAGCATGCCGACGCCGTAGGTCAGGAACAGGATGAAACCCTGTGCGGCGTTGCGGAGGTGCGGTGGCGCTTCCTGGTCGGCGTACAGTTGGCCCGTCATAAAGAAGAAGTCGAAGCAGGCTCCATGCAGCAGGATGGCCGCGTAGAACATCCAGAGGCCGCCGTTGGGGTCGCCCAGCGCGAGGAGGATGTAGCGGAGGACCCAGCAAACGAGACCCATGATGATGATCATACGGACACTCAGGTAGCGGAAGATCCAAGGCATCAGCAGCATCATGACGACCTCGGAGACTTGGCCGAGGGACATTTTGCCGGCCGCATTCTCCACGTGGACTTCATTCAGGTAGTCATTGGTGAACGAGAAGTAGAACGTCAGTGGGATGCAGGCCAGAACGGAGGCGATGGCGAAGAACAGGAACGCCTTGTTCTTCAGCATCACGAGTGCATCGAGCCCGAGGGCCGTGCCCGCGCTGAACTTTGTCCCCTTGCCGGGCGGCGGCGTGTGGGGCAGCAGTGTAAGGCTGAAGACCACCATGACGACGGAGGCCGCCAACGTGACCCAGAATTGGCCCGTGGTGCTCTCCCACTTCATGAAGCCGATGACGTTGGTGATGAAGATCCAGCCGAAGGTTCCCATCAGGCGGATGATTGGGAAGTCGCGGCCCGGGTCCTCGATGTTCTTGAAACCGATTGTGTTGGTGAGCGCGACGTTCGGGAAGTAGCAAAGGCAGAACAGCAGCATCAGGCCGTAGACCTCGGCGAACGTGGTCGCGCGGGTGACCAGGTACATGATGACTGCGCAGAGGCCGTAGAGAACGGCCATGACTTTTTCAGCGGGGAAGTAACGGTCGGCGACCAGGCCGACGAAAAAGGGGGAGATCATGGACGCGATGGCGGAAGTGCCGAAGACGGCCCCGGCCTGCGTGCCCGAGAAATGTAGGGTCGTAGTGAGGTAGGTGGTGATTGTTACGTACCAGGCGCCCCAGACGATGTAGTTGAAGAACATCATCGCGCCGAGGCGGATCTTGAGCGAAGAGGGCATCGAACGGAGTATATCCATTCCGTGCACCACAACGCAAATCAGGCCTCACCAGTAGAATGGAGTTGCATGAGCTTCCTCGATAACCTTGAAAACAACCTGAAAGCCCTCGAAGGGCGGGAGCAAGGCGGTCTGGAGGATCAAAAATCCCGTGATGTGGTCCGGAACCGGGCTTTGGCAGTTGCGCCGTGGGCCGAACGCCTGAAGCACGCCGAGTGGACGAAGACGCTTTTGACCGATGTGACCCGCGCGGGCTACCTGCGGCGGACCAAGGTGGCGCTGATTTGGATCGGCACCACCCTGCGCTTGGAGGCTCGGGGGCACAAGCTCGAATTGCGGCCGACGCCGAATGGAATCACGGCGGTTTTCATCCACCAAGGCGAGGAGTCGCGTGCAGTGCTGGTGGATCTGGATACGCCGCCAACCGGATTGATCAACGTTTGGATGCCGATTCTGGATGAACAGAAGAAGCTGGACGACGAAAATGCTGCGCGATTGCTGGCTGCCGGGGAGATGGAACTGGCTTAGGGCCGGCTCCACCGTCCCGACAACCCGTTTAGCCCTGCACCCGTTTTTCCTTACCCGTCCAGTATTTCTCGCGGAGTTCGCGCTTCAGGATTTTGCCAGTTCCGCCCTTGGGTAGCGGGTCGGTGACGAATTCATAAAGTCGCGGCATCTTGAATTTCGCCAAGCGCGGGATCAGGAATTCCCGAAGCGCCTCTTCGGTCAGCTCCGAGCCGGGGCGTGCCACCACGAAGGCGACAGGAATCTCGCCCCAGCGCGGGTCGGGCGCACCCACCACTGCCGTTTCCAGGACGTCGGGATGGGCTGAAATCGCCTTCTCCACTTCGATTGAGGAGATGTTCTCCCCGCCGGAAATGATAATGTCCTTCTTACGGTCCACAATGTGGACATAGCCTTCGGTGTCCCAGACGGCCATATCGCCCGAGTGGAACCATTCGCCGCTCATTACTGCGGCGGTGGCCTCGGGTTCGCGGTAGTAGCCGTCCATCACGTTGTCGCCGGCGATGACAATTTCACCAACCGAGGTCATGTCGCGGGGTACGTCCACCATGTGGGCGTCGACCACGCGGACCATGGTTCCGGGGAGCGGCCATCCGGCCATCGTTTGGTGGCGGAGCCGGTCTGCCTCGTCCACGTAGGTAACGGTGCCCTTTTTCCGGGCGCTGGTTGCCACGGGGCAGGTCTCTGTCAGTCCGTACCCGACCAATGCCTCACACTTGAAGACCTGTTCCAGCTTGGCCACCAATTCCACTGACGACGCGGCCCCGCCCAGGAGAACTTGTTTGAGCGACGACAGGTTGAAGTTGCCCAGGCCCGGATAATTGAGCATGGCAGCCGCCATTGTCGGTACCAGGGACATGGCGGTTGCGCCCTCGTCCTGGATCATCCGGCAGACGAATTCCGGGTCGAAGCGCCGGACCATCACCTGCTTCAATCCCATCAGGGGGGCGGTCTGCGGGCGTCCCCAGCCATTCGCGTGGAATAACGGGATCGTATGAAGCTCCACTCCGGTGTCGTCGCGGTTGAACGATCCGGCGACGGCCAATGCATGCATATAGACGGTCCGGTGGGAGAGCATAACGCCCTTCGGGGTCCCGGTGCTGCCGCTGGTGTAGAAAAGCTCGGCGATCGAATCCTCGTCGTACTCGAAGATGTTGGCGCGGCCCGGTTCCCCGGTGGCGATGAAGGCCTCGTATTCGGTATCGAGGCAGATGGTGCGCATGCCGGGCACAATATTGGCAAGGCCTTGGAGCAACCCTTGCACCAAGGGCGCGAAGTCGTTCTCGTAGAACAGGATTTTTGGCTCGGAATGGACCAGGATGGCCCCCAGCTCCGCGGGCGTCAGGCGGACATTGAGGGGCATGACGATCGCGTGGGCTTGGAGCACCCCGAAGTAGCCCTCCAGCAGCCGGTGTGTGTTGAAGCTCAGGTAGCCAACGCGGTCGCCGCGCCCGACGCCGGCACGCAGCAGGGCCGAGCCGAGACGCTCGCAGCGGTCGCCATACTGGGCGTATGTGAACCGGCTGGAGCCGCAGACGATTGCTTCCTTGTGGCCATAAAGGTCGATGGCCCGGTGCATGCAGCGCAATGGTGTCAATGGAATCTTCATCTGGTGTCCCTCCGAGAGTTCAAAACCGGCCTCTCGCATTCTACATTGGGGACTTGGCGCGGCCATGGCGTGTCCCGCCCGCAGTACCTTGGAAACCTTTCCAGAACGGATGTGGCGAAACGGTGACAACCTGTGCTACCATGGGTTTTCCCCAGAGTATAAGCATGAAACCCGGTATTCACCCTGCCTACAATGAGTTGAACGTCGTCTGTGCTTGCACCCACACGTTCAAAACGCGTTCCACCCACAAGGGCGACATCCGCGTTGAAATCTGCTCCAACTGCCACCCGTTCTTCACGGGCAAGCAGAAGCTGATTGACACCGCTGGTCGCGTTGACAAATTCCAACGGAAATACGCCTCGCAGATTGCCGAGAAGGCCGCGCGGCTCGCAGCGAAGAACTAGCAATCCAAAAAATCGACAGGGGCGGCTCCGGTGGTCTCCGGAATCGCCCCTCTTAATTTTGCTCCCGTGCTCCAACCAAGACGCCTCGGGGATAAAGTCTGTGCGGTTTATCGCCCAGCTTTCTTCTTCTGGTTGTCCAACGCCCGCTCGGACCGCCAATCGTCATAGACTTTGCGCTGCTTTTCGTCCAAGACGGCGCGAATCCCTTCCACGCGGTCGTGGTCGATCTTCTCCCGCATCGGCTTGTGTTCTGCGTGCAGTGCGTCCAATTGCCGTTTGGCGTTGTCGAGAACCTTGTCGATCTCGGCGATCTGTTTTTCTGACGTTCCCACCCGTTGGCGCAATTCGGTGAACAATTGACTGCGGTACTGGGCCATGGTTCGTGGTGGCGTTGAGTTTGCACTCGCCGTTTTCACCATGTAAAGCCTGTTTCCAACCGCACCCGCCAAGATTCCACTTGCAAATACCAAGACTAAATAAATCGCAGAACTGACGCGAGAGTTTGTCATGTTGGCCGCCTACTGCTGTTCGATTACTGCTGTTCCATCAAAGAAACCCGCTCCAAACTGAGCGGTTCCAGCGCCGAAGCATGCTCCGCAGCCAGCACTTCCAGATAGTTGCCGGGCTCGTTCTTGCCTTGATTGTTCGAGGTCGCGGCGAGGGTTCCCAGAATAAGGGATGCGGCGATGGCCGCCGTCACCAGAGCCTTGGCCAAACGGCCGAACATGGTGGAGGACTTGCGCGCTTCGATCTTTGCCCACATCTCGGGCATGAAATTCACACTCGCCGCAGGTTCCGGGCAGGCCGCCCGGTAGGCGACGAACAATTCAGACAGGCGGGCATCCAATTCTCCGTCCGTTCCGTTCCCGTTCGTCGTTCCGATTCTCATGGATTTCCTTCCTAGGATACAAGCCCTAACCGCTTGCATCCCCTAGTAGTCTTCTCCTACTGCTATTTGGCGGACCCCGACCAGGGAGGGTTACAGGAATTCGTTCCCGCGCTTCATGTTTTTCAGCACCCGCTGGCGTGCACGGAAAAGCCTCACTTTGAGGGCGTTCTCGTTCACCCCGTAGATCTTCTCCATCTCCTTGAGCGACAAGCCTTCCACTTCCTTCATCGTCAAAAGCACCCTGTCCTCCTCGGATACGGAAGCCAACAGCCCGTTGACCAGATCCCGCGTCCGTCGCTTTTCGGATTCGTCGGTTTGGGCCTTGGAACCCGCAGCGGCGTCGGCCAATGTGACCTGCTGTTCGGAGAGGTCCGACATGCGGGATTCGCGTCGGCGCTTGCTCTTGCGGAGGTAGTCGTAGCAGGCGTTCACCGTAAGCCGGTACAGCCAGGGCTCGAACACTTCCGGAGTCCGAAGTTGGTCGAGCGAGAAATAGAGGCGCATGAAGACCTCCTGCGCCACATCCTCCACGTCCTCGGGACGGCCGATCAGCCGGGAGATGGTTCCAAGAATGCGGCGGCGATAGGCTGTAACGACTTGGTTGAATGCCCCGCCGTCCCCGCCGCGCGCTTTTTGGATCAGTTCAAACTCAACCAGCAATCTCTAAGGTTACCCTTAGGCCGGACGCTGGTTGCCAGCGGCTTCCGGCAACTGCTTGTAGAGGATTACGGTTGGTTCCAGAATGGCGGCGTTGGGGGCCCGCGAATAGCCGGGAATCTCCCCGACGCGGATGTATCCCAGGTCCAGATACAGGGGCTCGGCGGAATCTTTTGCACCCGTGTCGAGCGTCAGCAGCGTCCGGTTCCGGATTCCAGCCTCCCGTTCCACCGCCAGCATCAGAGCGCGTGCGATGCCGCGACGACGTGCACCGGGGTGGACGAGGAGTTTCATCACGTCCGCGCGATGGACTTGGTTGGGCATGGTGGCGGTGTCGAGTTGGACGGTGCCCATGATGCAGTCGTCCAGCTTGGCGAGCAGGAGGACCCGCTCTCCGGCCTCCACCCGCGGCTGGACCGATTCACGCCAGTAGGCCTCGGCCGCCTCCATGGGGAACGGAAGGATGAATCCGACGCTGGCTCCGTGGTGGACGCAGGAATGGAGAATTTCGGCCAACGCTGCGGGCACGCCGTCACCGGGGGCTGGAACCCACTGGGTGATTTCCATGAATTCCATTATGGCGGTACGTGGGTCTACGATGGAGTATGGGGTTGAGGTTGCTGCTGAGGGCTTTCAATCCGTTCCGGTGCCGGTTCGACGGGGTTCCCTCGAACGTGGTCCTGTTAGCCAGGATCGTCGCCGTTGTGTTGCTGGAAAGCTGGCTTGGTAGGCCGGTTCCGTTTGCCAGTTGGGCGGTGTTGGGCGTCGCCATGGTGGTGTCCGCCATTGTCTTGTTTGGCGGCGGCTGGCCGCGCGGCCCGGTTAGTGTGATTTGGGATGGCAGTTGCGGCTTCTGCGCGATGGCGAAAAGATGGGTTTGTTTGTTCGACGTGGACGGGATTCTGGTCTGGCATCCTTACCAGTCCGGCGTAGGCCGGGAACTCGGAATCCCCGACGACCAAGCCATCGAGAGGATGTACGTCGCGCATGGCGGGAGGATTTGGTCGGGATTCGCCGCATTCAAGAAGATTGCGCTGTGGAATCCGGTGTGGCACCTTGCGGGATGGGCCGTCCTCGCAGTTCCCGCGATTGGCCCTGTCCCAAAGGCAACCTGCGTTGCCCTGTTGCTTCTCTGTTTCTCGCCTTTGTTCGCGCCGGTTGGAGAGGCTGCCTACGCCTGGGTTGCCCGCAACCGCCACCGTTTTGGCGGAAACAGTAACTGTGGCATCGGAGCCCCTCCTGTTTGATCGCGGCAGGGAGGACGTTCAGGCGTTCCTCCGGCGGCGCTGCAATCCGAGCGTGGTGGCTATGCCGCCGATGCCGAGCCAGATCGACGATGGTTCGGGCGTAGCGGTCACGTCTGACAATTGGATGCCTTGGAGATCTGCTTCGTCGACGGTGGTCTTGGTCCACGTGGGGACGATGCTGCCGGTGCTGCCGGAATTCACATTCAGAATACTGTAGTTATTGTTCTGGACGAATGTATTGGTCGTGGTGCCCGCTACCAGGCTTGCGTTCGCCCACGACCCTGACGTGGTCTCCGATCGAGCTGTTCCCCTGTGAAATCGCGATCAATTGGTACTGTGTGTTCGTCTTCAGACCTGAAAAGCTGACTGCGCGGTTTCCGTTTTCGTTGGTCAGGCAGGAATCCATCAGTTTGGCCAAGTTTCCCTGGTTGGTGAGCTCCGCGTGGGCCGCCACTCCGAGTGTCCCGGCAATCGCCATTGTCTGCACCATCTGTTTGATCTTCATGTTCGTTCCTTCATTCCGAGGCCGTATCAGCTCTCTGTATCAGTAAACAGGAACGGTCTGATCTTTCCCTCATGAAGCCCTCATGAAGCCCTCATGAAGTCAAAAAAAGCAACGCCCGGCTTTCGCTCGGGCGTTGCTTCATTTCGGTTTGTTGCCGTCTTCAGACTTGCAAACGCTTGCGGGCTACCAACGCCAGTGCGAGCGGGGCCAGCATCAGCGCGGTTGTGGAGGGTTCCGGGGCGGCGGCACCGACTTCGATTCCGCTCACCGAGGCGATCTGTACAGTATCCTGTGAACCACTTAGCACCGCAACGGACCCGACATACTGGTTATTGATGGTGGGGCTTATCAGTCCGTTCGGTCCCATCACTATGTTGTAACTGCTGCCAAAGTTGTCGAACTGGAGCAACCAGTCCTGCACGCTGAAATTGGCGAAGATACCTTCGGCAGTCGCCGTAAGTGCGGAATTGAGGACATGGGTGTTACTGCCCATCGCAGTCTGATCATTGAAATTCGGGCCGAGCGTCATGCCTACGAGGTCGCTCGCTGCAAGGGTCCCGATGTTGCCGTTCGTGGTGATCGAGTAGGCGACGGGGTAGTCCACGTTGTTGAGTGTGGATGTCGTGGTTCCGTAATAGGTGATGTTCGCCGCGCTGGCACATGCACAGAACACGAATCCTAGGGTGAGGGCCTTGGCGGCCTTGAAGCATTCGTTAAACATCTGGATTTCCTCCGGTTATCGCGGTTGAGTTTAGGCCGATTGGCCAATTGCTCGAAGGATAACAAGATAGTCCAATCCAATCAATGTGGCAAGTTATGGTAGCGACGGCTTGTGCACTTGCGGCATACCTCCCTTGTGGGGCGCGAACCTATTTTATCGCGGACCGCACCGAGCCGAGGCCGCCATCGACACCGACGACTTGGCCCGTGACCCAATCGTTGTCAGGATCCAGCAGCCACGCGATGGCCGAGGCCACCTGTTCCGGTTTGCCGATCCGCCCCAGTGCGTGCATCGCGGCGGAAGCCTTGACCGATGCCTCGTTGGACGTGATGCGGGCCGTCAGTGCCGTGTCGACCAATCCAGGCGCAACGCAGTTGACGCGGATGTTGCGAGCCGCATAGGTGGCGGCGGCGGACAGGGTCAAGCCGATCACTCCGGCCTTGCCCGCTGCGACCGCTTCGTGGTTGGCAAGCCCGATCCTGCCGGCAGCGCTGGAGCACAACACGATCGAGCCGCCCGTCTGCATCATGAGCCGCGCTCCGGCTCGGACCACATGGAAGGCCGCGGTCAGATTCGCCTGCAGGCTTGCAGCCCACTCCGCATCTGTCGTCAGGTGGCCCGGTTTCAGCAGGAAACTGCCCGCGCAGTTCACGATCCCGTTGATTGGCCCCAAGTTTGTGATCGCAGCGTCGAAGCTCGCCGAATCCGACGCGTCCGCGACCACCAACGAGGCACCGAGTTCAGCGGCCAGCACGGCTAGTTTCTCGGAGGAACGACCCACCAAGGCCAAATCCGCCCCGGCATCTTTCAACCGCCTTGCCAAGGCCGAGCCGATTCCTCCGGAAGCGCCCACGATCACGAAACGGGTGTTTGTGAAGCTCATGCGTGCTGTTTGACCTCGAATTCCGGCAGGGGCAGTTGCGGTGCGAGCGCAATCTTCATGGCTTCCTTGCGGATGCCGTGCAGCATGCCGCTGAAGACGTAATTGTGCAGGGGAACAACGGAATACCAGTAGACCAGCCCAAACAGGCCCTGCGGCTTGAAGAGCGCCGTCTGGTGGAGGATGCAGCGGCCCGTCCCGGTTGTTTCGACGTCGAACTTTAGCACGGCATCGCCGGGCAGCCTCATTTCCGCGCTCAGCGTCAGGCTGTGATCCTGCACCAATCCGACCACCCTCCAAAAGTCCAGCGCTTCGCCGAAATAAACTTGTTCGGGATCGCGCCGACCGCGCCTGAGGCCGGGTCCGCCCACCAGCACGTCCAGCCAGCCCCGAATCTTCCAGAGCCAGTTGCCCGAATACCAGCCATGGTCGCCGCCTATCATACAGAAGGCCCGGAATACTGCCCATGCGGGTGCATCGACGGCGATCTTTCGCGCGTCGCGGAAGACTTTGCCGCCCGCCCAATCCGGGTCGCCGGGAAGACGGCCCGCCATCGACCAATTCGTCTCGATCCGGTGTTCGGCCAACTGGGACAGGGACGCACGTATGGCGCTCCGAACGTCCAGAAGCTTTTGCGGAATCAAATGGGTGATGCGGTTTTCGCGGCACACCACAGGGTTTTTCAGTCCCTCGGCCAGCGGGCGGGCAATATCGCTGCTGAGGGGTGTGACAAGGTGGATCCACCAGGAGCTGAGACGCGGCGTCAGCACTGGTATGGGAATGATCCACCTTGGCCGCAGACCCAGCTCCTCTGCCATGATGCGCATGATCTCCCGGTAGCACGGTGCGTCCGGGCCTCCGATGTCAAATGTCTGGCCAACAGTGGCCGGCACCGTCAAACACTTGGCCAAGTATTCGATCACATTTTCGACGGCGATGGGTTGGCACGGTGTGGAAATCCACTTCGGCGTCACCATGATCGGCAGACGCTCCACCAGATAGCGCAGGATTTCAAAGGATGCGGACCCCGAACCGATGATCATGGCGGCGCGCAGCACGGTAACCGGCAATCCGGATGAGGCCAGCGCAACCTCCACTTCCCGGCGGGAAGCCAGATGTTCGCTCAGGTTGGGGCCTGTTTCCCCCAGTCCGCCGAGATAGATGATGCGCTCGACCCCAGCCGCCCGCGCGGCTTTGGCGAACATGTATGCAAGATTGCGGTCCTGTGTCGAGTAGTCCCCCGCAGCCGACATCATCGAATGGACGAGGTAAAAGGCGGCTGTGCAGCCGGAAAGGCCCGCGAGCAAGCCTGCCGGGTCTTCCAAGTCGCACGGGAGGATTTCTAGGGCGTCGGACTTCCTCCACTTGCGGTCGGCAAGTTTTGCCGGGGATCGCACCAGACAGCGCACGCTCTGCCCGTCTTCGAGAAGGCGGGGTACCAAACGACCCCCGATGTAACCAGTGGCACCGGCGACTGCTACCTGCATGGAACTCCAAGGCGGAAAAATCGCGCCGCTGCCAATTAGATGTTCGGTGGCGGTGTACGGCGCAATTAATCCCGCGCGGCCAAGTACCGGGCTGGGGTGTACTGGTCGGCGGCGTCACGCGCCTCCAGCACGATTTCGTTGGCCCGGTAGATGTCTCCCAATGATAGACCCGATGGCTTGCCGTTGTGGACACTTTCGAGCCAATCGGCGAAGAACGACTTGGCCGGCGGCAGTGGGTCGATCTTCCGCGGCGGTCTCCCGCTGGCGGCCACGCTGACGCCAATTCCCTCGATGTATTCGGTGATCCCCAAGGTGCCCGCGATCCGCAGCCGGTCGTCGCCGTGGGATGGGGCGCTCTCAGGGCGGCAGTAATCGAGATGGAACGAAGCGTTGCCGCCGTTGTCCAGCCGGTACATGCTGACGGCGGTGTTTTCCATGTCGCCCAGCTCCGGATGGCCCACGCGCGTCTCGTGGGACGCCAAATGGAACATCTCACGCCCCGATGTGAACCGCATCAAATCCACCAGATGGATGCCGATGTAGGGAATGGTCCCTCCGAACGAATTGCGGTGCTTCATCCACTCCGGTCTCGCGCCCAGCTTGTAGGATTTCTGTGCGGTTACCTGGACCACATCCCCGATCTCGCCGGATGCCACGATCTGTTGCAGAGCTTGGAACTCGGGCAGGAATCGCATCGAGATGATCATCGTGAGGTGGATGCCGGAATCAGCCACATCCTTGCGGACTTGGTCGAACAATGCGCGCGTGTTGGCAAGTGGCTTTTCCGCCACAACGTCAATCTTGCGCTGGGCGCAGGCGTGGATCAGGGCCGGACGCTCCATATTGTTGCCGCAGAGGGCGGCGATGTCGGGTTTCTCCCGGTCCAGCAACTGGAGGTGGTCGGTGTACTGGCGTGCATCATGGGCCTCCGGACGCTTGGCTACGGTGGTGCGCAGTGCGGAGCTGGCGTCGGAGATGGCTACTAGTTCGACGTCCGGGAGTTGGGGCAGGGCATCGAGCACATCCGCGATGTGGCCCTCCAGACCCAGAACGGCCAGCCGCAATTTGCGCGGCAAGCGGACGGTAGCAGGTGCTGGTTGCCCCAGGGCGGGAAGAGACTGCGCCAGAAGCGTTGCTCCGGCGATCCATCGGCGCCGTGAGACCGGGGGCGGGGAGTTCTTTGGCATCTGGATGGATGATAATACCCTCATGTCTTTTCTTGACAGGAGAACTTTCCTGAAGATGGTTCCGGCAGCTACCGCCGCTGTTCCTGCCTTGGCACAAGGTGGCCGCAAGCCGAATTTTCTGGTGATCGTGACCGATGACCAAGGCATCGGAGATGTCGGGTGCTACGAACATCCGGAGGTGCGGACGCCGAATCTGGACCGTTTGGCTGCCTCGGGGACGCGCTTCACGCAGTGGTATTCGAATGCGCCGATCTGCTCGGCGTCCCGGGCCGCTCTAATGACGGGCAAGTATCCCGACCGGGCTGGTGTGAAAGGTGCGCTGACTTCAGAACCGACTTGGGATGTAAAGGGTTTGCGCGCGGGGGAAACCACTCTGCCGGGCGAGCTCAAGAAGTTGGGTTACCGGACAGCCGCCTTCGGCAAGTGGCATCTGGGCAGCGAGGAGGCAAGCCGCCCCTACAACCAGGGCTTCGACAGTTTTTTTGGCTGGTACTCGGGCTGGCTGGATGCCTATTCCCACCGCTACTATCAGTTGGGCGGCAATCCCGGCAAGATTTTCCACGACCTGTGGCGGAACCGTACCGAAGTTTTCGAGGAACCCAACTACATGACGGAATTGCTGGGTCGTGAGGCTTCCTCGTTCCTCGCGGGACAGAAGGCCGGGGAGCCGTTCCTGTTGTACCTCGCGTTCGGGGCTCCGCACTACTCCATGATGGCGCCCAAGAAATACTTGGACCGGTTCCCGGTGACGATGGATCGCGACCGCCGGACGCATTTGGCGATGGTTGCGGCTGTCGACGACGTCGTTGGGCTGCTGCTCGACCAGTTGAAGGTTCAGGGGTTGGAGGAGAATACCGTTGTCTTCTACCAGGCCGACAACGGCGCAACCAGGGAAATCCGCGCGTCCAGCGACGGCAGGCCCTACCACGGCGGCAGCAACGAGCCGTTCCGCGGGTACAAGCAAGGCCTGTTCGACGGCGGGATGCACGTTCCGGCAATTCTCCGAGCGCCGGGCTTCCTCAAGCCCGGGCAAGTCTGGAACAGACCCATGATCACCATGGACGTGACCCCGACCCTGGTCGCGATGGCGGGCGGAAAGCAGCCTGAAGGCTCGGACGGCAGAAACTTCCTTCCGACCCTGCGGGGCGAGGCCGGCGATCACGAGTTCATCTTCTGGAGTTTCGAGAAGTCACGCGCCGTCCGACAGGGCGATTGGAAGCTGATCTTTAACCCGCCCCAGTTCCCGGGTGATCCGGTCAGCGACAAAGTCTGGCTGTCCAATTTGGAGGCGGACCCCAGGGAGACCACGAATTTGGCCAGCAAAGAGCCGGAGCGCGTCAAAACCATGATCGAAAAGTTCCGCCTTTGGGAGAAGGATGTCAAGCTGGAACCGGCGCAATAGTTTGTCCGGTTACACTAGCATGTATAAGGTAGGTCCCGAGCGGGCCGGTCCGGAATCACAGATCAGTTAAGAGATGCTGACGTCCAGCAGGCATTTGAGTTCGAGGGAACGGGAAATCCTCCACTTGATCGTCCGCTCGTATATCGAGTGCGGCGAGCCGGTGGGCTCGCGCACGCTCTCGCGCATGCGCCATCTCTCCCTGAGTCCGGCCACCATCCGCAATGTGATGGCCGATTTGGCGGAAGACGGCTATTTGGCGCAACCGCACACCTCGGCCGGGAGGATCCCGACGGACAGGGCCTTCCGGGATTTTGCCGTAAGCGTCGAGCCGATTCCCTTGGCCGTGGACGAACGGGTGAAGATGTTCCAGCGCATGAACAGCGCGGACACGCTGGAAGACAAGGTTGCGATCGCCTCCAAGATTCTGACCGAGATGACCGGCAACATGGGTATCGCGGCGGCACTGCCCTCCACGGCGCAGGAGCTGGCGCATTTGGAGTTGGTGGCACTTTCGGGCATGCGCGTCCTCATGATTGTGGAAACCCGCGACGGCATGGTGAGGAACCGGGTTGTGGCGTTGGATCGTGAGCTTTCCCGAACCGAATTGGACCACATCCGCAATTATGTGAACGTCAATTTCGGCGGCTGGACCCTCGACAAAGCCCGGGCCGAGTTGCTTCGCCGCATTGAAGAGGAGCGCGCGGCCTACGATGCGATGCTCCAACAGCTGGAGGTTTTGTGCCGCAAGGGGTTGCTCGAGGTCGATACGGCCCCGAGGGTGGAAATGGACGGCGCATCCTACTTGGTGGGACTCGACCTCCACCTGACCCGCGAACGGATGCGGGAGCTTTTCCGCGCGTTGGAGGAAAAGCAGCACGTGGTTGCCATGCTCGACCGCTTTCTGGATGCACCGCAGGGGCGCGTCGGCATCCATGTCGGTTTGGAGGAAACACATCCGGCCATGCGGGAACTGACCCTGATCGGCGTGACCGTGGAAATGCCCTCTGGCGTGCTGGCCCGCGTGGCTGTTCTGGGCCCGATGCGGATGCAATATGAACGCGTCGTATCCGCTGTCCAGCAGTTGGGCCGCACGTTCGAATCCCTATAAGCCCGCATCCCCGGCCGTGTGAAATGGTAACCTAAAGTTGACGTGAACGTGGAAAATACTGATATCAGGAACGACATGGGCGCATCACAAAGCGCCGCTCAGGGCGACACCGATGCCGCGCAAGGCGAGAGAACGGCTGTTCCCAATCCGGAAATCAATGTTGCGACTGCGGAGCTTGCTGCCTTGAAGACAGAACGGGACGAGCTCAAAGAAATATTGGTGCGCCGTCAGGCGGAGTTTGACAACTTCCGCAAGCGGACCGAACGCGAACGCGCCGACTACATGCAGTTCGCGGGCATGGACGTCGTCCGCGACATGCTGCCCGTGCTGGACGATTTCGACCGCGCACTGAAAGTGGAGTGCGGCAGCCCAGATTACGCAAAGGGCGTCGAGATGATCTACAACCGCACCTTCGACATCTTAAAGAAGATGGGGTTGGATCCGATCGAGTCTGTCGGCAAGGCGTTCGACCCTCATCTACACCAGGCGATCGACCGCTTCGAGACCAACGACTGTCCGGACGGCACCGTGCTTTCCGAGTACCAGCGCGGCTACAACTTCAAGGGCAAGCTGTTGCGTCCGTCCATGGTCCGCGTGTCGGTGAAACCCTAAGGCCTCCAAAACCAGGCCCCCAAAACCAATCGAAACGGAATGCCGGTGGCAAAAAGAGATTATTACGAAGTGCTCGGCGTGCCGAAATCGGTCGGCGAGCAGGAGATGAAGAGTGCCTACCGCAAGTTGGCACTCCAGTTTCACCCTGACCGCAATCCGGGCGACGCGGAAGCCGAGGAAAAGTTCAAGGAAGCGGCGGAGGCCTACGGCGTTCTCTCCGATGCGCAGAAGCGCGCGGCGTACGACGCGTACGGACACCAAGGCATGTCAGGTGCCGCGGGCGGCGGGTTCGACCCGTCGGCGATGGATCTGGGCGATCTTCTGAGTCAAGTCTTTGGCTTCGGCGACGCCTTTGGACAGCGGGCTGGCGGCGGCGGGCGCAGTAGGCCTCAAAAGGGAGATGATCTCCGCTACGATCTGACTTTGAGCTTCGAGGAAGCGGCGTTCGGCAAGGCTGTCGAAATCCAAGTTCCCAAGCTGGAGCCCTGTCCGCGTTGCAGTGGGAAGGGTGCCGAGCCCGGAACCGGGACCATCTCGTGTCCCGGTTGCCACGGTCGCGGGGAGCAGATCTTTTCCCAGGGTTTCCTGT
Source organism: uncultured Acidobacteriia bacterium (assembly GCA_903925015.1). Classification (GTDB taxonomy): domain Bacteria; phylum Acidobacteriota; class Terriglobia; order Bryobacterales; family Bryobacteraceae; genus BOG-234. The sequence continues at coordinate 23,308 of CAIYDY010000122.1, forward strand.
CGGTGCGGCGCACCTGTTCGCACTGCGGCGGCGCCGGTCAGATTGTCAAGACCGTTTGCCGTGATTGCCGGGGAGAGGGCTACCGGCATGTCAACAAGAAGCTGAAGGTTACGGTTCCGGCAGGAATCGCGGACGGCAACCGCCTGCGCGTTTCCGGCGAAGGCCAGCCCGGAGCCAACAGCGGTCCAAACGGCGACCTCTACATTTTCTTCACCGTTAAGGAGCATGCGGTCTTCGAGCGGCACGAGAACGATCTGCACTGCACCGTGCCGATCAACATCTCCCAAGCGGTCCTCGGCGACGAGATCAGCGTTCCGACTTTGGAGGGCCCCCACAAGTTGGCGGTGCCCGAAGGCACACAGCCCGGCACCGAACTGCGGTTGAAGGGCAAGGGTGTTCCGGAGGTCCAGGGACGCGGACGGGGCGATTTGGTGGTGCACATTGATGTCAAGGTCCCGACCCGCCTCACCAAGGATCAACGCAAGTTGTTCGAGCAGGTTGCACAAACTTTGCCCGTCAACAACGAGCCGCATGAAAAAGGCCTGCTGGACAAGTTTAAAGATTTCCTAAAGTAGTACCGGGTTCCCCGGTTCCAGTTACAGTACGTTCGTACTGGGTGGCGTTGGAGCTGGAGGAGTTCCCTCCGTCGGGGAAACGGGATGGAAGACGCCTTTGATTTTCGGCTATAGTCTCATCGACATCAAGGGGTACACACTAAGGAAAGTACGGTTGAGTGCTAGCTGGGCCGTGTTGCCGGAAGTCTCGGGTCCAGTCTCTTTCCCTCTGAAAGGCTGTTAAATCTGACCGCAAATAGCTGTAATCAAGGCATTTCCGGCGCTGGGTCCGATTCCACGGCCTCACCGGTGGCCAGTCAGCGGCCACTTCGGGTGCCCAGCGGTCATGGAACTGCTCGTATTTAGGGGGCTCGCATTGACATCCAAAATCTGCTTTACTAGAAGAGTCATGACTACGTTTCTCGCCCGTGCATCATCTTTTGGTGTCCTCGCCCTTTCCGCCTTCGTCGGCGCGGCAACGGCTGGCACCTTGGCTCCAGACCTGGCAAACCTCGCAGCAAACAAGTCGGTTGAAGTGATCGTGAACTACACCGGTTCTGACCGCCCGAACTTGGCGGGCGTGAAGCTCCACGAATCGGAAGGTCACGATTGGGCTGTCTACCGGATGACGGCAGGCCAAGCGCGCACGAACTCGGGTCTTGCCGGTGTGAACCACATTACCCCCAACCGCCCCGTTTATGGTGTGGCCATCAAACCGGTTTACGACTACGCGCCGCAGACGATGCAGCCGAACGCTTTCACGAGCGCAGGCGTTCGTCTCTCTTCCTACGCCAACCAAGGCGGCAGCCCGACCATTGGCGTCGTGCTGATTGACAGCGGCGTCGACGCTACCAATGCCTCGTTGATGCGGGGCGGCAAGTCTGTGGTTGTGCTCAGCCAGGACTTCACGTCGGAAAATAACAACAAGGACGGCTACGGACACGGCACCCACGTCGCCGGCATCATTGCCAGCCAGCAGCAGGGCGGCTCCACGCCAACCATTTACGGCATTGCCCCCGGTGTCCAGATCATTAGCTTCAAAGTTTTGAACAAAAGCGGGGTGTCGTCGGACGCCACGGTGAAGAAGGCCATTGATGCCGCCGTCGCCCTGAAGAAGTCCCGCCCGGACCTGAACATCAAGGTGATCAACCTTTCGCTCGGTCGCCCCGTATTCGAGCCCTCCCGCTTCGACCCCCTCTGCCTGTCGGTGGAGAAGGCTTGGCAGAACGGTATCACCGTGGTTGTGGCTGCGGGCAACTGGGGCCGGACCAACTACGGCGGGACCCACGGCTATGGCACCATCACGTCGCCCGCCAACGATCCGCTTGTCATGACGGTTGGTGCGATCAACACGGAAAGCAGCGCAAACCGCGCTGACGACCGGATGACCACCTATTCCTCGAAGGGCCCGACGCTGTTTGAGCATGTCGTCAAGCCCGACCTCGTGACCCCGGGCAACAAGATTTTCTCCTTGCTCGCGAGCGGGAACCCGACCCTGCAGGGCACTTCGGTCTTGGTACCTACGACCGGCACTCCGCAGTACATGCTCCTCAGCGGTACCAGCATGGCTGCAGGCGAAGCTTCCGGTGCAGTCGCGGCCCTCCTGAGCGCCCAGCCCTCGCTGGATCCGGATCAAGTCAAGGCCCGGCTCATGAAGACGGCCGCCAAGCTGCCGCGGATGGCGTACAACATCACGGTGACGGATTCCACCGGAACCCACAAGTACACGATCCAGAACGATATTTTCACCGTCGGTGCCGGTTCCTTGGATCTTTCTGCCGCGCTCAGCAAGAAGATCGGCGACGAAGCGTTCACGATTGAACATGACAAGAACGCGGCATCTCCTGTCGCGGTTCCGTACAAGCTGGCAAACGGCCACATCGGCGTCAAGTTGCAGAATTACTCCACCGTGTGGGGCGACTCGACCGTGTGGGGCGATTCCAACTGGCCTGACGGGGTCAGCGGCGATTCCACCGTCTGGGGCGACTCGACTGTCTGGGGTGATTCCACCGTCTGGGGCGACTCGACTGTCTGGGGTGACTCCACAGTGTGGGGCGACTCGACCGTCTGGGGTGATTCGACGGTGTGGGGCGACTCGACTGTCTGGGGTGATGTTGTACCATGGGCCGTTCCCGCCAACTGGGGCCAGAAGGGCTTCAGCTCCAAGGCTTTCTCGACCGTGTGGGGTGACTCGACCGTGTGGGGTGACTCGACCGTGTGGGGGGACG
>CAIYDY010000123.1 GCA_903925015.1 uncultured Acidobacteriia bacterium
GTCATTCCCGATCAATTCTTCGACCGCACCCGGGGCCGCATCTCCACCTTCTTCGGCGAGGGATTGGTAGCCCACGTCAGCTTCGCCGACCCGGTCTGCCCGCAGTTGTCCCTGGCCGTCGAGGCCGCCTGCGCCACAGTCGGTGTCAACGTGAAGCGCGGCGGCACGTACCTTTGCATGGAAGGTCCGATGTTCTCCACCAAGGCGGAATCGAACATATACCGGTCATGGGGTATGGACGTCATCGGCATGACCAACCTCCAGGAGGCCAAGTTGGCCAGGGAGGCTGAAATTTGCTACGTCACGGTCGCGATGGTCACGGATTACGACTGTTGGCACGAAGGCCACGACGCGGTCGAGGTGACCGACATTATCCGCGTGCTGCTCCAGAATGCCTCGAATGCCTGCGGCGTGGTTGCCGAGGCCGTCAGGACGATGCCGGCCGAACGCACCTGCAAGTGCGGATCGAGTCTGCAACACGCCCTGATTACGGACAAGAAGGTTGTCCCCGAAGCCACGGTCAAGAAGTTGGGCCCGATTGTCTCCAAGTATTTCGTGTAGTGAAATTCTACAGGCCGCGCGGAATGGGGAGGAAATCCCCGTCGAACTCCTGCGGAGCCTTGGCGGAGAATCGGCGTCGGAGTTTTTCCGTAGGGTGGTGGAACCCCTCTCGGACTCGTTCGAATCCGCCGATTCGATGGTCTATGGCCGTCTAATGCGGGCTTGGGACTTGGTGGGGCCCTCGTCCAAGCCCGAGCTTCCGGAAAATGCCGATGGCGTCTACGTCCTGTCCCGCGTGACCCTTGGCGCCGACATCAAGATCGTCAGTCCAATTCTGGATGCGATGAAGCGAAGATTTCCCGCTTCCCGAATCGTTTTCGTGGGCAACCGGAAATCGGCGGAGCTGTTTGAATGCGATAGCCGGATCGAGCACTTGGAGGCCAATTATCCCCGTTCGGGCAGTGTCGCGGAGAGAATCGGCTTCGCGGAACAGTTGCGGAGACAATTCGCGGGACCGAAGGTAATCGTGATTGATCCTGACTCCCGGATCAGCCAACTGGGCTTGGTCCCCCTCTGCGATCCATCGCGGCACTTCCACTTCCCCAGCCGCACAGTGGGTGGGGACGGACCAGCCAATCTCACGAGCCTAGTCCAGAGTTGGCTCTTGGAGATGTTTCGAATCCAAGGTAAGGCATATATCGCCCCGGCGGCCCAAGCCGCCGATGCCCCTCACTTCGCGGCGGTGAGCCTCGGTGTGGGTGGCAATGACTCCAAGCGGCTGCCGGGGAACTTCGAGGCACGCTTGCTGGGTGAACTGGGGTCCCAATTCCCCGCCCTGTGGGTCGACCGTGGCGCGGGTGGCGAAGAGGCCGGTCGAGTGACGGCGGCGGTGGAGGCATCCGGTGTCGCCAACAAAGTGCGCTACTGGGAAGGCAGCTTTGCGGCTTTCGCGTCCATTATTTCCCAATCAAGATTCTACGCGGGTTACGATTCGGCTGGCCAGCATGCGGCCGCAGCCTGCGGAGTCCCGCTATTTTCGGTCTTTGCGGGCGCTCCGTCCGAACGGTTTGAAAATCGGTGGACACCTTCGGGTCCCGGCACCGTTCATTCGGTTTCCATCAGGACACACTCGGCGGACGAGTGCATCGCGGAACTGGCCAAGGCCACCGCTATGATCAAGTTATAGATGCTGGCCGACAACCTTCAGCAGGTCCGAGAACGTATCGCGAACGCCTGCGCCCGTGCCCACCGCGACCCAGAATCCGTCAAACTCCTGGCTGTGACCAAGATCTTTGGTCCCGAAGTCATCCATGAGGGCTACGCGCTGGGACTGCGGGAGTTTGGCGAAAATTACGTCCAGGAAATGGAGCGCAAGTCCGCATCGGTGTCTGGATTGGCCGGGGCTCGGTTCCATCTAATCGGACATCTACAGTCGAACAAGACGAAAAAAGCCTCGCAACTCTTTTCCTCGGTCGATTCGGTGGAGTCCGCCAAGTTGGCCCGTCGTTTGGCGAGCGAAGGCGTGCCGCTGGACATCATGATTGAAGTAAAAACTTCGGATGAGGAATCAAAAACTGGTGCGGGGGAATCGGAACTGGCAGAAATTGTCGAAGCGGTCCGAGCACACCCGATCCTCAACCTTCGTGGCCTGATGACTGTACCGCCATGGTCGGAAGACCCGGAACTCTCGCGGCCATACTTCGCCCATCTGCGCAAACTGGCCGAACTGCACCGGATCCCCGAACTCTCGATGGGCATGTCGAACGATCTCGAAGTGGCAATTGAGGAGGGGGCGACTTGGGTGCGGGTCGGCACCGCACTATTCGGACGCAGGAAAAAGTTGTGACCGGCTGGCACCACGCGCCGCCCCCCGGATCGCGTTCGGGTGTTGCAGACTATGCGCAGCGGCTCGGAAATGCGCTCCAGCCATACTGGGATCCGGGCACGGATCTCTACCACATTGGAAACAACGGGCTGCATCGTGAGATTTACACCCGGGCCATCGAGCGGCCCGGCATCGTCGTGCTTCACGACGCAGTCCTGAACCATCTTCTACTGGGGACACTGGACCGAGAGCGGTACGTAGCGGAATTCGTCCACAATTACGGCGAGTGGCGCCGAGATTTGGCCGAGGAATTGTGGGAACGCCGCGCCAGTTCAGGCGTCGACCCGAGATACTTCGAGTTCGGCATGCTGCGGCGGGTGGTGGAAGCGGCTCGACAGGTCGTAGTCCACAATCCCGGTGCCGCACGTCTTGCCCGTGAGCACGGGGCCCGCCAGGTTGCAACGATTCCCCATTTCTTCGAATTCGATGGGTTGCCGGATGCCTGTGACGCGGTCAGATTTCGACAACGGTTGGGAATTGCACCATGCACGGTGCTCTTTGCGTGTTTTGGCTATTTGAGGGAAACCAAGCGGCTGGGACCAACCCTTGGCGCATTCAGGAGGCTGAACGCCATCTACCCGGATTCGGCCCTTCTACTGGCCGGAGAGCCCGTTTCACCGGCATTGGAACGATATTTGTCGTCGGAAGCGCAGCATCCGGCCATTTTTCGGCTCGGACACATGCCCGAATGGGATCTGCTGGTGGCGGCGGAAGCGGTGGACTGTTGCGTCAACTTACGATATCCAGCAGCGGGCGAAACGTCCGGCATCGCCATTCGTCTGATGGGGATCGGAAAGCCCGTCATCCTCTCAGAAGGGGAAGAAACGTCGGACTTTCCGCTGGGCACTTGCCTGAAGGTCCAGGCCGGCGTGTCGGAGGAACCGGAACTCTTCGAACTCATGGCGTTGCTTGCGGCGACACCTAGCTTGGGCCGGGCAATCGGCGCCACTGCCCGAAAACACATTGCGACCCGCCACAATTTGGAAGTCGTGGTGGAAAAATACTTGCGGCTTTTGCGAACATAAGAGATAGATGAGCGACGGAACACTCCTTCAACCCCGGGTTAGCGTGGTAACGCCGGCGTACAATGCCGGGCGCACACTGGCGCGCGCATGCCGATCGGTGGATTGCCAAAGCCTGGCCGATTGGGAACACATTATCGTGGACGACGGTAGCACTGACGAGTCGCCGCGAGTTCTTGCGGAACTGCATCGGACGTCCACGCGACATATCCATCGAACGGAAAACCGCGGCCAGAGCGCCGCACTGAACTTTGGTGTGCGTGCATCGCGCGGCAAGTATATTGCGTTTCTCGATGCCGATGACGAGTTCCTTCCAAGACACCTCGAACTTCGGGTGGAACAGATGGAGGCGGAACCGGAGCTTGACCTCACATGGGGTGGCGTTGAGTTGGTGGCATCCGCAGGAGACCAGGTCCAAGTACCTGATCTCGAACGGGGCTGTGGCTGGATCGATGTGGGCAAGTGCGTAGTGCAGGGCACCCTGTTGGTCCGCCGACATGTCTTCGAAGCCATCCTGTTCACCGAAGACCGCAGCATTTGGTATCAGGACTTCGATTTTGTTCGAAGGGCAAAAGCGCACTCCTACCGTTGCAAGAGGTTTGAGCAAGCAACGTACCGCTACTACCGGGATTCAGGAACCAGCTTGGTGGACAAGGCCAAGGCCGCGTGGGCTGGAGGTTCGGCATCAAACGAGTAGGCGGATGCGGATCCGGGCAATCACCTCCCCCGAGATCATTTGCCAAGACCGGGCACCCGCCTGTCCTAGCTTCTGTTGTAACGTAAAACTGGGGCATCGCGCCAGTGCAAAATAGACGCTCAGGCTGGGTTTCCACAGTTCTTTTTAGCATTGGAATCAATCGCTTACAAGCACTCCCTGTGGATCGCTTGTGGATAAAACGGAGAACACGTGAACTGTTTTGGAATTGACGCACTCTCGGGCTTGCCGATCGAAGTGGTATTCAACGAAAGAATCGAACAGGTGCGTCCAGTGGCTGCGGACATCGCCGGAGACCTGATGCTCGCGCCGGGTTTCGTTGACATCCAAGTCAACGGCTTCGCGGGAGTGGACTTCAATGATCCCCATGTTTCCGTGTCCGACGTGGAAAAAGCGATCGCGACGATTCTCGCCACCGGTACCACCAGGTGCCTGCCGACGGTGATAACCGGTGGCCCCGACGAAATGCGTGCCTGCCTACGCAGCCTGCGCCGCGCACAGCGTGAGATCCCCGATGGTGCAGTCATCGCCGGATTCCACGTTGAGGGCCCGTATATCGCAGCGGAGGACGGCCCCCGCGGCGCACATCCGTTGCGCTGGGTTCGGCCACCCGACTTCGATGAATACCGCCGGTGGCAGGAAGCCACCGATGGTGGAGTCAGGCTCGTTACGATCTCGCCGCACTGGCCTCAGGCCCCCGGGTGGATCGCGCGAGTAGCTGCGGACGGCGTGGCGGTTTCGATCGGCCATACCAATGCGTCGGCGGACCAGATAACAGCGGCTGTGGATGCCGGAGCCACGCTCTCCACACACCTTGGAAATGGAGCCCACGCCGTGATGCGCAGACATCCGAACTACATCTGGGAACAGCTGGCCGAAGACCGGCTTTCGGCCAGTTTTATCGTGGATGGAATCCATCTGGGCAAGGCCTTTCTGAAGACCGCCCTGCGGGCGAAAACCATCGAACGCTCTGTGTTGGTTACAGATGCATCCTCGCCTGCCGGGGCAAGTCCGGGCCGCTACAGGCTGGGCGAGCAGGAAGCCGACCTGACGGTTGACGGTCGCGTCGTACTGGCAGGAACCGACCGGTTGGCAGGTTCGGCGCTGCGAATGAACGACGGAATTGCGCTTCTAACCACGATTGCGGGGATTTCGATTCAGGATTCAGTCCGAATGGCCACCGTCAACCCTGCGTCGATTATCCGGTTGGGTCACAGAATGAAGGGATTGCAACCCGGAGAGCTCGCAGATGTGGTCGGGTTCCGGCTCAAAGCGGGGAAGGTTGAAATCGAGTCGGTCTGGGTTTCAGGAACAGAGAAAGCCACCTTGCGGAAGTCCCAGAAGTACTAGTACAATTGAGGGGCGGAGAAAAAAAAACGGCAGGCACTCGGAGAAGATACCTGCCGTGCGCCCTATGAACCGGTGGAGGGTCGGAGGAGCCACTGCCATCGGCGGAGATATCCCGTCCTCGGCTAGGCCTCGGCAGGGCATCTCCCCGGACAAATTCGGGTGCGGCCCCGCCCGCATGCGAAGCGTGATTCGCACACAAAACCGCAAATTTTTAAGCGATCACATTTGCAGCACGAATGCAGGACTTTTTGTGTAGACCTAACATACCTGCGGTTATTGGATGGACATACCCGACTGTTCGCTCGTCGAAACCAAGCCGTCAAAGATTGCCAGAACCTGTTTTCGGTACTGGTAGACACGGTCCAAGTCGGACCGGAAGTCGCCGCGAAACTCTCTTCCCCGCAACCAACGCGTCACAACCGGACGGGGAACATCGATATCCTGGCGCAGCTCGTGGAGGGAATGCCCCCGAAGAAACAGCCCGTAAAAGAAGGCGGCTTCTCTTTGTGGCGCCAGCGGATCTGAGTCGTCTCGAATATTCATCGGGTTCGTGCTACCGGGTAACGAAAAAGCCATTTTACGCATGGATGCCCCGGCAGATCAAGTAGTGTTTCAAATTTGAAAGGCCCCGCAAAAGAAAGGGCCCGGCACGGAGACGGCTCCGACCGGGCCCAAATCCTCCATTTCGTGATTACAGGTTGGCGTCGATCAGCTTCTGCAAGTCCGCTTTACCGGTCGCACCGACAATCTGGCCCGCCACCTTGCCGCCCTTGAACAACAGCAGGGTCGGAATGCCGCGTACTTGGTACCGCATTGCAATGGCACCATTGGCGTCGACGTCCAGCTTGCCGACTTTGGCCTTGCCCACGTATTCGTCGGCGATCGCATCGACGGTGGGAGCGATTTGACGACACGGGCCGCACCACGTCGCCCAGAAATCAACGAGAACCGGCGTCTCGGATTGAAGGACGTCCGTGTCCCAGCCTGCGTCGGTAAAGGTTACTGTGTTTGTTCCTGCCATATGATCCTCTTCACTTCAATTAGAGTCGGCCGGACCGGAAAGGATGCAAGGCGCTGTAAAGGCGCGCATACCCGGCTGCCGCTGCTTGCCACGAAAAGTCTTTGTTCATGCCACGAACCATCATCCGCCGCCATGCCTCGCGGTCGGACCAAGCCCGAACGGCCGCTCGCACGGTGTCGAGAAACGCCTGACCCGTATAGTCGCTGAATTTGAAACCGGTGGACTGTTCCGGCGGCCACGATTGAACAGTGTCCTCCAAGCCGCCAACAGCGCGGACAACGGGAACGGTGCCATACCGCAGGCTATACATCTGGTTCAGACCGCACGGCTCATAACGGCTCGGCATCAGGAAAATATCGGAACCCGCCTCGATCCTGTGCGCCAATTGCTCATCGTAACCCACCCGCAAGCCGACCCTGTTGGGGTACTGGTCGCGCAGACCACGGAACAAGCCATCGTACGGTGCTCCGCTGCCCAGGACCGCCAGATAGACATCGTCCTGGAAGAGCTGCCAGGCAACCTGGCCGATGAGATCAAACCCCTTTTGGTCTGCGAACCGGGACACGATGCCAAGAACGGGACGGTCCATCGCGGCTTCCGGCAACCCCAACTGGCGCAGCAGTTCACGCTTGCACTCCGCCTTGCCCGATAGGTCCCAAACAGAGTAATGCGCCGGCAAATATGTATCGGTCTCTGGATTCCAGACGCCATAGTCGACGCCGTTGAGAATCCCCGTCACAACTTTTGACTTCGCCCGGAGCAGCCCATCCAGACCGAAACCGCCATCGGGGGTTTGAATCTCCCGTGCGTAGGTAGGACTCACGGTCGTGATCGCATCCGCGTACACCAAGCCAGCCTTCAGAAGGCTGATGTTTCCCCAGAACTCGACCAAGTCGGCTCGGTACAACCACCCTGGCAGCGATAGCTCCGGCATTTTTGCCTTGGGGAATATACCGCGATAGCCCATGTTGTGAATGGTCATCACGGTTTTTGCAGCCGCCAGCATGGGATCCGGATGCCCGCCGAACGCCTTCAGGTACAGCGGCACCAGACCGGCCTGCCAATCGTGGCAATGGAAGATGTCGGCGGGAAAATAGAGGCGGGATATCTCCAGTGCCGCCCGGCAAAGAAGTCCGAAACGCAAGTGGTTGTCACCAAACTCGCCATTTTGGTCGCCATACAGGCCGTTGCGCTCGTACAGGCCTTGGTGCTCCACCAGGAAGTAGGTAACGCCATCCGCCTCGAACCGGCACACAGCCGGATCAAAACGCCAACCACCCAATTCCACTGGCAGGCGCGTGTTGATCCTCTCCGCAGGCACCTGGAGTGCGCCCATGTATCGCGGCAGGACCACGGCGACCCGGTGGCCAAGCGAAACGAGCGCCTTCGGAAGTGCGCCCAGCACATCGGCCAGACCGCCACTCTTGGCATACGGGGAGCACTCGGACGCAACCATTACGATGTTGAGCGATGCGGTTCCAGAGTCCATATTCACGGGTTCCAAATAATTGATGTTAAACTAACCGAAGCGGGCGCGCCCACATTGAAACACACCCAAGTCCCAAGTTTCGCAGTTTTGGCCGCCCTGTGCCTTGTCGGCGCGGGCACCACGGTCATTCCAGCACAGGCCGCGGACAACCTCCAGTTGGACGCCAATGAAAATCTCTTCTATGTCCTAGCTGCGATCAACGCCGCGGGCTATGACGAGGGTATCCGACTCCCGGATAACAGTCCCCTGCGACAAAAACTCCGTGACTACATCGCGCAGGCGAACCCGGCCGTTCTGCCGGAACTGAAGCGATTCCTCGCCACCAACGCACGCCGCAAGACTGCTGCCGAGGACCTCTCACAGTACATCTCCTACGCGCTCTCCGTTACAGGACAACCAGATTTCGGCTGGCGTACACGCGACGTGGAAATCCCGCCGGACGCAAAGGCACTGGAAGGCCTCACCCCGCTCCTAATCGATTTCAGCCGTCAGGTAAACCTCCCCGCCCTATGGCGCCAGGCAAAACCGATATACGAGCAGGAGTTGGAAAAGTACCACGCCCCGCTCATTTCGATGACGACAAAGATCGACGGCTACCTTCGGGTGTCCACCGCTGGCTATCTGGGACGACGATTCCAGGTTTTCATCGACCTCCTGGCCAATCCCAAACAGGTGCAGACCCGCAACTACGGCGACGATGCGTTCGTCATCGTCACGCCGTCCGCCCAGCCTCCGATGTATGACATCCGGCACGCCTACTTGCACTTTGAGATCGATCCGATCATGATCAAGTACGGCATTGACCTCCAGCAGAAGCGGTCGCTCCTGGATTTGGTCCAACTGTCACCGCTCAACGACAATTACAAGAACGATTTCGTCCTCCTGGCAACCGAAAGCCTGATCAAGGCGGTAGAGGCTCGGCTGGATAAGAATAAAAACGCCATCGACATGGCAATGCGTCAGGGCTTTGTACTGACCCAGTTTTTCGCCGAACAGCTTCCGGCTTTCGAACAACAGCAGCAGGGTCTCAGGTTTTACGCCGAGGACATGGTGCACGAAATTGATTTGAAACGGGAAAGCGCCCGGATCTCGTCGGTAAAGTTTGATTCAGGCCAGTTGCAGCGCAAGGCCAACCAAGTAGTCGTGGGGGAGGTTGCGCGATCTGCAGCGGCACAAGTCCTCGAACAGGCCGAAGGCCAGTACAGCGCCAAGAACCTGGACAAGGCAAAGGACTTGTATTTGAAGTCCCTGGAACAGAAAGGCTCCGAGGA
>CAIYDY010000124.1 GCA_903925015.1 uncultured Acidobacteriia bacterium
GGAGCTGGAGCGTCTCGGCCACGCCTTCCATTCCCAATGCGATACCGAGATCCTCATCGAGGGTTATCTGGAATGGGGCTTGGATCGCCTCCTCCCCCGTCTCCACGGGATGTTCGCGTTCGCCATCTGGGACGTGCCCAAGCAAAAACTCTCCCTTGCCCGCGACCGTTTGGGTGTAAAGCCTCTCGTCTACCGGATCTGGGATGGCAATATCGCCTTCGCTTCCACGCTGCAGGCGCTGCAGGGCATTGGGTTTCCCGTCGAAATTGCTTCCGCAGCGCTGCTCGAATACCTCGACGTCGGCTTTGTCACCGATGACCGAAGCATCTTCCAGGGCACCCGCAAACTCGCCGCCGCCACGGTCCTCGAATGGGAGAATGGCAAAACGACCGAACGCGTCTACTGGTCCCTGCCAAAGTTCGGTCAGGACCGGACGATCCAATTCGACGACGCCGTGGCCGAGACCGAACGGTTGATCATCGACGCGGTCCGTTTGCGGTTGATCTCCGACGTTCCCATCGGCGCGCTGCTTTCAGGCGGCATCGATTCCACCCTCGTCTGCTGGGCGCTCTCCAAACTGGGTGCCAACATCCATGCCTTCACGGTCGGCACTCCCGGCGACCCGGGAGACGAAAGCTTGGATGCCCAGGACATTGCCCGCCGCTTGGGCATTTCCCATGAAATCGTCCACTTGGACACCAACCAGCCGCCGCCGCTCGACGACCTGATTGCCGCCTACAGCGAGCCCTTCGCCAGCACCTCGGCGCTCGGAATGCTCCGTGTTTCCCAAGCCGTCAAGCCGAAAGCCACCGTGCTTCTGACCGGCGACGGGGGGGACGACGTCTACCTTGGCTATCCGTTCCAGTTCAACGCTTGGCGCGCCCAGAAGATCGCCCGCAGCGTGCCTGGCTTCGCGCCCTCCGTCTACGACGCATTGCGGCCACTGCTTTCCGCAATTCCTCCCCTGAAACGGGCCCGCAGCCTGCTCGATTACGCAATGGGTGGTATCGGAGCCTACGCACGGGTGCGCATTGGCCTGCCCTATTACTACGAAAACAACCTCTTCGGCGAGCGCCTCAAGGGCGGCACGGTTGCCCATCGGGAAGTTCCGGCGTCCTTCGAGTCCGCCCGCGATCTTGTCGCCGAGGTTTTCGCCTTCCACAAGAAGATGCACTTCACCTCGGAATTCATGACCAAGGTGGACGGCGGAACCATGTACCACTCGCTGGAGGCGCGCGCGCCGTTCCTCGACCAGAAGATCTGGGAATTCGCGGCCCGTATCCCCGCCGAAGTGCATTTCCAAGGTGGGCAATTCAAAGCCATCCTGCGCGAAATTGTCCGCCGCCACGTCGGGCCGGATGTGGCGTTCCGACGTAAGCAAGGGTTTACCGTTCCGGTGGAGCGCTGGTTGGCCACCAAGTGGTCGGGCCGTCTGGCGGAGCTCAAGGGGGAAACCTTGCTCACCAGCCAGGGATGGTTTGAGCGCAAGGCCCTCTCCGCAGCCATCGACAGTGCGCTCAAGCAGAATGAGATCCCCGTTCAACTCTGGTACCTCCTCGTTTTGGAAGCTTGGTTGAGAAAGAGCGGACGCACAAGTTGAAAATTCTGTTCCTTTCGCCCCGCCAATGCTGGCCAACCCGCAGTGGGGCCAAGCTTCGCGAGTACCATTTCCTCCAAGCGTTGTCACGCGATGCCGATGTCGACTACGCCTACTTCGTCGACCCCGGTTCCATTCCGCTATCCCAAGTGGAACTGCCGTTGTGCCGGGAAGTTGTCCCGGTGCCCAAACCCGGCGCTTATACCATCGGCCAGAAATTGCAGGGGGTGGTGGGCAAATGGCCGCTGCCAATCCTCAACTACACCAGCCCGCTCATGATGGAAGCGGTCCAACGTCTGCTGGCTAAGAATCGTTATGATTTGATCCACTTGGACAGCATCCACATGATCCGGTACGCCGAGGGGGCCGGTACGCCCGTCGTCTACAACTGGCACAACATCGAGTCAGAGGCGATGAGCCGGTTCGCCCAAACAGTCGGTTCCGGGCCAAAATCCTGGTATGCGCGGATCACCGCCGACAAAATGGCCGCACTGGAGCGGCAAATGCTGCGCGATGATTTCGGCCACATCGTATGCAGCGAGCGCGAACGCGTGGAGCTCTCCCGGATTGCGCCCGGCGCACGCGTTTCCGTCGTGGAAAACGGCGTGGATACCGCCCATTTCCGCACCGACCATGGGACTTCACGTGCCAAGAACATCGTCTTTGTGGGGACCATGGACTACTACCCGAACGTCGAAGCCGCCCTCTCCTTCGTGGCGAACATCTGGCCTTCGATCCGCGGCAGGGTTCCCGGCATCCAACTGGCGATCGTTGGTGCCAACCCGACCCAAGCCGTACGGGATTTGGCCCAAACCCCCGGTATCACGGTCACCGGGACAGTGCCCGATGTCCGACCTTACTACCAAAACGCCGTGGCCGCGCTGGTTCCGTTGCGGACAGGCGGAGGCAC
>CAIYDY010000125.1 GCA_903925015.1 uncultured Acidobacteriia bacterium
GACAGCGCACGCCACAACCGCGACTTCCACCGCGCCCTCGCCACGCTCGAACGACGACGTGCGGCCCGCCGGAAGCGCAACCCGCAACCCGAGCCCAAGTCCCCGCAAACGCACCGACCAACCGAGCCCGACCGGAATGGCGCGTACGACCGGCCCATCGTCCCCCCGCCGGCCGACCCGGAATCCGCCCCAATCCCCGCTCATTTTGTGGGCCTGCTTGGCTCTGTTTCGGCACCCGAAACAGCCCTTCCGCACACTGTCGAAAAGCCGCAGGAACCAACAGAATCAACAGTTTCCGGTAGCGCAACGCCGCCTACCGCACAATCGCACCCGGAACCACCCGTATCCATCGCCGCTCCCGCCGTGCGTCGCCCGGCTTGCCGCCGCCACGCTCACCGACCCGGGCACTCCAATCCCATCGGACACGCCTCATCCCCAGAAACCCAATTCAAACCATCGAAAAAATCTATTTGCGTCCCCGTACCTGCCAGACGTAACATTACATTTCAGCCACAGCGCTGGAGTAACTTGGTTTATCCAAGTACAGGTCCCCAACGATTCCGAACGCCCGCCAAGAAACCTAGGTCCCTGGCGCGGCTCGGAGCGGTCTACGTTGACCAATTCGTACTGCGTAACAGTGACCGGTTTCGATGGGATTCGGGCCTGCTAATTGACACGATCAATCAACTAGCGAAACGAAGGGGACGACAATGAAAAGCAGTTTAAACACCTACGCCCGTAGTGTGTTCGCCGTGCTGGCGCTCACCACGGTTCTTTCCGCCCAGACCTCCAGTCTCTCGGGCACAGTAAAGGATACGTCCGGCGGAGCTATCTCCGGAGCCCGTGTATCCGCCACCGAACAGAAAACATCCGCGAATCTTGCCACCTTGGCAGATGCGGCCGGACAGTACGCCTTCGCCGCGATTCCGGCAGGTACTTACACCCTGAAGGTAGAGTTTCCCGGCTTCGCGCCTTATTCCAAGGCCGATGTTGCTGTTACCGGCTCGCCCGCGACTCTCAACATCGTAATCACCCCCAGCGCCAGCAGTTCCACTGTGGACGTCAGCGCCAAGCTGGACCCGTTCGAAGTGGTGCCCGACACGCCCTCCAACAGCATTTTCGGCATTGAAACACCGCTCGCAGAAACCCCGCGCTCCATCTCCGTCGTTCCGGCGGAAATGATGGCCCGCTACGACATCCGGACGGTCAACGACCTGGTGACAGCCTCTCCCGGCAGCTTCACCGGCAGCTATTTTGGCGTCCCCGGTGCCCTGTTCATCCGTGGCGAGGCCGGTGACAACTTCTACCGTGGCTTCCGCCGCGTGGAAAACCGTGGCAACTACGCAACTCCGGTCGGTGACGCCGAGGAATTGGAAATCGTCAAAGGCCCCCCGTCCCCCATCTACGGCGGCGGACGCGTCGGCGGCTTCCTGAACTACACCCCGAAATCGGCCCGCAGCAGCACGGCAAAGTGGCTGGAGCACCCCACCGGCAAGATCAGCCTGACCTATGGTTCCTACGACCAGAAGGCTGGCTCGGTCGAATTCGGCAGCCCCTTCAAGCTCGGCGGCAAGCGCGGCGGTTTCTACACCTTCTTCAGCGTTGAGGACTCAAAAAGCTACTACAAGGGCATCTCCACCCGCTCCAAGCTGGGGCAGATCTCCTTCGACATGGAATTGCCCTCCAAGTGGCGCATGGAGTTCGGCATGCAAGGTTTCGCCGGAGCGCTGCCCCAGAACATCGGCTGGAACCGTGTTACCCAGGCCCTTGTGGACAACGGCACCTACCTGGCCGGAACCCCGATGATCAATCTGGCGGGCAACCAGTACAACCTGAACCCGACCAACTTCAGCGCCGCCCAGTTGCTCAATTTCGCCTACCTGCCAAACTACGCCTCCACCTTCCTGGCGACACCGCAGGCCGCGCTCTACGCGCTCGATCCGAAGACCATCCACACCACCCACCTCAACCACGACCAGATCTTTATCGATAGCCCTGACTTCTCCGATGCCATCACCTACACCGGCTACTTCGACCTGATCCGCGACTTCAAGGAAGGTGTCCGGCTCAAGAACCAGACCTTCTACGACTCGCTCGACCACCAGAAGTTCTCCACCTACGGCTTCGGTGCCAACTACACGCCCAGCGTGATTGAAAACAAGACCTCCTTCGATTACTCCTTCAAGGTGGGCAAGTGGCTCAAGGCGCAAACAACCAGCGGCTTCTCCTACCGCTATACCCAATCGACCGCCGGCGAGGAACGCACCCTCTACCAGGTAATCGACCGCCGCGACCTTTCCGTCGGTGCCCAGCCGAACGACCGTTTCGCCAGCGTTTTCAGCACGAAAGGCGCTTGGGGCTACAACTACTACCAGACCGGCAACTACGGTGACACCGGCGTCTTCGGACTGGCCAGCCTCAACCTTTTCAACCGGCTGACAATTCTCCAGGGTGTCCGCTACGACCACTACACGCCCGATTTCAAGGGCCAGGACAACGGCGAAGGACTCACCCGCGCCAAGGACACCGGCGGTGCGGCCACCTACAACACCAGCGTCAGCTACCGGTTGCCCCTCCACTTCACGCCCTACTTCACCACCTCGACCTCGCGCTACCTGGACCTCGGCCAGGGCGGGGAACTCGACTACGCCCAGATCCAGAACCACACTTGGATCCAGCCGTCCAACCTCTACGAGGGTGGCGTCAAGACCAGCATGCTGGACAACCGGGTCTACGCATCCTTCTCGCTCTTCAAGCAGAAGCACTCGTCCTACAACTCGAACAACGGGGCGATTGATTACTTCCGCACCAAGGGTGCCGAAATCGAACTCCGCGCGGCTGTAAGCCGTAAGTTCAGCGTCACCGGTGCTTATACTTGGCAGAATCCGGAACAGCTGAATATTCCCTTCCTGCTGGGTATTCCGCCTTCCGCTCTCGGTCTAACTCCGCAGCAAGCGTACGCGGGACGTTTCATCGGCGACGCGAGCATGTTCGGCATCAAGGCTCCGGTGAAGGTTGCCGGCCAGCCACCGGTCGTAATGAGCGTCTTCGCAACCTACTCTCCCAAGGCGAACTTCGGCGTCACGCTCGGCACAACCTATGTCGACAAGGTGAAGGCCGGACATATCACCCCGCTGTTGCTCCCGTCCTATGCGGTACTCCGTGGCTCGGTTTACTACACCCGCGGCAAGTACTCCGCCACTGTTGCAGCCAACAACCTGACGAACTCGAACTACTACACCTCGCAGTACCTGTTCTGGGATGTGTTCGTCAAGCCCAGCGAAATGAGAACGGTCAGCGCCACGGTATCCTATCGCTTCTGAGCCCGAACACCATGACAATAAACGACCCTGTAGTCATCGCTGAATTGACAGCTCTGCACGAGGTCTACGAGAGGGCACTCATGGACAATGATGTGCCCACCCTCGAATCGCTCTTCTGGGATTCTCCCCACGCCATCCGCTACGGCGTGACGGAGAATCTCCACGGAGCCGCAGAGATCCAGGCCTTCCGCCTGGCCCGTCCAAAGATGAATTTGGACCGCGTGGTCAGCCGTCTGGAAATCATGTCCTTCGGGACATCGTCTGGAATCATCAACCTGGAGTTTGTACGGGCCATGGATGGAGTGGAACGCCATGGCCGCCAAACCCAATTTTGGACCAAGCTGCCCGACCCGGATCGGGGCGGATTGGCTTGGCGGATCGTCTCCGCGCACGTCTCACTGCTTCCGGCCCCTACCCCTTATATGGATGCGGCGGCTGCGCGGATCGGCCTCCCAATTCCTGCCGCCAGCCGCCGGGAGGTGGAGGACGACCTCAGCCGCATCACCAGCATCGCGGGCTTCCTTATGGAATTCCCGCTGGACCAATCCATCGAAGCCGCACCGGTGTTCCAGTCATGATTGAAAACTTGCATTGTGCCGGGGCGGCGGAGATCGCGCACGCCGTCAAGAACAGGAAAGTCACGGCGGTGGAGATCATCCTCGCCACGCTGGACCGGATCTCGCGGAACGACGGCTCCCTCAACGCCTTTACCCAGGTCCTGTCGGAACGGGCGCTTGCCGAGGCCCGTGCCGTCGACCGCAAGATAGACGCCGGTGAAGATCCCGGACCACTGGCCGGTGTTCCCTTTGCGGCCAAGAACCTGTTCGATATCCAGGGCCTCTCCACCCTTGCAGGTTCCTTGATCCGGGCCTCCACACCGCCCGCAGCCGGGGACGCAGCCTCCGTGGCCGCGCTCTGCAGCGCCGGTGCCATCTGCGTGGGCGCACTCAACATGGATGAGTTCGCCTACGGTTTCACCACCGAGAACAGCCACTACGGCC
>CAIYDY010000126.1 GCA_903925015.1 uncultured Acidobacteriia bacterium
CACCACCTTGCGGGGCTTGCCGACAGATTTTGTGGGAGTTCTGCGGGGACGTCGAAATTGTCTTGGCGAATCTCCACGGCAAGACCGAGACACTCCAACTCAGCACATTGTTTCCGAGGGCCTTCGATGCGTCTTTTCTATAGTTTCCTTGCCATTGCCTCCCTACTGCCAGCAGCCCCCTGCGATCTAATCGTCTCCGCCAAATACGTGGTCACCATGTCGGCACAGCGCCGCGTGCTCGAAAATGGGGCCGTCGCGATCAGCGGCGAACGAATCGTCGCCGTCGGCACCAAGGCTGATATCGACAAGGCATGGCAACCCAAACGCCGCATTGACCGCCCCAACGCCATCCTCACCCCAGGCTTGGTCAACACCCACACCCACGCCGCGATGTCCCTCTTCCGGGGTGTCGCCGACGACCTGAAACTCCAGGACTGGCTCAACAACTTCATCTTCCCCGCCGAGGCAAAGAACGTATCGGCCGATTTCGTCCGATGGGGGACCCGTCTGGCCGCGCTCGAAATGCTACTTTCGGGCACCACCACGTTCACAGACATGTACTATTTCGAGGATGTGGTCGCCGAAGCAGCCAAGGAAGCAGGCATCCGCGGGGTCCTGGGTGAAACTGTGATCGGCTTTCCGGTTGCTGACGCCAAAACACCTGCCGACGCCCTCAAGTTGGGCGAGCGCTTCCTGGAACGGTTCCGGGGCGACCCGCTAATTGTGGCCGCCATCGCGCCGCACGCCCTCTACACCAATTCACTGGAAACACTGAAAGCATCGCGCGCCCTCGCAAACAAGTACAACGCGCCCATCCTCATCCACCTCTCCGAAACCAAAAAGGAGAACGACGACAACCAGGCACAACGGCACCAGAGCCCAACCCAGACCCTCGAGTCCATCGGCTTTTTCTCCGGCCGCACCGTTGCCGCCCACGGGGTTTGGCTGGACTCCAAGGACATGGACACGCTGAAACTCCGTGGCTGCGGCGTGGCGCACTGCCCTTCCAGCAACATGAAGCTCGCCAGCGGCGCGGCTCCAGTGGTGGAACTGCTGAAGCGCGGCATCGCCGTGGGCTTGGGTCCCGACGGCCCCGCCGGCAGCAACAACGATTTCGACCTTCTTGAGGAGGCCGATCTAGCCGCAAAACTGCAAAAGCTCGTCCGGAATGACCCCGAAGCCCTGCCAGCCAAGCAGGCTTTCGAGATGGCCACCATCGGCGGAGCCCGCGCACTGGGCCTCGACAAGGAAATCGGCTCGGTCGAGACCGGAAAGCGCGCGGACCTTATCACGATCGATCTAGACGTGCCGAACGCGGTCCCGATGTACGACGTATACTCCCAGCTCGTCTACGCATTGAAGGGTGGCAACGTGCAAGACGTCGTTGTGAACGGCCGCGAGGTCGTACGCGACCGCCGCTGCCTGACCCTCGACCGGCAGGCCGTGATGGCGAAAGCGCGCGAATACGGCCTCCAAGTGTCGAAATCGGTCCAACAGAAGCACTGAGCGCCCGCGACGTCAACGCACCCACTCGCTTGCCTTTCGGAGAATGCCATTCAAGATTCGGTCGCTGAGTTGGCCGAACGGATTGTCGGTAGTCAGATACGTCCAAGTGGCACCACGTTGGGACGGATCCAAGCCGCTTTCGCGCGCCTCGGCGAGGCGGTCCTCGATCTCGGCAGGCATCGCATCCATCAAGTCCCGGAACATCCCGTCAATCCGTGACAGGAACGCGTGCAGCGGATCCCTTCCGGACCACGCCACCAGTTGGACGCCATCACGCAACTCGGCGACAGCCGCCAAGTGGTCGGACCACAGGCCGTCGATTGCCCGAAGGGTCACCATCTTTTCAAAATCGGGCGAATCCGACTCCAGCGCCTCCTGGCGATAGGCGTGCAGCATGCGCCGCTGCCCTTCGAGAGTGCCCTCATACTTTTGAAGAAACAGACGAATCTCCAAGTTCTTGCTCTCCACCACCCGCTGCACGGATTCCGGTGTGTGATTTAGGCGGACAATGTCCTCGCCAAAGCGCACCATGATGTCGTCCTCAAGGGAGACGATGAAGCGGGAACTGCCGGGGTCGCCTTGCCTCCCCGCCCTGCCCCGCAATTGGAAATCGATCCGCCGCGCCTCGTGGCGGTTGGTGCCGATGATGTGGAGCCCCCCGAGCCCGGCCACGCCGTCGCCCAACTTGATATCGGTACCGCGTCCAGCCATGTTGGTCGAAATCGTGACCGCGTCCCGCTCACCAGCTGCGGCCACCAACGCCGCCTCCCGCTCCTCGTGTTTGGCGTTGAGTACCCGGTGCGGCAGATCGCGGAGCAACCAACTGAGCCGCTCGGATTCCTCCACGCTGGCCGTTCCGACTAAAACCGGTCGACCCGTTGCGTGGACCATCCGGATCTCCTTCAGAATGGCGGACTCCTTCTCGGCGCGGGTCCGGTACACGAAGTCCGCGTGGTCCACCCGAACCACCGGGCGATTTGGAGGAATCACTTCCACATCGAGATCGTAGATCTTGAGCAATTCGTCAGCCTGGGTGGCAGCGGTCCCGGTCATGCCGCAAACGGCAGGGTACATGGCGATGAGGTTCTGGAGGGTGATGGAGCCAAGGATTCGCCCCTGGGTCTTGAGGGCAACGCCCTCCTTGGCCTCGATTGCGGTGTGCAAGCCTGCCGGCCAACGGCGGTCCTGCGCAATCCGACCCTTGAACTCATCGACCGATTCGATGGCTCCGTTGACGACGATGTAATCGACATCCCGGCGCAGGAGTGCGTGGGCATGAACGGCGTCCTGGACTGCCGAAAGGATCGCCAGGTTGTCGGGCGCAAAAAGGTTGCCGCAGCGGAAATATGTTTCAACAGCCCGAATGCCCTCATCCGTAAGGCTGGTGTTGCGGAAGTGCTGTTCGATCTGGAAGTCAACACCCTGGTGGAATTGGCGGACCAGCCTGTCGGCCCGAATGGCGGGATTGTCGTCGTCGAACTCCCCGCCGGCGATCACCAACGGGATCCGGGCCTCGTCGATCAGGATGGAATCGGCCTCGTCGATCACAACGGCCGCGAACGGACGGTGGACTTGATCCTCCAATTTGAGCGCCAGTTGGTCGCGGAGAAAATCAAAGCCAACCTCGTTTGGAGTGGCATAGGTGATGTCACAGGCGTAGGCCGACTTGCGTTCGCCTGGCGACATTCCTTGCTGGACACACGCCACAGTGAGTCCCAGCGCCCGGTGGATGCCGCCCATCCATTCGGAATCGCGCCGGGCGAGGTAGTCGTTCACGGTCATCACGTGAACGCCCTGGCCGCGCTTGGCATACCAGGCGATGGCAGGAACTGCGGCCAGGGTCTTGCCTTCGCCGGTCTGCATCTCCGCGATGTGGCCCTGGCATAGCGCCAACGCTCCACGGATTTGGACTTCGAACATGTCCAAGCCGAGAATCCGCCGCGCAAACTCGGCGGTAATGGCGACCACCTCTTCAAGGTGATCAGTTCCTTGATAGCGGGAGCGGAGTTCGGCGTCGGACAATTTTTGGAATTCCGCACGCAGATGCTGCATGGACTGGACAGAAGTCTGCGCGCCGGAATGGAACGCCGGAACTACCGCGGACAGAATTGATTTCAGGAATGGACGCATTTCACCCTCCTCCGGGTGCTGGTATAGACAAATCGACTTCGCTGACGGTTGCAAACTGACAGAGTACAGACGCCAAGCAGCAACAGACCCTGGCCAAGGCCGGGACGGATCCAGAGTGCTCGGAAAAGTCTACGCAGGGAGGGATGGAGGGGGAAGCTGGAACAGGTAGGGCGAGTATGCCGTGGGACGAACTGCGCAGCCTTGTTCGACCTGCTTTGGGACGGCAGGAAGAAGCGTATGGCGGCGTCGGGCGGACGGCCCCCCATGCACCTTGACCGCCGCTCGCTCGCGGGCTTGCAGCACCCATGAGGCTGCGGAGCGCACTTGGGCGGACGGTTCGCTGGTGCGCGCCGGAGACGCGTGCGCAGCACCCAGCGCCAACAGCGCTGCCAGTAGCAACATCCACTTTTGCGCTTTGGCCCGGGAATTCCGCACTGGTCCCGATTATAGCTGAACCGGTCCCGAAAGCAAGTCACGCAATCGGATCGACACGAAGTTGTGGCAAGCTAGTTTACGAGCATGAAAAAAGTTCTCCTTGTTGCGGGAGCCGTCGTCGGCGTCCTTGTTCTGGCCGTCGGAGCATTGTTCCTCTTGGTGGACGTGAACCAGTTCCGGGGAACGATCCAGACAGATCTCCAAAAGCAGTTCCATCGACCGGTGACGTTGGGCAACCTCAGTTTGCACCTGTTCCCGCTTGCGATTCAGGTGGATGATATTTCCATCGGTGAGACGTCGGCCTTCGCGACCGGCAAGCCATTCGCGGCAGCCAAGCAGATCAGCGTACGGGCCGAGCTCTTTCCGCTGCTGCGCAAGGAAATCCACGTGGATGCTCTTGAACTGCTTCACCCAACGATCGAGTTTGTGAAAGATGGCGCGAAGTGGAATTTCGACGATCTGATGGGTCCACAACCGCAGGGCGGCGGCAGTTCGCCACTCATTCTTTCGCTGCTCAAGATCACGGACGGCACGATCGCCACCAGCGAGTTGGGGAAACCGGCATCCCGGTCCACCTATGACCACGTGGACGTGGAACTGACGGATTTCGCTCCTGGCAAGGCGTTCCACGTCAAAGCCGATGCGCAGCTGCCCGGTGGCAAGGCCGATTCGCTGGCCTTCGAAGGCACTGGCGGTCCAACTGGATCGGCAGACACCCCATTCGACGGAAAGCTGACACTCACGGCAGCCCCACTATCGGCACTGTCTCGATTCTCGGGCGCCAATCTACCGATCGACGGCACGATCTCGGGAACGGCTGCCATCCATTCAGCCAACAGGAATGCCACGGTGAAGGGGCGATTCGACCTCAACAACTCCTCGGCTAGCGGGAAGGCATTGGGCTTTCCCCTTACGGTTGACTATGATCTCGCCGATGATCTAACGGCGGAACTCCTGAAGGCAAATTCCGTGAGGTTTACAGCCGGCAAGGTGAACATCGGGGCGCGGGGCGAGCTGGATGGTAAAACTTCGATGGTCAAGGCTGCAGTGAACATGGACAATGCCAGCCTCAAGGAGGTCTTGGGCATTGCGCAATTGCTGGGAATGGCGGAAGGCGTCTCGGGAACAGGCACGCTCTCGCTCGATTTGGGCGTCAACGGATCCACCAAGGGCAATCTGGCGTATTCCGGAACCGGGTCCCTACGCGATGCCGAAATCCAGACGGCGGCGATCAACAAGCCGGTCCGGGTGCAGACAGCGGCACTAAAGTTTGACCGGAACACCGCGTCTATCACGCAGTTGGTGGCATCATTGGCGGGCACGACAGCCAAAGGAACGGCCTCGGTGACGAATTTCGCCGCGCCGGCGCTCGCCTTTGACTTCGATATCGACAAGGTGGATGTGGAGGAGCTACAGAAAGCCACCACAACCGCAAACACACCGTCCACCGCTACTGCGGGAAAGCAGGCACCGGCACCGGCGTTTTCAGGAAGAGGCTCGGTCCACATCGGCAGCTTGACGAGCCAGGGTGTGCTGTTGACCAACGTCAAGGCACAGGGGACTTTCGACAAGGGCGTGATGACGCTGGCCCCCTTAACGGCACAGGTCTACGGCGGGACGCAGTCAGGCTCGCTTTCGGTGAATACCCTTGCAGTGCCAGCGGCAGTATCCCTCAGCCTAAAAATGGACAGCGTCGATTCCAACCAACTCCTGTCGGCAGTGACCTCCATGAAAAACACGCTCT
This sequence comes from uncultured Acidobacteriia bacterium, assembly GCA_903925015.1. Classification (GTDB taxonomy): domain Bacteria; phylum Acidobacteriota; class Terriglobia; order Bryobacterales; family Bryobacteraceae; genus BOG-234. The sequence goes on from CAIYDY010000126.1 coordinate 5,816, forward strand.
ATGGCACGCTCGGAGCGGCTGGCGACATCCAGATGAAACTGGGAGCGGGAGATCCGGCCAAGTCTTTGCACGGTACCCTGAACCTGAGTCTGGTGAAGGGTCGGCTTGCCGGTATGAACGTCATGAACGAGCTGGCCAATGTGGGGAAATTCCTGGGTTTCGCAGCGCAGCCCGATAACGCCACGAACATCTTGAAGCTGGCGGGTGACATCCATGTTGTGGACGGCGTCGCGAACACAAGCAATCTGCAACTGACGATGGATGGAAGCTCCCTCGGAGCCGAAGGCATCATCAATCTTGCGGACCAGACTCTGAATTTGGCGATAACCGCCGTCCTGGACAAGGCGATGAGCCAGAAGGCTGGCGGCACCGGCATCGGCGGATTCCTTACAACCGCGCTGGCCAACGGCAACGGTGAATTGGTGATTCCAGCTCGTGTCACAGGCACCTTCGCAAAACCCCATTTCGCGCCGGATCCATCCAGACTGCTGCAAATGAAGACCAAGAACCTGATTCCCGCACTCGCCAATCCCAAAGGTGTTCGGGGAATTCTGGACGCGCTGGGCGGCAAGGGACAGCAGTCCGCGCCGACCGGGGCCGCGCCCCAGGAACAGCAGCCAGCGGATACGCAGAAGGCCCCGGTCCAAGGCTTGATAGACATGTTCCGAAAGAAGAAGCAGCCATAATTTCTGTTACACTGGTGTCACTATGCGACCATTCGGAGGCGGGATAAGAGTCCTGTTTGCACTTCTACTCACGTCCCAAAGCGTCTTGGCGGGTCCGATCTTCAGCTTTACGCTGGGTGGCGGGATCACCGTGGGGGACCAAGTCTACAACGGATTCAACCAGGCAGCCGCGCGCTGGTCCAGTGTATTGAGTGACAATGTCACGATCCGGCTGACGATCGGCTACAAATCCCTCGGTTCCGGGATACTTGGGTCCACTACTGGGGCGTTCTACGATGTTTCCGACTCCGCGGTTAAAGCCGCACTCGCCGCGGACGCGAAGAGTGCCGATGACGCCACGGCAGTCTCCCACCTGCAATCGGCGGGCTCGAACAATTTCGTAATCAACCACACGAACAACTGCGGTGACTGCTCCACCCCCTATCTGAGCAGCGGCAGCAACTTCGACAACACACACGTCGCGGTTACCGGAGCCCAAGCACGCGCCCTCGGGTTGGTGCCCGGCAACTACGGAGCTTCCGACGGCGAGATCGACTTCAGTTCGAACTTCAACTTCGATTTCGACCCCTCGAACGGGATCAACTCCGGTGCTTTCGATTTTGTGGGAGTGGCCACCCACGAGATCGGACACCTGCTCGGTTTCGTCAGCACAGTGGACGACTACGACTATTGCGGTTCCGTTCTGAACTGCGTCCCGAGCCGGAATGGCACGGCGCTATCGGAGAACGAGGACGACCCGACGGTTTTGGACTACTTCCGGTTCTCCACCAATTCGGGCTTTGGCACCCGGATGGACCAGAGCTCGGACAACCGCTCCAAGTATTTTTCGATTGACGGCGGAACTACCCTTGGGCCGCTGTTTTCCAACGGTACAAACTTCGGGGACGGCCGACAAGCAAGCCATTGGAAGGACAATCTGGGCATCGGAATCATGGACCCGACGGCCGCGCCGGGGGAACTGCTGGGAATCAGCCGGAACGACATCCGCGCATTGGACGTGATCGGCTGGGATGTGGCCACGCCGGAGCCCGGGACGACAGGCTTGCTGGGGGTGGGCTTGATGACAGTCGTGGTACGGCTGCGGCGCACCCGCCGGAATGTGTTATAGAAGATTTCCCCAAAATCTGTTATCCTAGAAAAGTCTTTGCCCGCAGAACTATGAGTGATTGCCTTCGGCCGCCCTCCCTCCTTACCAGTGTTTGTGGTTTTGGTTTCAGAGCAGTTGACAGAGACAAATGAGGCAGTAAGGAAAGCAAAACCATGACAAACATCTTTGTTGGAAATCTGAGTTTCAAAACCACACAGGACGAGCTGCACGCGGCCTTCGCACAGTTCGGTACCGTCGAGCGCGTCCACATCGTCACCGACCGGGAATCCGGCCAGCCCCGCGGTTTCGCATTCGTCGAAATGACCGACCGTCGTGAATCGGAAAATGCAATCAGCCAGCTCAACGGCGCACAGCTCAACGGTCGCGCGATGAACGTGAACGAAGCCCGTCCGAAGCCTGAGGGCGGCGGTGGCGGCGGCGGCGGTCGCGGTGGGTTCGGCGGCGGCGGCGGCAACCGGAGTGGCGGCGGCGGCAACCGCGGCG
>CAIYDY010000127.1 GCA_903925015.1 uncultured Acidobacteriia bacterium
ACTTTCATCCACATGATCTGGAACGCGTCCGTGGGTGAGATCAGTTTGAGGGTTGGAGGATTGACGCCAAGCGACCTCAGGGCTGCACCGGCCGGTTCGAATACGATGTTCCAGAGTTGGTCGCTGAACAGGAGGCACAGCACGAATGCAACGCCGATGCCGCCGATCGACCAAATCAGTCGGCTCCGAAGCTCCTCCAGATGTTCCAGGAAGCTCATCCGGGCCATGCCGTCCTCTTCCTCGGGCTCGGCTGGAGGTTCGGGCGGATTGGGAGGTTTGGGTGGCACACCTCCGCCGGATGATCCGGCGGGACGCTCTGGTGGTGTCAAAACAACGGCATTTCCCGGTTGGCCAACATCGGCAACGACCGGTGAGTCTGTGGAGTCGTACGAATGGTACGGGTCCGTCAATACAACCCCGCCCACGGCTGGTGCCTCCGAATGGACGGACTGGTCGGTGTGAATTGGTGCATTCGCATCCGGGGCGGGTGCCCCGGATGCGGAATGCCCTTCGGGAGTCTGTGCTCCGTTGGGTTCTTCGGGAAATGCCATTGGCTGTTTTTAGCTGTTGACCGGCTTCTCGGCGACCACCGCCGCGGGTTGAGCCGCAGGATGGCCTGGTTCCATATGTCCAACCGTTGCCGGAGACGCGGTTGCAGCGGCATGTGATATCGGCGCTGTGTCCAAATGCCCGGTGGCGATCGAACCGGTCGCCGCTTCGATTTGAAGCGGAACCGTTGACCCGGCGCCCTCAATTGCGGATGCGCCAGCTGTCGTTGTTGCAGTAGATGCGGGTGTGGTTACGGTCGAGTCATGTGCTGTTGCATCGTACGAGCCGTCGTAATACGAGGAATCGTACGAGGAATAATCGTAGTTGTAGCCGTCCGAATGGGCATTCGTCGCTGTCAACTCCTTGACTGCCGTCTCCCGCTCAATGTTTTGCATCTCGCGGTCGAAAGTGGACTTCAATTCACTTTGCGCGCGCCGGAATTCCGTCATCGCCTTCCCGATCGTCCGTCCCAGCTCGGGCAACTTCTTCGGCCCAAACAGGAGGAGCGCCAAGATGAAGATGAAAATCATTTCCTGTGCACCTAGACTTCCCATGTTGCGGAAAATGCCTCCGATCATATTGTATGCCACGACTGGCACAAACCGGACCGGACAGGTGCGGCAGGGGCTCAGCGCGGTTCTGAAATCGGTTTGTAACCGTGCGCTCGCATCGTCTCCAGGGTGGCGGGCAGGGACTCGTTCGTCACATAGAAGAACGCGCCGGTACGGGTGCGGCGGAAGATGAATCCGCCCTCGTATTCGTCGGTTTCAACGCCGTAGTCAAGGCCGGATTCAGTCAGGACCGCTTCCAGTTTTTGGGCCTCCCCCAAGCGTCCAGCAATGTAGACAAGGACCGGCTCCGTCTCTCCGAACCAGTCGGCTTCGCGCTTCATGTCAACCCCGCTTCCAGCCCCAGCGCATTCACAGGCAAACTTGCATGAGAAAAATCGTTCGGCACCAACACTATATTAAGCGTGACCGCGACCCAACATGCCACAACAGCGTCCGTGCTGACCAACGAGGAGGAACTTTACTGGCTTGCGCTCCGCATGGTGCCTGGACTGGGGGCCATCCGGACAAAACACCTGCTTGACCGCTTCCAGACGCCACAGGCCATCTTCCGGGCGTCACCGAGCGAGCTGGAAGCATCCGGTCTGAGCGGGGGGCTGGCCCGGTCGGTGTCCAGCGGGTGCAGTTTCGAAGATGGAGCGGCGCAGCAGCAGCAACTCAGGAGCTTCGGAGCCCAACTGATTCCGATTCACTCCACTCTCTACCCGGAGGCGCTGCGGCGAATCTACGACCCGCCGATCCTTCTTTATACGCTCGGTCGCACCCAACTCCTGGCCGGGGTGTGCATTGGTGTCGTTGGCACCCGGCATCCGACTCCCTACGGCCTCGCCGCATCGGAGCGCCTTTCCGGTGATTTGGCACGGGCTGGGATGACGGTGGTGTCGGGCATGGCGCGCGGGATCGACACGTCGGCCCACAAGGCTTGCCTGGCCGCCGGTGGCGACACGATTGCAGTTCTCGGCTGCGGCGTGGACATCGTCTACCCCTCGGAGAACAAGCGCTTGGCAGTCGAAATTGCCGCGAAGGGGCTGATCCTTTCCGAGTTCCCGATGGGGTCGGTAGCCTTTCCGCAGAATTTTCCAATCCGCAACCGAATCGTCAGCGGCCTGAGTTGCGGCATTTTGGTGGTGGAGGGTGCCCAGTACAGCGGATCGGCGATCACGGCGAAGTTGGCGATCGATCAAGGCCGCGAAGTTTTCGCGGTGCCCGGCAACATCACGTCGAAGATGAGCTGGGGGCCGAATCTTCTGATCAAGCAGGGTGCCAAGCTTGTGCAGGACTGGAACGACGTGGTGGCGGAGCTGCACCCTTCCGTGCAGCAGAGACTGATCAACGAGGGACGGGAACGGATCATGAACCAGGGTCTCGGGTCGACCGGCGCAGACGCGAGTGCCGGGCAGCGTGAAACTTCCGGCATTTCCGGTGCATCCGATGCAAGCGTAACCGGCGGGACGACTCTCGACCCGCAAGCTGCCGCGTCCAGACGGGTTCTCCGGGAGTTGAAGGTAGATGCCGCCGTCCACTTGGACACACTGGTGGAAACCATTGACGACATGTCCCCGTCCGAGATCATCGCAAGCCTTTTCGAATTGGAAATCCTCGGCTTGGTCCGCCAGCAGCCGGGCCGAAACTTCGTCAAGGTGTGGTAGGCGGGCACTTTCACGCATTTCACCACGGTAGATGCGGCTTCGGTGAAGCCCGCATGGAACGGGCATCCCCGGCTTGTGCGCGGAACGTGGTTTATTCTGGGAAGGCACTCAAAGGCATATGGCAAAAGCTCTGGTAATCGTCGAGTCCCCCGCTAAGGCGAAGACGATCAATAAGTATCTCGGGAAGAACTTCGTTGTGATGGCGTCGCTGGGCCACATCAAGGATCTGCCCAAGAAGGACTTGTCGGTCGACGTCGAAAACGGCTTCAAACCCCAGTACGAGGTGATTGAAGGTAAGAAGAAACTGATCCAGGAGCTTCGGGATGCCGCCAAGAAGGCCGACGCCATCTACCTAGCGGCTGACCCTGATCGCGAAGGCGAGGCAATCTGCTGGCACCTGCAGGAAGAACTGAAGCCGAAGAAGGGTGCCACGCAGACCCCCTTCTACCGGGTGATGTTCAACGAAATCACGAAGAAGTCCGTGGAGAAGGCCTTCGAGAAACCGGCGATGGTGAACGTCAACCGTGTGGACGCCCAGCAGGCGCGCCGTGTGCTGGACCGCTTGGTGGGTTACAAGATTTCTCCACTGCTGTGGGACAAGGTTCGGCGCGGTCTGTCGGCGGGCCGCGTGCAGACGGTTGCGGTCCGGGTTGTGGTGGAGAGGGAGCGCGAGGTCCGAGCGTTCATCAAGGAAGAGTATTGGACCGTCGACGCCAATCTGGCCGGGAAAAAGGCCCCTTACTTCGATTGCCGTTTGATCCGGAAGGGCGAAACCACGCCCGAGATTCCGGACCAGGCGACTGCCGACGCGCTGGTGGCCGATTTTCAGGCGTCGAAATTCGTCGTCTCCCATGTTGGCACCAAGGAAAAGCGGCGCAATCCCGTTGCGCCTTTCATCACGTCCACATTGCAGCAGGACGCATCGCGCAAACTGCGGTTCAGCGTGAAACGAACAATGATGCTGGCGCAACAGCTGTATGAAGGTGTGGAGGTCGGCAGCGAAGGCTCGGTCGGTCTAATCACCTACATGCGGACCGATTCGACGCGTATCGGCGAGGAGGCCCTGACCGAAGTCCGGGGCTTTATCGAGTCCCGGTACGGCGCGCCGTACCTCCCCGCAGCCGCAAATCTGTACAAGACCAAGAAGGATGCGCAGGATGCCCACGAAGGTATCCGGCCAACATCCGCCACTCGGACACCCGAGGATTTGGCCCCGTTTCTGGCAGAGGACCAGCTCAAACTGTACAAGCTGATCTGGATGCGCTTCATCGCATCGCAGATGAACCCGGCGTTGTTCGACCAGACCACGATTGAGACCACCGCAGCAGGGCTGAGCGGCGTCGATTATACTTTCCGGGCCACCGGGTCCGTCCTGAAGTTTGACGGCTTCCTGGCCGTCTACGAAGAGGGCAAGGACCAGAAGGACGAGGAGGATGACGAACTCAAGCACAAACTTCCTCTGGTATCGCAGGGCGAGGAGCTGAAAGTCCGCGCCGTCAAACCGGAACAGCACTTTACGGAGCCCCCGGCACGGTACACGGAAGCGACCTTGGTGAAGAAATTGGAAGCCGACGGGGTGGGACGGCCCTCCACGTACGCATCGATTCTTTCCACCATCCAGGAGCGCGAATACGTCACCAAGGAAGGCGGGAAATTCAAGCCCACCGAACTCGGCATGGTGGTCACCGACCTTCTGCTGGAAAGCTTCAATGACATTTTCGACGTGAAATACACGGCGCGGATGGAAGAGGAGCTGGATGAAATTGAAGACGGGAAATTAGATTGGCGCGATGCCCTCGGAGAGTTTTACGAGCGCTTCATGAAGGATCTGGGTACCGCCGAAACCCAGATGACCGACATCAAGCGGATGGAGAAACCGACCGACTTGACGTGCGACCGCTGCGGCAAACCCCTTGTCATCAAGTGGGGCAAGCACGGCAGCTTTTTGGCCTGCACGGGGTATCCGGAGTGCTCCTACACCCGCGAACTGACCGTGGATCTTCCGGATATCGATAATGCAGACCTCGCCGAGCAGGGCGACGAGGAGTACTGCCAGAACTGCGGAAGGCCGATGGTGCTCAAGAAAGGCCGGTTCGGGACGTTCTTCGCCTGCTCCGGCTACCCGGAGTGCAAGACGACCAAGCAGATCGGCGGAGCGCAGAAAAAGGCCGACGTAATTCTTGAAGAAAAATGTCCGCAATGCGGCAATAATCTTGTCGAAAAAAATGGTCGGTTTGGGGAGTTCACGGCTTGCAGCAACTACCCGGCCTGCAAGTACGTGAAGCACAAGACGATCGGCGTGAAGTGCCCGAACTGCACCGAGGGAGAGCTCTCCGAGCGGCGATCCAAGCGGGGCAAGGTGTTCTATGGCTGCAACCGGTATCCGGACTGCGATTTCGTGGCGTGGGCGAAACCTGTCGCCGAAGCCTGCCCGGACTGCGGCAGCCCTTATTTGACCGAGAAGTACCTCAAATCAGGGGCCTTCCTGCAGTGCCCAGTGGCCACCTGCAAGTACAAGCGCGAGTTCGAGCCCGTGGAAGCCGCAGTGGCGTAGATCGTTTTCCCGACGTTTGTAGAAGGGCCCGCCTGTCATGGGCGGGCCCTTTTCGTTTCACGGGTCCGTGATTTTCCTAGGCAAGAAAAAGTGAGAATTTTCTGATCATTCTCCCACTCCTCTAGTGTAGTTGTGGTTGAATATAACCACGGGGGATCGCTATATCCTCAGAAAAACACGGGAGAAGACGTCCGTAAATGAGAACCCAAACCTTGGAAACGCAGGAGTGTACTGGACGAATCCTATCGTCGGCAATCTTCCGCCCCGGCGGCAAGAAGTTGCTGGCCAAGGGGCATGTCCTTCGAGAAGAGGATATCCGGATCCTCCAATCAGAGGGTATGAGGGAGGTTTGGGTCGCCGAAATTGAGGACGACGAGGTTTCCGAAGACGAAGCGGTTTGCGGGTTGTCAGGGGAAATGGCTTGCGGCTGCTACGAAATACAGCTGGCACCGGGCGGAAGGGCGAACCTAATTGCCACCGAAAATTGCTGCGTATTGGTGGATGACGATTTGCTCCGTCAGGTGAATTGCACATCGGGTTTGGTGGTTGCAACGGCGCTGAACTTCAGCTACGCTGCTGCCGGACAGCGGATTGCAACGGTAAAGAGCGCGCCGTTCGCGGTCTCCAAGTCAGATTACGACGGCTCGTTGAATATGTTGCGGGAGCGCGGCCCCATCATGCAGGCCCGCCCGGCCCGGTCTGGTTCCGTTGCGGTCTTGTACTCGGATCCCATCAACGGGGACCGGTCGCGCACGTTGTTCGAACCGGTGGTCCGGCAGAAGTTGGAGCGTTACGGGATTCGCTCGCACCTGAGTTTGGCGGTCCTCGAGAACGAGGAACATGTTTCGCGCGGCCTTCAACATTTGCTGCGCTCGAAGCCGTCGGCCGTGCTGGTGGCGTCTACAACTGCGCCTGCTGGTCCCTGCGACGTGGTTGGACAAGCAATGGACAAAATTGGCTGCCAAATTGAACGGTTTCTGGCTCCGGTGGAGCCCGGCAATTTGTTGTTAATGGGGTACAAGACGGATGTACCTGTGGTTTCCGCCCCGGGCTGCTTCCGGTCCCTCAAGCCGAACGTCGTGGACCTTCTGCTGCCCCCGATGCTGGCGCGTTACCGCGTCTCCACTTGGGAGGTGGCCTGCTTGGGTCATGGCGGCCTTCTGGGCTGAGGGGTAGGATTGAATTGAGTTTGCCCCGTCAGAATTTCCGACGGGGTTGTCAGGCAGAACCACGCGGTCGCAATCCCTCCGAGTTGCGGCTGTTGCCTTGAACGGGCCACGCTTGCGCGTGGCCCGTTGTTTTTATAGGGACTATCGCCGACGATTTCCGAAACTGCGCGGCGCGGATCGAGGTGCCGAGCCGGAGCCCGAGCCGCCGAAACGGCGTCCAGCCGAAGGGGCTGGCGATGCACCAGGCGACGAACCGCTCCCCCCAGGCGAGCCAAATCGGCGACCAGTGGGAGGGGCGGCCTGAGGCTCCCCGGAACTCTTGCCGAACTGCCTACCAGCACTGCTGCCCTCAGACGGCGACGAACCCGGTCGTGGGGAGGAGGTTGCAGGGGAGGAGGTTGCAGGGGAGGACGACCCGCCTGAATACTGCCGCGACGCATATCCCGAGCTCTTGTACCCGGGCGATTGCACGTACTTGCTGTTCGCGTACGTGCTTTGTGTGAATGTCCCGTGGCTGCCATACTTGGGCGGAGCTTGCGGGGAATCCTGCCCGTACCAAGTCCTTCCGCTGCTATGGTACGAATAATACGTTGTGTACGAGTTGACGTAAA
>CAIYDY010000128.1 GCA_903925015.1 uncultured Acidobacteriia bacterium
GATGCCGCCGTTAGAGCCGGGCGCGGTTTTCACGTCCACCATCAGCTCGAAATTCTTGAAGTCATGGTTTTGGACCGGGCCGTCGTAGTAGGCGTGGGCGACGGGTCCGTTGGCTTGGAGGGTGTGGTCAACGAGCTGGAACGACGTCTGGTTGCCGCCGATCTTCCAGCCGTTGGTGCTGGAGCCATCGAAGAGGGTAATCCAGCCATCCTGTGCGAAGACGGCGGGGGCAAGCGAGAGAATTACAAGTACCAATCGGGACGTCAGTCTCATGGAGGCGATTCTAACAGAGCCTCTCAGATTTCAAGCACTCCTCACTCCCTGTCGGCGCTATTATTGTGGATAGGGAGTACTTCAGGATGCGGATGCAAGTTCTTGCCGCGGCAACGTTGCTAGCGGCAGTCGGTTTACAGGCCCAGGAGTTCCGCGGGTCGATTGGCGGATCAGTTTCGGACCTTTCGGGCGCGATGGTCGCCGGTGCGAAGGTGGCTGTGGTCGAGACGTCCACCAACGCACGATACGATTCGAAAACGGACGGCGCGGGACATTACAACATACCATTCCTGCTGCCGGGCGTCTACGACCTGACGGTCAGGATGGACGGCTTCAAGGAAGCCATTCAAAAAGCGATCCATCTGGGTGCGGGCGAGACGCCCACCATCGACATCAAGCTGCAGGTTGGCGATGCGGCAGTCTCGGTCGAAGTCACCGACGCGGCACCGCTTTTGAACAGCGAGAACGCCTCCATCGGCCAGGCAATCACGTCGAAGGAAGTCGAGGACCTGCCGACAAACGGCGGCTCCCCGATGACGCTGCTGACGTTCGCGATGGGCATTACGCCGATGAGCCAGCCAGCGCAGGTACTGCCGTTCGCATCCGGTGGCGCGGCTTCGTGGAGCATCAGCGGCTCGGCCAACCAGACGAATGAACTGCTGGTGGACGGCGTGCCGAACGCTACATGGGACGGTCGGCAGGCCTACAGTCCACCCCAGGACGCGGTTTCGGAAGTCCGCGTAAAGGCCTTTGACAGCGACGCCAGCTACGGACACACCGGCGGCGGCACGGCCAACCAGGTACTGAAGAGCGGCAACAACAAGCTGCAGGGGACGGCTTCGTGGAAGAACCAACCCAACAACTTGGTGGCGAACGACTTTTTCCGCAACAAGAGCGCGCTCCCGGTTCAGGTGGTCCACTTCAACCAGTGGGGCACCACGCTCGGCGGTCCTGTCTATGCGCCCAAAGTTTTCAACGGCAAGGACAAACTGTTCTGGTTCTTCGCCTACGAGGGCATTCAGGACTCGCAGCCGGCCACCACTTTCTTCACTGTGCCGACTGCGGCCCAGAAGACCGGCGACTTCTCTCAGCTTCTCACGGTAAAGACTCCGACAATTCTCTACAACCCGTATTCGGCCACACTTACCGGCACCACCATCAACCGCACGGCATATCCGGGCAACAAGATTCCGGTAAGCCAGATTAGTCCTGTGGCGGCCAAATATCTGGGCTTCTTCCCCGACCCGAACGTCACCAACATTTCCCGCGACGACGGCTACAACAATTTCGGCAGCGGAGCCGCAGCCAAGGACGGTTATACCAACGAACTGGGGCGGCTGGACTACAACATCAACCAGCGGAACCGGACCTACTTCAATATCCGCCACACCGAGTACTACCAGACAAAAAACGACTACTTCCAGAACATCGCCACGGGGTCCAATCTGAGCCGCAGCAACTGGGGCGGCACTCTGGACCACGTGTTCACGGTCAACTCCACCAACGTGGTGGATGTCCGGGCGAACTTCACGCGGATGTTCGAGGACCACTCATCCCCGAGCCGCGGCATCGACCCGACGGCCTATGGCTTCCCGTCCTACCTGGGCGCGAATTCGCAGTACGCGCAGTTGCCGACGATGGCGTTCGCCACCAATAGCAATCTGACGACGGTCGGTTTCGGCTCCAACGCCAATCTGCTGCCGTCGCAGTCGCTGCAGGTATTCGGCACTTGGATTGCGATCCGCGGTGCGCACAACCTCAAGATCGGGGGGGACCTCCGGCAGTACCGGCTCAACTACCGCGCGATCGGCAATTCGGCCGGCAACTTCTCGTTCAGCGCGAATTCCTGGGTGAAGCAGTCGAGCACTGCGTCCTCCACAGTTGCTATGGGGCAGGACTTTGCGGAATTCCTGCTCGGCCTGCCGACTAGCGGCTCTTACGACATCAACGCGTCGGCGATGTATTACGAGTACTACGGTGCCATTTTCGTGCACGACGACTGGAGGATTCGGCGCAACTTGACGGTGAACCTGGGTCTCCGCTACGACCACGATTTCCCGTGGCGCGAGAAGTGGGGGCGGACCGTGAATGGATTCGACTTCAGTTCGGCCAGCCCGCTTGCCGCGGCGGCACAGGCGGCGTACGCGAAGTCGCCATCGGCCTCGCTGGACCCGTCGCAGTTCAAGGTGTTGGGCGGATTGACATTTGCCAGCCCGTCGAACAATGCAATCCACCAGAACACGTCGCACCTGCTGAGTCCGCGGGTCGGCTTGGCTTGGACGCCGGACCGGTTCCAGAACCGGTTGGCGGTCCGCACAGGCTTCGCACTGTTCGTGCAGCCGATCGCGATTTCGACGCTCCAAGTGAGCGGTGCGTATTCGACCAATCCACTGAGCCTGCAACAGGGCTACAGCCAGACCACGTCGATGACGCCGAGCAATAACAACTTCCTAACTCCGGCGGCGACGTTGAGCGATCCGTTCCCCGGCGGCAAATTCCTGCAGCCGACGGGCTCGGCGGCTGGCCTGCTTTCGTTCGCGGGCCAGAGCGTCAACTTCATGAATCCGGAAATGAAGAGTCCGTATTCGGTGCGCTGGAATGTCAGCCTGCAGTACCAGCTTTCGTCCAACATGGTGGCCGAGATTGCGTACATCGGGAACCACAGTCTGCACTTGCCGGTCACTTATACGCAGTTCAACGGTATCCCGCGCCAGTTCCTGAGCACGTCGGCGACGCGCGACCAAGCCCTGATCACCAAGCTGAGCGCGACGGTTCCGAATCCGTTTCTGGGACTGAATACCAGCGTCGGCACCAGCACCACGGCAACGGTGGCGCAGATTCTGGCCCACTATCCCCAATTTCCGGTTGGCGTGAACGCCGGGAGTTCCGGTGTTGTGATGAATGACAATAGTGTCGGCAGTTCGCAGTACAACAGCCTGAGCGGTCGCATGCAGCGGAGGCTCTCCAAGGGGCTTTCGATCCAGGGCACGTTCATGCGCTCGAAGATGATCGACCAGACCACTTGGCTGAATGACTCAGACTTGACGCCGGAGCGCCGGATTTCCCCGTTCTTCCGGCCTTGGCGCATTGCCACGGCGGTCACATACGACCTTCCGGTGGGCAAGGGCAAACTCATCAATATTTCCTCGTCGTGGCTGAATACGGCAATCGGCGGTTGGGAAATCACCGGCACATATCAATATCAGGTCGGTGGCCCGCTTACTTGGTTGAATGGCAGCACAAACAATCCTGGGGATTATGTGTACTTGGGCGGAAAGATTTCCTCGAATCCGCGCAACGTGGATGGGTACGCTTTCGATGTGACGAAGTTCGACAACACGGCGGCGAACGCCTTCCAGTACCATGTGCGGACCTTCTCGACCGCATTTTCGGATATCCGGACGGACGGAATCAACGAAGCGGCAGCGTCGGTGTTGAAGAAATTCAACTTCGGCGAGCGGCGTTACCTGCAGTTGAGGGCGGAGGCGTTCAACGTGCTGAACCACCCCGTGTTCGGGGCGGCCAACACGACGGCGAACAATTCGGCATTCGGGACTATTACGTCGCAGGCGAACCGGCCGCGGTCGATGCAGGCAGTGCTGCGATTGGTGTTCTAACTTGGTTGCAAGGTCAGGATTGAACTAGGATGGAAGTTTTGGAACGGATCAGGAAATGGCTCGTGGCGGAAGGCGTCGGATTCCGCGAAGTCCACCACGAGCCAACCCGGACCTCCGAGGAGTCTGCTGCGGCACGCGGGGAGGAACTTCGGGTCGGCGGGAAGGCGCTGTTGATCAAGGTGGACGAGACGTTCCGATTGTTCGTGCTTTCGGCGGACCGGAAGCTCGATTCGGGTGCCATCAAGCGGCATTTCGGAGCGCGCAAGACTCGGTTCGCCACTCCCGAGGAACTTATGACAGCCACCGGATTGGTTCCGGGGTCGGTGCCGCCATTTGGTGCGCCGATCTTGGCATTCCAGCTTTACACAGATCCATCTGTATTTGAGAATACCCGGATTGCGTTCAATGCGGGCTCGTTGACGGATTCGGTGATCTTGCAGATCGACGACTACCGTCGCCTCGCACAGCCGGTGATCTTCCAGTTCGCAGCGGCCTAAAGCGCTAGGCTGTCAAAATCCCGTTCACGATCTGGCCCTTCACGTCGGTGAGACGAAAGTGGCGGCCTTGGAACTTGTACGTCAGCTTGGTGTGGTCGAGTCCGAGGGTTCTAAGGATCGTCGCGTGCAAATCGTGGACATCCACGGGGTCGCGCACGATGTTGTACGAAAAATCATCGGTCTCGCCAAAGGTCAGCCCCGGTTTGACCCCGCCTCCGGCCATCCAAATCGTGAAACACCTGGGGTGGTGGTCGCGGCCGTAGTCGGTCTCGGTCAGCTTGCCCTGCGAGTAGACCGTCCGCCCGAATTCCCCGCCCCAAACGACGAGCGTATCCTTCAATAGCCCGCGTTCCTTCAAGTCCCGCACGAGCGCCGCCGAAGCTTGGTCGGTATCCAGCGCCTGCCCCCGGATCTGTTTCGGCAGGTTCGTGTGCTGGTCCCAGCCGCGGTGGAACAGTTGGATGAACCGCACGTCGCGCTCCGCCAAGCGCCGGGCCAGAAGGCAGTTCGCGGCGAATGTGCCAGGCTTGCGGGAATCCGGGCCGTACATCTCGAACGTGCGTTCGGACTCCTTCGACAGATCGGTCAAGTCCGGCACCGAGGTCTGCATCTTGAAAGCCATCTCGTACTGGGCGATGCGGGTGGCGATTTCCGGGTCGTTGTACTCCTTCAGGTTGAAGTCGTTGAGGGCGGCCAAGTCGTCCAAGTAACGGCGGCGCATCGGTGCGTCGACGCCGTCTGGATTCGAAAGATACAAGACCGGGTCGGCCCCGGAACGGAACTTGACGCCTTGGTACCGACTCGGCAGGAAGCCGCTACCCCAAAGGCGGTCGTACAAGGGCTGGTCCGCCAGATTGCCGGAACCCTGCGAAATCATCACGACAAAGGCTGGAAGATCCTTGTTCAAACTCCCCAACCCGTACGAAAGCCACGATCCGATGCTCGGCCGCCCGGCGAGTTGGAAGCCGGTCTGGCAGAAAGTCACCGCCGGATCGTGGTTGATCTGCTCCGTGTTCATCGATTTGATGAAACAGAGGTCATCCACCATCTTGGCTGTATGCGGCATCAGGTCACTGACCCAAGCACCGGACTTGCCATGCTGGGCGAACTGGAAGATCGGCGGAGCGACGGGAAAACTGGCCTGAGTCGCCGTCATGCCGGTCAGCCGCTGCCCTTGGCGGATGGAATCGGGCAACTCGGAGGCACGGAGCCCGGCCAGTTTCGGCTTGTAATCGAACAGGTCCAGCTGCGATGGCGCACCGGATTGGAACAGGTAAATGACGCGCTTGGCGGTGGGGGCGAAGTGGGGAATGCCGTCCGTGCCCTCCGCGTTCATCAGCGAGGCCATCGCGGCGGTGCCCACGGCCGAGCGCAGGACTTGGCGGCGCGTGGGGTGAATCAGAGAGGGGCGTAAATCGATCATTGGCGCGTCACCACTTCGTCCAAATTCAGGATCAGGCTCGCAACCGCCGCATTGGCGGCCAGCTGCGCCGAATCCAAGGATGGATCGCGCTTGGTCTCGCCCTGCGCGAGGAGCTTTTCAGCCAAGGCTGGGTCGGAACGGAAACGGTCCAGATTGTAGTTGTAGCTGTTCAGAAGAATTCCTGACTCGCGGGCATCGGGCCTTCGAGATGTTGCCAGTCGGAAGGCGTAGGCGATTCTCGATTCCTCCGATTCACCTCCATCCTTCATCATTCGCTGCGCCAGGTTCCGGGCAGCTTCAATGAAAGTGACGTCGTTCATCAGATCCAGGGCCTGAAGCGGCGTGTTGGTGCGGGTCTCGCGCACAGTGCAGGCCTCTCGGCCCGCAGAATCGAAATTCGCCATCATGGGCGGAGGTACCGCTCGTTTCCAAAAAGTGTACATCCCCCGTCTGTAGAGGCCCTCACCGGAATCGGCCTTGTAATCCTCACCGCCCGACAATTCCCGCCACAAACCGGCTGGCTGGTACGGCTTCACCGACGGACCGCCGACTTTTTCGACCAGAAGTCCCGAGACAGCGAGCGCCTGGTCGCGGACCATTTCAGCGGCAAGCCGGATGCGGGGCCCTCGGGCCATGAGCCGGTTTTCGGGATCACGGCGGATCAAATCCGGAGACGCCTTCGAGGACTGCCGGTAGGTCTCGGACATGACGATGGTCTTCTGTAGAGCCTTCACATCCCAACCGGTGCGCACAAACTCGGTCGCCAGCCAGTCCAGGAGTTCCGGGTGGCTCGGCCATTCCCCCTGCGAGCCGAAATCCTCCACCGTCTTCACGATGCCGGTTCCGAAATACATCTGCCAGTAACGGTTTACGGCAACCCGCGCGGTAAGTGGATTTTCAGGACTGGCGATCCATTTGGCGAGCGCCAGCCGATCCTGTTTGGTGCCGGGCGGCATCGCGGGCAGTGCAGTCGGGATCCCGCGCTCGACTGGTGCACCCGGTCGTTCATACGAGCCCCGGTTCAGGACAAAAGCCGGAACCGGTTTCGGAAGTTCCTCCATCACCATCGCTGTTTGGATCGTGTCGAGGTACCGGTCGCGGGCCTCGCGTGCGTCGAGAACCAGATTCCACGCTGGCATCCGGGAAAGAAGCAGCATCCGCAGGGATTCGTTGGCACGCGGATTCGCCATCGCCCGGACCTGCACAGGATCCATGGTCTTTCCATAGATGCGGAGGTTTTCGATGTTTCCCCGGAAATGTCCGCCGACCCGCAGGGGCTCGGCGACTGCGAAATTCTGGTTGATCTGGTCGAGATGAACCTTGATCGGGCGCTCGACGCCATCGACGTAGATCTTCATCCCCTCGGCAAAGCGCGATCCATCGTAGGTGAACGCGATGTGGTGCCGCTTGTTCAGCTCGATCGGGTCGCGCGTTTCCACCCTGCCGGCATCGTCGAGCCAGCGGAGAACAAAATTCGCCTGGATCTTCCCGTCCTTCAATAGGAGGGACCAGCCCGGTGGCTCCTCTTCGCCCTTGGCCCGGCTGACGATGACGCCATCGGGGGACGCGGGATTGATCCAGACCGAAATGGTGAAACGGTCCAGAAAACCGTAGTTGGCGACATTGCCCTTTTCCAATGTGCGGTTGCCGTCGAAGGATTCACCCGCCAAGGGAAGGTCCACGGCGAGCCCGCGTGGATCAACCCATTCGGATTCCTTGGGCAACGGTCCGCCGAAACCTTTGAAGTCACGGTTGAATTCGAACTCCCGAACCTCCGCCAACCCCGACAGCCGGTCCAACTCGGCCCTCTGGACCGCGGTCGGGGCCTTCATCAGGGGTGGGGAGTTGCCATATTTCTGGGCATTCCCGCGTTCGGGGATGCTGTTGAAGTAGGCGTAAAGCTGGTAATACTCCTTCTGGCTGAGCGGGTCGTATTTGTGGTCGTGGCAGCGGGCGCACCCGGCGGTGAGGCCGAGGAAGACCGTCGACGTTGTATCCACGCGGTCCACCACATACTCCACGGCGTATTCTTCGGGTACGATGCCGCCTTCGCCGTTGCCGCGGTGGTTGCGGTTGAAGCCTGTGGCCAAGCGTTGGTCGAGGGTCGGATTTGGCAGAAGGTCGCCCGCCAGTTGCTCGATGGCGAAGCGGTCATAGGGCATGTTGCGGTTGAAGGCGTCGATCACCCAATCCCGCCAGCGCCACATCTGGCGTTCACCGTCGGTCTGGTAGCCGTTGGTGTCCGCGTAACGGGCTGCGTCGAGCCACCGGACCGCCATTCTTTCGCCGTAACGGGGCGAGGACAGCAGGCGGTCCACCACCTTCTCATATGCGTTGGGGGATCGGTCCGCTAGGAACGCGTCAAGTTCGGCCAAGGTTGGAGGCAGACCGGTCAAATCGAAGGAGACGCGGCGGAGGAGGGTGGCACGGTCAGCCTCGGGGGCGGGTTGGAGACCTTCCTTCGCGAGGCGCGCGCGGACAAATGAATCGATGGGCTGGATGCCGGCGGGCGTCGGCACGCGCTTCGGCGGGAGGAACGACCAGTGCTTCTCCCAGACCGCGCCCTGCTGGATCCAGGCGCGGATGAGACCGATCTCCTTTTCGGTCAGGGCTGGCCCGGTGGCCGGAGGAGGCATCCGAAGCGGTTTGTCACCCGCCGAAATACGGGCGAGGAGGGTGCTTCGGGCCGGATCTCCAGGCACGATGGCGTAGTGGCCGCCCATGTCCTGCTTGGCGGAGGCTTCCAAGTCGAAGCGCAGCTTGGACTTACGGGTCGTGGAAGAAGGGCCGTGGCAGGTGTAGCAACGGTCGGAAAGTATGGGGCGGATGTCCCGGTTGAACTCCACCGGGCCGAATTCGGCGGTCTGCCCGAATAGGCCGACCGCCGATGCGACTGCGGCGGCCAGAACCTCAATACTTCTTTTCATACCCGTTGCGGGCGTTGGAGATCTCGAAATGCCCGTCCTTGTGCGCCAGCAGCTTCAGCGAGAAACCCGAATCCGGCGTTTCCGCAACATTTGCGATCACGTTTTCGGGCGAATTGTGGTCCTTGCCAGCATCGACGGCAAAGTGGGACTGCCAGATGTCCTGAATGCCGGGAACGGCGTGCATCGTGTCCCAAGCCTCGGCTGTGCCACCCTTGCGGGCCCCGTTGTCCATAATGGCGACTTTGGGGTGCACCATATTCACAAAGGACGGCGAGCCGCTCATATTCATGCCGTGGTGGCTGGTGATGTAGACATCGACCGCAGGAATTTTGGCGGCGGGGCAGGCGAGCGCCTCTTCCTTATTCCAGAGCAGATCGCCCAGATCGATGGTGGTGAACTTGCCGAAGCGGATGAAGCTACCGGTGGACTGGCCGTTTTCATCGTCGTTGGCGTCGCGCTTCTTGTAGGTGGCGCAGAGGGGGTTTGGCTTGCCCGCGCCCTTGAGGGGCTTTTGGATGGACTTGCCGCCAGCCGAGACGATGGTCCATTCGACGCCGGCCTTCAAGGGCAGCTTGTCGCCGGGTTTCACGATCAGATGCTTGGCCTTGTCGCGGACGGCAACGTAGGCGTCGAAAAGCTTCTTTCCCTCGGCGTCCTTCTCGATGGAGTCACCGTGGTCCACGAAGGTCCTTACCGGAATTTTGGCGACCAGCCCGGGGACACCGCCAACGTGATCCATGTGGAAGTGCGTCACCAGCATGTAGTCGATGGCTGTGATGCCAGCTTCCTTGGCGGTGGCGGCGATGCGCTGGGCGTCGCGTTCTCCGAAACCGGGCCAGCCGGCGTCGACGAGGATGCTCTCGCCGGCCGGGGTCAGGAAGAGGGTCGCTTGACCGCCTTCGACATCGACGAACCAGACTTTCAGGTCGTCGGCGGCTTGCGCGGGGACAATGGACAGGACTGCGGTGGCGACCAAGGCGGCCACGGTGCGGGGAAGCGTCATCGATGGAATCGTATCACGGGAAACCTTCCGAGTTTGGAATATGATGGAGGCACGGCTATGACGATTGATCTCGACGGGCTCCCGGACCAAGTCGCGGCGGCTCTGGTTCAAACGGTGGCGAGCTTGAAGGAACAGTATCGTTCAACCGAGCCAAGGACGGCGACCAACAAGGAACTTCCATCGTGGCCCGGCGCTGTGATTGGGTCTCTGAGCCGGGCTGAAATCTATGGAGACCGCTGAAGCGGAGAATTGTTTTGTTGACGCCAACGTACTCGTCTACGCGGCCATTGGCACGGACATCAGGCATTCGCCTTCCAAGAATCTTCTTCAGGACGGTTACGGCCTGAGGCTTTGCGTTTCACCGCAAGTCTTGTCGGAATTTTACTCCGTCATCACGAACGCGAAACGAGTGACCGACCCGTTCACGCCCACGGAGGCAACAGAATTCATCAGGACGCTGCTGGGGAATCAACATGTGTCACCGTCCCGATTCTAGTCATTTTTGGCGTCCCACTCGAACGGACACCATGAGTTTAGCGGGGAACCTACCGGAGCCAGCCCAGGTATTGCGGCAGGGAGTGGAGTTGGTCGACGTGGTCTGGGGCGGAATTTCCCGCATAACCGATCAGGTGAAAGCCGCCGCGGCGGGCCTCGCTGAGTTGCTGGGTGCCCATGGGGCCGGTCTTGAGCGCGGTCCGGCGCGGGATGGAGAGTTGGGATAGGAGCCAGTCGGCCGTCTCGGTGGTGCTGGCGAAGGTTCCTGGGAAGATTTCGGAGTGCGTGATGAGCATCCGTTTGTTCCCGGCGACGGCGTCGCGGGCGTACTTGAGGAACGTTTCCAGGTGGTCGGGCTCGAGTTTTGATTCGAGCGGACCGGGTTTGCCGCCAGCGTGGCCGGTGTGGAGTCCGTCGATCAGGAGCACGCGCTGAACTTGGCGGTAAGCCTCAGGGTTGTTCAGAATTTCGCGGATCGCCCCATGGCCGGCGCTCCAGGCGGTCAGCGTGAGGGAGCTGAAGGTGGTTTGGGTGGTCCGCTCAGCTTGGTGGAGGAGAGCGGCGAACACGGCTGGGTCCGTGAAGCGCTTGGCGTAGATGCCGGAGCCGGAACCGATCTGGATGGGGATAACGGCGGCGTTGTTCCTTGCCGCAGCGATTTCGGGGAGCCAGTTGCCGCCGTGGAAATGGACGAAAAGCGGGGTTGTGCGTCGGTTGGCCAGTTTGGCGGGGATGAAGAGGGTGCCGAGGTCGAGCTTTTCGCGTCGGCCGGGCAAGTCCGGCACCGGTTTGGGCAGACGCGGGTGGGGGCGCGTGTGCTCGACCATTGGGGATGGATTCTGAGATTGCTGAGCCGACGCTGTTATGGCTCCGGCAGCGCCGAGGAAGAATCTGCGCGTCATTTGACCTCGAACCAGACCGGCTTGTTGTCGCCAGTGCCGTTGTAGTTGACGGTGATCTCCTCGTCCTTGGCGATGGGCTCCAAGGCCACGAATTCGATTACATCGTTGTCCTCGTCGCGGAGGTATTCCGCGTTGGGAGAGTAGGAGTGGTTGTAGAGCGAGCCGAAACCGAGGGCGAGCGCGGCGTGATCGTCGTCGTCACCCCATCGAAAGCAGTAGTTGTAGAGGGAAGTGTTGCCGACATCGTGCCACTCGGAGGGGGGGAGGACTATGACGGGGGCCCTCTCGATGACTGCACCTGTGGGAATCCGCTTTGTCGCGAAGACGCCGCGGCCCTTACCCTCAACCTTGCCCAAGCGAAGCATAATGTTTTGAGATTCCAGTATCGCAGTAGAATTGGACGGTGACTGAAAAGCGGTTGGTGGTCGATTTGGAACTCGCGCGCCGCCTGGAGCGGGCAGAGGGATGTTCGAACAGGGCGTTTGCGGAGGCGCAAGCGATTGGGAATCCGGCCGGGGGAGCCGCTTGGATCGAGGTCGGAGGAACGATGGCGATGCTTTGCGGAGCAGACTCGCCGATCACCCAGACGTTCGGACTGGGGTTGTGGGAGCCGGTGGGGACGGCCGAATTTGACCGGCTGGAGGGGTTCTTCCTGGAACGGGGCGCACATGTTCACCACGAAATCAGCCCTCTGGCGGATAAGGAGCTATGGCCGCAGATTGCGGACCGGGGATATGCGGCGATTGAGTTCACAAGCGTGATGTTCCAAGAGCTTGCGTTCCTGCAACCGGCACCCGAGGACGGTGAAGTCCAGATCCGGGTAGCCACGGCTCAGGACCGGGAGGTCTATATCCGCACATCCCTGGCGGGGTGGAGCCACGTGCCCGACATAGAGGAACTGGTTGGGCCCATGATGGATACGGCGTTTTCGGCAAAGGGAGCAGTGCTTTTTCTAGCCGAAAAGGACGGAATTGCAATTGCAACCGGCGGACTCAATATCCATGGCGGTGTGGCGCTGCTGGCTGGTGCGAGCACGATTCCCGAGGCTCGGCGGCAAGGTGCGCAGCGGGCACTGCTCTCGGTGCGGTTGAAATATGCGCGGGAGGCGGGATGCGATATCGCCGCGATCGGGGCGGAACCGGGCAGCGCATCGCAGAGAAATGCCGAGCGGCAGGGATTTCGTATCGCGTACACGCGAACGAAATGGGAACTGCGGAAAAATTCCGGTATAATGGCGGGGCATGCCTGAACAAAACGCGCCACAACAGAGCTTCGAAAAGCACGCCCAGCTGGTCCCGATGTACCACGGGGTCCTGTTTCTGATTATTGTCGCGACCCTGATCGGGTCGCTGGTCAACCTCTCGCACTCGTTTGACGATCCATCGCGACATTACAATGCCGCGCTGCTGGTGACAGTGTCGCTAGCCTTGGTCTTGCTGTTCTGGTTCGCCCGCATTTTCGCCTTGAAGGCGCAGGACCGCGCAATCCGGGCAGAGGAGAATCTGCGTCATTTCGTGCTGACCGGAAAACTGATTGATCCGAGGGTGACGATCCAGCAGGTCATCGCGTTGCGGTTTGCGCCCGATGCCGAATTCCCCGCCCTTGCCGCGAAAGCTGCCGCCGAAGGGACTGCGGCGAAGGAAATCAAGCGGTCGATCAAGAACTGGCGCGCTGACACGTACCGGGTTTGATAGAGTCTTCTTCAAACATGAAACAGATTCTCTGCATACTCGCAACAGCCGGGCTGATGTTCGCGGCGGCTTCCAGTACGAAGGAAGAGGCAGAAATCCTCTCCCTGATGAATACCTACAAGGACGCGATGATCCACAACAACGCGTCGGCGATGGAGAAGATCCTATCGCCGGACTTGGCTTACGTGCATTCCGCCGGGATGCTCGAAGGCAAGGCCGATGTTCTGAAGGGGCTTTCGACGGGCAAGAACGTGGTGGAGCGGATCGACTACTCCGACACTTCCGTGCGCTTCTACGGCAACACGGCGCTGGTGCGTGGTCGTGTGGATTTGTGGCACAGCAAAACCAACATCGTGCACATGAACGTGCTGCACGTGTGGGTGAAGGGTACCGACGGTTGGAAGATGGTTTCGCGGCAAGCCACCAAGCTCGCCGAATAGTTTGAACGTTTTTGCACCACCCGCGTAATTGGAATCATGCGATTCAATACGCGGGTGGTTTCCGCCCTCGCCTTTTCCTGCATTGTCTCCGTGGCATTTTCCCAGAACCTCCCCAATCGGCCCGGCCCGGAATTCGAGGTCGCGGCAGTAAAACCCGCTGGCCCGGTGGTTCCGGGGCAGGTGCAGATCGGCATCCACATTGACGGGGCGCAGTTCACGGCGTCCTACATGTCGATGAAGGACCTGATTCGAATGGCCTATCAAATCAAGGACTACCAGATTGCGGGGCCGGAATGGATGGCCGGGGAGAGGTTTACCCTGACGGCCAAGATTCCCGCCGGCAGCAACCCAAAAGATTTGCCGGCCATGATGCGGGCGCTTCTCGCCGAGAGGTTCCACGTGAAGATCCACACGGAGAAGCGCGATTTCCCGGTGTATGGGCTGGTGGCGCTGAAGGGCGGTGTGAAGCTGAAGGAATCGGCATTGGACCCGATCGAGGGCGACGCGGCAGGCAAACCGGCGAACGTGAATGTGACGGCTGGCGGGAGCGCGAGCGGAACGATGGTGAATTTGGGTCGCGGGGCTTCCTTTTCGATGTCGGGCGATAAGATTGAGGCCCGGAAGATGACTCTGGCGCAGATGTCCGAGCTGCTGGCGCGTTTTGTGGACCGGCCCGTGGTGGATATGACGGAGACGGCGGGGACCTTCGATCTCATCCTGGCGCTGACGCCAGAGGATTTTCGGGCGATGCAGATCCGCGCGGCGATTGTGGCAGGGGTCCAGTTGCCTCCGCAGGTAATGGCGATGGCGGACAGCGCATCGGGTGATTCGCTGCATTCGGGTTTGGCGGCCGGAGGTCTGAAGCTGGAACCCAAGAAGGCACCGCTGGATTTCTTCGTAGTGGATAGCGCGGACAAGACGCCTTCGGCGAATTGAACGGATTACTGCAAGGAGTTTTGGGTCAGCTTGACGGCACAACTGCTGGTGTTCGTGGTGCCAGCGGCCAATCCCGTGTGCTTGTTGCAGGTCTGGGCGGTCCGGGTCATGAAATAGATGTTGGTTTCGCTCTGATCGCCCCGGAGCGAGTTGGTTACGTTGTCGACAACGATTCCGAGAGTACCGCCAGCCTCGGATACGATGTTGGATGCGCCGCCGGACGGGAATCCCGAGGTGATATCGAACTGGCGGACACAGCCACCGGTGACCGTTGCGCTGCATTTGTTCGTGACGCTGGTATAGAGTTCGTCGCGGTTGAGCGACTGGTTGAAGACTTCGGTCACCGATCCACAGGCACCAGCGGACGAGGTGGCCATCGGCTGGGGTCCGAAGGCCGCAGTCCCGGCATTCATGGTTGTTCCGGTGAACGAGATCGCGTAGAGCTGGGGGACGGCGGCAGACGGTCCGTTGCCGCACACGTACAGCAATCCAGTGCCGGGGTTGGTGTAGTAGGCGTTGGAAAACGCACCGCTGTAAAGGGGATTCGCGCCGGAGGTACCGATGTAGGCAGTTACGGATGTCGACAGGGTGGTGTCGGTCTGGACGACGGATGGATTTTTCGTCACGGGCGAGTTGGATGAAATGACGAAAACCTTGCCGTTGGTGGAATCGACGATAGGTGCATCGACAACAGCAACGCCGCCTGCGACATCCAGGGAACGTGCTCCGGCGCAGGGGGGAGAACCTGTGGCACAAGTTCCGGCTGAGGAGCTGGAAGTTCGCACGTAGTAGAGAAATCCCGAGGAATCGGCTACGAAGAGATTCTTGGACACGGAGTCGTACACTGGGGCCGTCATGGTGTAGCTGGAGTTCAAGGCGACACTCCAGACGATGGCAGGCTGGCCACCGCCGAACACGGGCTTCACGGCGTAGACCTTGCCGGCATCGTCGCTGAGATAGGCGATGTCGTTCAGATAATCCATAAACGGCGCAGAGAGTGTCGCTTTGGCGGCAGTGGTGTAGGTAAGGCTCCATTCGCAGGGTGCGACAGCGGAGTTTGTGGCGCAGTTCACCATTTTGGCGGCGTTGTAGGGGTTGCCGAACGTAGTGGGAAGGTCCCCGTTGCGCCATTTCACGACGTGGAACTGTGCCGGGGAGGAGTTTTCGACGAAGGCGATCTGGGTGCCGTCGAGGGAGAGGGCCGGGGACGAATTCAACGGTCCAGAGTTCTGGGATGCGAAGTAGGCAAACATCGGCGTGGGCAGGGTCCCGGAGCAGCTACCGGTGCCGGCATCATTCACGTAGAGGTTCTTGAAAGCTATCAGGTTGTATCGGGTGTTGACGCCGGTGGGCGTGGTGTAGACAACGTAGTCGCCGTTGCAGTTGGGGGTGGGGTTCGCCACGTTGAAGGAGTATTTCGCTGGATAGCTCTGGAGGCCGGTGTAGGCGAGGGCCGAGGTGCCCATGGACTCACCCCAGTCGACTTTGGGGCGGATATTGGGGGTATTGACTGGTCGCGGTGGTTGGCGCTTCAGGTTCACGGTGGAGGAGCGCTCGACGACGGGCATGGACCGGGTATGGACTTGGTGCCAGTACCGGGGGTCGGATTGGATGCCTGAAAGGCGTTCGTAGTTTTGGGCTTGGGGGAATACGACGTGGCGGTGGGACCAGTCGCGTGGGACGCCCAGACGGCCCGAATCGGATTCCTGCGCCGTCACGGAAGGCAGAAAAAGTGCGGACAAACCGAGGGTAGCGGCGCAAATTGCGAGGTTGAGCCGTGGCATCATCCCCTCAATTATAGCCGTCGATTTCGAAGGAATATCCCCTTGGGACCGCCGCTAGGTACTGGGCCTAGGAATTCTTCCGGTTGGTCTTGCACTGGGCTTGGTTGGTGTTGATCTTGCCGCAGGCCAAAGCCATCGTTTCGAAGGCCAGTTCATGGGTGAAGGATGGCGGAACGTAGGGCTTCCGGGCCTTGGGGGCGGTCGAGGGTGCCTGCCGGTCGAGGTTGGATTTCTGTTCCATCAATCCCAATTATGCCTTACTGGAGTGCCGACTGGGTAAGTTTTACTGCGCAGTTGCCGGTGGCGGTTGCCGTACCGTCAGTGTGTTTGCTGCAGGATTGCGCGCTGCGGGTGACGAAGTAGATATTGGTCTCGGCGTCGTTGCCGTTCAGGTTGTTCCTGACGTTGTCGATGATGACGCCCATGGTTCCCCCGGCCTCGGCCACTGCGTTGGTGGCGGCTGAGGGGAAGGTTGAGGTGATGTCGAAGCGACGCATGCAGCCTCCGGTGATTGCGGCTGTGCATTTGGTGGAGACGCTGAGGTAAAGCTCGTCCTTGGAAGTGGATTGGTTGAAGACCTCGGTAACCGGTCCGCATGCGGCGGTAGCGGTGGCAAGGGACAGGGGGCCCTTGGCAGCTGCACCGGCGTTCATGGTTGTTCCTGTAAAACTGATCCCGTAAAGCTGCGGGATGTTGGATGCGTTGGTGCCGCAAACGTAGAGCATTCCGGTGGCAGGACTGTTGTAGTAATTGTTGGAAAACGCTCCACCGTAGACAATCTGGGTGCCGGTGGGACCGATGGTGGCGACACTGGTGCCGGTGAGTGTAGTGCTGGTTTGCACCACTGAGGAATTTCCGGCCGTGGGAGCGGAGCGGGAATAGACGTAGACCTTGCCGTTGGTGGAGTCCACTGTTGGAGCTTCGATGACTGCGGCACCTGTGGCAACAGTGAGCGTTGTGGACCCTTGACAGGGCGCGCTGCCGGAAAGGCACGTGCCGGCGGATGTGGCAGAGGTGCGGATGTAATAGAGTTTGCCTGTGCCATCGGCGACAAAGACGTTCTTGGAGACCGAATCGTAAACGGGCGGGGTCATGGCTGTGCTACCGCTGATCGCAACGGTGGAGGTGACTACCGGCTGGCCGCCGCCGAAAACGGGCTTGATCGAGTAAACCTTGCCGATATCGTCGGAGACGTAGGCCGTATCCGTGGCGTAGTCGATAAATGGGGCTGAGAGCGTCGCCCGGCCCGTGGAATAGACCACGTTCCATTCGCAGGGAGCGACGGCACCGTTGGTGGCGCAGTTGACCATCTTCGCGGCGTTGTAGGGATTGCCGAAGGTGGTGGAAACATCGCCGGCGCGCCATTTGATGACGTGGAATTGAGCTGCCGTGGCATTCTCAATAACGGCAATTTGCTTGCCGTCGAGCGAGAGGGAGGGCGACGATGTCATCGATCCGCCATTCTGCGAAGCGTTGTACGCGAAGAGAATTTGGGGGGTGGTGCCGGGACAGCTCCCGGTGCCGGCGTTGTTGACGTAGAGGTTCTTGAATGCGACCACGTTGAATCGGGTGGTGGTGGGCGTGGGGAGGGTGAAAACAACGTAGTCGCCGGTGCAACTCGGGACGGGGTTGGCCACGTTGAAGGAATACTTGGCTGGGTAGCTGTTGAGGTTGGTGAAGGCCAGTGCCGAGGTTCCCATGGACTCGCCCCAGTCGACAGCGGGCACGTCCGGAGTAGGGAGAGCGTCGAAGGCGGTCTTGCCTACGGTCATGGGCGAAAGGCGGACCGGGCTTTTGGATGCACGGTTCCTTGCTGGACCTTCGATGGTGCGGTTGGTCTGGTTATAGACCTGGTGCCAATAGCGTGGATCGAGCTGGAGTGCCGACAGGCGGTCGAAGTTTTCAGGCTGGGTGAAGATCTGGTGGCGGTGGGACCAGTCGCGGGGGACTCCGATACGCGCCGGATCGTCGGGCCCGGACGTTTCCTGGGCGGGCAGGAGCGCTGCAGCGGCGAGGGTGAGGACGATCAAGGTTGCGGGTCGTGGGTGGCTCATTTGGGAATGTGGCTCAAGTAGCCTTGTCACGATTGTAACTGCGAAAACCAGCTTGGGGGAGTCTTCGAGCGGGCTGCCGGTACTGGAACTTAGACCTTTCCGAGCTGCCGCGCGAGGCTCTCCCGCTACAATCAGGCTGGTGATTCCGAACGAGAAGCATGCAGCGGCCCTGGAGGTTGCATTGGAGTGTTTGGAGCATTCGGGAAGATTGGTCTTCCGGGCAGTGGGGAGCAGCATGCTCCCTACGATTCGTCCCAATGCGGAGGTGAGGATCCGGCGAGCGGGCTTTGAGGAGGTTGCGGTGGGGGATGTCGTTCTGGTGCGGGTTCCGGATGGTGTCCGGCTGCACAGGGTGGCGGAAAAACGCATCGATTCGCTGGTTACGCGCGGGGACAACCACCGCCACTGCGACCCACCGACCGAGGCCGATAATGTCTTGGGGGTGATGGTGCTGGCGGCAATGGAATGAGCGTTTGCATCGGCGTCGGCGGGATGGCGGTGCGGGTGGAGTGTCCCGATGCGCGGTTTCTGCATGAGCTGCGTCGGCACTATGCGGGTTTTGTGGAAGATGTTACCGATGGGGCGTTGGAATTGGTGGTCGAACCTCTGCCCCCTCCCGCAGTGGGCTCGGACGCGGAGTTGGAGGTCCGGCTGGAGGCGGGGTTGTGGATTCTGCACCGCGGAGATTTTCGGGCCGAATGGGATCCGGGTGCGGGCAAGGGCGTGGTGCGGTTGCATCCGAACAGGTATAGCCTGGATTCGGTGCTACGGATCATCCATTCGCTGGAGTTGGCCCGGACCGGCGGTGGACTGCTGCTGCACGGAGCCAGCGCGGTGCGGAACGGACGGGGATTTGTGTTTTCGGGGCCTTCGGGCGCGGGGAAAACCACGATGGCAAGGCTGGCTCCGGCAGGGGTGCGGTTGTTGACGGATGAGATTTCGTATTTGCGGGTGGCGGGCGACGGTTTCGAGGCTTGGGGGACTCCGTTTGCGGGGGAGTTGGCGCAACCGGGGGAGAACATCGTCGCGCCGCTGGCCGCGCTGTACTTTTTGCGCCAGGCGGGGGAGAATCGAATAGACCCCTTGTCGCCGTCGGAGGCACTTCGATTGATTCTGAAAAATACCCTGTTCTTTGCGCATGACCCGGTGCTGGTGGCGAACGTTTTTGCATTGGCGGACCGGTTGGCGGGCTCGGTCGAGGTTGGGGAGTTGTCTTTTGCGCCGGATGTGCGGGTGTGGAGCTTGATCCGATGAACGAAATGTATCCAAAAAGAGCTGCGAACGCGGCATTCCGTGTGCTGGGCGGCGAGGCGATTGTGATGAATCCCGAGGATTCGTCGTTGTTCAGTCTCAACGCGACGGCGGCGGTGATCTGGCGGGCGGCGGACGGAAGACGGTCGCTCCGGGAAATTGTGGTGTCGGATGTGTGTGTGGAGTTCGAGGTCGAGCCGGAAGACGCGATGCGGGAGGCGCTGGAGTTTGCGTCGGCGCTGGCGGAGCACGGGATTCTGATTTTGGCGGAAACGCCGGAAGCAGGGGCTTAGCGGATGGCCCTGATGGAACAACTGTCGGCGCGGGCTGCGGCACTCGGCGTGCCGCTGGGCGTACACATCGACCTGACCTGGCGGTGCAACGAACGGTGCATCCACTGCTATTTGGACCATGACGATCCGGCGGAGTTGACCTTGCCTGAACTGCGCGGGCTGCTGGACCAGATGGCGGATTCGGGAGTGTTCTTCCTGACGCTGAGCGGCGGGGAGATCTTCCTGCGCAAGGATTTGCGGGAGATTGTGGCGCATGCGCGGTCTCGGGCCTTCGACATCAAGCTGAAGACGAACGCGATTCTGATCCGGGAGCGCGATGCGGAGTGGATTCGGGATCTTGGCGTGCACCAGGTGCAGGTCAGCATCTATTCTCACCGGGCTGAGGTGCATGATGCGATCACGAAAGTGCCGGGGTCGCTAGTGCGGTCTGTGGCGGCACTGCGGATGCTGCGGGAGCAGGGAGTCCGGACGGTGATCGCGTGTGTCCTGATGACAGGAAATGCCGGGGATTATCCGGGTGTGCAGGCTCTGGCGCGGGAGTTGGGGGCGGAGTTCACGATGGACCCGACCATTACGCCGCATCTCAACGGGGACCGGTCGATTTTGGCGTTGAACGTGGACCAGGCCAGGCTGGGGGAGGTGTTCCGGGATTCGACGCTGGTGGGGGATGTGGGGAAGTTCCTGTCGCCATCGGCTCCAGTGGATGACGGGGTGATGGAGGAGACGCCTTGCTCGGCGGGGCACACGTCGTGCTATGTGTCGCCGCATGGGGATATTTATCCCTGCGTGCAGTTTCCGGTGGTGTGCGGAAACGTGCGGGAGGCCGGATTCGAGGAGATTTGGCGGAATTCGGCGCGGATGCGGGAGGTGCGGGCGATCCGGGTGAAGGATTTGACGACGTGCTCGGGGTGCGGGCATGCGGGATCATGTACACGGTGCCCAGGACTGGCGTACATGGAGGGGAACATGTACGGACCTTCGTCGGCGGATTGCGAGAAATCGTATGTGCGGACCGGGGTGCCGAGTGCTGCGATGGTGGCGGGGCGGGTTGGGGGGAAACCCGGGGGATTGGTGCAGATATCGACGTGTAGCGGCCAAGCTACTTCCTGCGCGGTCTAGTAGACTGCGACGGCCCCGATGTATTGGGACTTGTCCGGCGAAAACCCGCCGGGAAGACCGTTGGAACCGCCGCAGGAATACGACAAGGAGCCGTCGAGGGAAAGATAGTAAATACCAGCTGTGCTGGGCGCGGTCAGCGTGAGGGCGCTTCCGCCGTAGGTTGCGTAGCTGGAGGTGTTTGCGACAATCCGCGTACCGGTGAAAACCCTGTTGATGAGGCACGGGGCGTTCTTGGAGGCAGCAGTGTCGGGGTTGGCTCCCGAGACAGCTTCGTTGGTGAAGCCAACGTAATACTGGACAACACAACCTGGGCAACCGGTGGCGCCGATGGCCGAATAGTCGAAAGCGACGTTTACGGTGGCACCTTTGGCAACATGGACGCTGCCACCGGCAGTTCCGTTGATTGTGACATTGGCGACGCAAATTCCGCCGTAGCAGTTTCCGAAGGAAAGCGTTGAGGAACCTGCGGTTCCGGTGGCGCCGGTGGAGCCTGTGGGGCCGGTCGCCCCGGTAGCACCGGTGGCCCCGGTGAAGCCAGTGGAGCCAGTGGAGCCGGTTGCGCCAGTCGAGCCGGTTGAACCCGTGGACCCTGCTGCACCGGCAGACCCATTGCTCCCTGGGGGCAGGCTGATGCGGCTGAGGATGTTGGAACCTTGACTGGTGGCCCAGATTGCGGAGCCGTCGAAGAAGACGCCGGTCGGGCTGTTCCCCAAGGTATAGGTTGCCAGAGAAGAGCCGGTGGAGGCCGATACCTTGTAGATCACAGTGCTGTTCACGTGGGTAACCCACATGTTGGCCCCATCGAAGGCGATGTTATAAGGATTCGCGGGGATGGTATATGTGGCGGCAAGGCTTCCGGTGGCGGCAAAAAGCTTTGTGAGGCTCTGGCCGTAAAGATTCGCGACCCAAATATAGGTGCCGTCAAACGCAAGACCAGCGGGCGAGTTTCCGACGTTATAAGTGCCTTGGACAGCACCGGTCGGGACAAGAAGCTGTGTCACGGTGTTGCTGCCTTGGTTCGACACCCAGATTGTGGCACCGGCGATGACGAGACCGCTGGGCTTGGTGCCCACCGTGTAAGTACCAACAACGGCTCCGGTGGAGGCGAGCAATTTGGTCAGGTTGTTGCTGCCGGAATTGGCTACCCAGATGTTGGTACCGTCAAAAGCCAGGGCGACGGGGCTAGTTCCCACGGAATAGGTCCCGACGGTCGCACCGGTGGAGGCCAGCAGCTTGGTGACGGTGTTGCCGTACTGGTTCGCAACCCAGATATTCGTGCCGTCGAACGCCAGTGCCGAGGGGCCCGATCCGACGCCGTAGACGGCCGTACTGTAACCGCCGGCGATAGAAAACTTTGCGACCTTGCCGTCGCCGGAATTCGCAACCCAGATGTTGGCACCGTCGGAGATGACACCCATCGGGGTGGTCCCGATGGCATAGTTGGTCACGGCCCAGCATTGCGCGATGGCGAGCTGGGTACCCGGGCAGCCGGAGCTGCTGCCTGCTGTGCCGGCCGCACCTGTTGAGCCTGTGGCACCGGTCGAGCCGGTGAAGCCGTTCGCGCCGTTTGTCCCATTGGTTCCGGCCAAACCCGTTTGGCCTGTGTTGCCTTGCGGGCCGGTGCTGCCGATGGCACCGGTCGGGCCGATGCTGCCCTGGCTGGCGAGGATGCTCCAGTAGGTGGAACTGGTCGGCTCGTGGCCGATATTCGCGGCGGCGATGCTGATGTAGGAGGTGCCGTCGGATAGGACGACGTCGTTGAGTTTGTAGGTTGTGGTGGAGGACCAGCGCCCGAGGTAGGCGAATCCGGTTCCGGTAGCACCGGTGGTACCTGTTACGCCTGTAGATCCGGTTGGGCCGGTGGATCCGTTGGTACCGTTGATGGCGGTGCCTGTGGGGCCTGTAGCTCCGGTGGAACCGTTGGATCCAGCCGAGACGAGGAGGCTCCACGGAGAGGTCAGGGCCAGCGCATCCGGGGATATCGCGTTGTTGGCTGTGCGGGCCATATACATGGAGCCGTTGTAGGTCACTACGTCATTTGCAACGTAGGCTTGGGACCTGGACCATGTTCCTTGATACTGGACACCGACTGCCCCTGTGGCTCCGGTGGCACCTGTACTTCCTGCGGGGCCTGGTAGACCGGTCGGGCCTGTGGTGCCTTGAGAACCGGTAGCGCCGGTGGCGCCGGTTTTGCCCTGCAATCCGGTGGAGCCTGCGGTGCCGGTCGGGCCAGCTTGACCGTCCGAACCCGCCGGACCCGTGGCACCAGTCGTTCCAGACGCGGCGAGAACGCTCCAATAAGGCGCGCCGGTATTGCGCGGAGTCAACCTCTTAGTAACTCCGCCGACTACGATATCGTCGGGGGCGATTCCGACGTTGTCTGAAATAGCACTTATGTATGACGCGCCATTCCACTGGACGACGTCGTTGATTTGATAGAGGATATCAGAAGTCCATTGGCCGCGGAACGTGAACCCGGCACCCGTCGCCCCTGTGGCACCATTGCTGCCGTTGGTTCCGTTGTACCCGGTCGCGCCGGTGTTGCCCTGCGAGCCGGTGTTGCCGGTCGCGCCGGTATTGCCCTGCGATCCCGTGGTGCCGGTTACGCCGGTGTTGCCTTGCGATCCCGTGGAGCCGGTTACGCCGGTGTTGCCCTGCGATCCGGTGGAGCCGGTTACGCCGGTATCGCCTTGCGATCCGGTGGTGCCGGTGACGCCGGTGTTGCCTTGCGAGCCGGTGGAGCCAGTTACGCCGGTGTTCCCCTGCGATCCCGTGGAGCCGGTCACGCCCGTGTTCCCTTGCGATCCGGTGGAACCGGTCACGCCCGTGTTCCCCTGCGACCCGGTGGTGCCGGTTACGCCGGTGTTGCCTTGCGATCCGGTGTTGCCGGTGACGCCGGTGTTGCCTTGCGATCCGGTGTTGCCGGTCGCGCCGGTGTTCCCCTGCGATCCCGTGGTTCCAGTCAGACCCGTGTTGCCTTGCGATCCGGTGTTGCCGGTCGCGCCGGTGTTCCCCTGCGATCCCGTGGAGCCGGTCACGC
>CAIYDY010000129.1 GCA_903925015.1 uncultured Acidobacteriia bacterium
GACTTGGCCGCGAACCGGTTCCTCCCTCGCTTGGAGTCGCGTCCCGCGCGTCCCGTCCGCTGTTGAGAAAGTCGCGCGGGTCACGCCGCCGGAAGCGGCCGGACGGGTGGTTCCTCTGATCCTTGGCGCCGCGTCCGGCGGCTACCGCGATGCTGACTGCAAACAGAAAGGGCCGGACGCTTGCGGCATCCGGCCCTTTTCGTTTCGTAATGTTAAAAGACCTACAGGACGTCTTCCGACCAGTTTTCGAGAACCGATTTCACCTTGGCGGTGAACTGGTCTCCCAAGGCGCCGTCGATCAGGCGGTGGTCGAACGTCAGTGCGAGGAAGCACTGGGACCGGATGGCGATGGCGTCGTCGATCACGACAGGCACCTTCTCCACCGTTCCGACACCGAGGATCGCAACCTGAGGCTGGTTGATGACCGGAGTGGCGAAAACGCTGCCGAAGCTGCCGAAGTTGGTGATCGAGAACGTGCCGCCTTGGATTTCGTCCGGCTTCAGCTGCTTGGAGCGGGCGCGGGCTGCGAGGTCGACGATGGAGCGCTGGAGGCCGAGGACGTTCTTTTCGTCGGCGTTGCGGATCACCGGGACAATCAGGCCGCCGTCGAGGGCGACCGCGATGCCGACGTTGATCTCGTTGTGGAAGACGATGTTGTTGCCGTCGATGGAGGCGTTGAGGGTCGGGAAGGCGCGGAGCGCTTCGACCGTGGCGCGGGCAACGAACGGCAGGAAGGTGAGCGAGAAGCCGTTGCGGGCCGCGAACTCGTCCTTGTGCTTGGCGCGCATCTTGGCAACCTTGGTCATGTCGACGCGGTGGACCGTGGTGACGTGGGCGGAGGTCCGCTTGGACATCACCATGTGCTCGGCGATCTTGATCCGCATGTTCGACATGGGCTCGACGCGGGTCTTGGCACCGGGGGCGAAGACCGGGGCGGGAGCTGGTGCGGCAGGCTTGGGGGCTGCGACAACAGGCGCGGCAACAACAGGCGCGGCAACAACCGGAGCGGCAACGACGGGGGCAGGAGCGGACGAAGCCTTCAGGTAGCCTTCGACGTCCTCCTTCGTGATGCGGCCACCTGCACCGGTGCCTGTGACCTTGTTGAGATCCACGTTGTTCTCGCGGGCCATCTTGCGGACCAGCGGCGAGAGCGGACCGGAGTATTCGACCACGGCGGCGGCTACGGGAGCGGCTTCCGTCGCGACGGCAACAGGCGCTTCCACTACAGGCGCAGCGGTCACAGGGGCAGCTTCAACGGCAACCGCAACGGGAGCGGCAGCAGCGGCACCGGCTTCCCCGATCCGGGCAACAATCGCATTCACTTGGACGGTAGTCCCTTCGGTGACCAGAATTTCAGCCAGCACGCCGGAGGCGGGGGCGGGAATCTCGGTATCGACCTTGTCGGTCGAGATCTCGAACAAGGGTTCGTCGCGCTCCACCGTGTCGCCAGCCTTTTTCAGCCAGCGGGTCAGGGTTCCTTCGACGATGCTTTCGCCCATCTGGGGCATCACGACGTCTGTCATTGCGAAAAATCTCCAGTCATCTCGAATACTTTGAAGAAGTTGCGGGCAAGTGCGCCCTTCACTTCGGCCATGTCCGCCTTCACGCCGAGTTGTTCCATCGACGTGACCGGCTTGGTCAATCCGCAGGGTACGATGTACCCGAAATACTTCAAATCCGTGGAAACATTGAGCGCCCACCCGTGGGTGGAAATCCAGCGGCTCAAATGCACTCCGATGGCCGCAATCTTGGCGGCCGATTCTCCTTCGCCGACCCACACCCCGGTCAGTTTGGGAATGCGCGCGGCGTGGATGCCGAACTCTTCCAGCGTATCAATGAGGACCTGTTCGATGCCCCGGACGAAGGCTCCGACATCGCGCTTCCAAAGGCGGAGGTCCATGATCGGATACCCCACGATCTGGCCCGGGCCGTGGTAGGTGACGTCCCCGCCCCGGTCGGTTTCATGCAATTCAATACCCAGTCTGGTTAGAGCCGCTTCCGAAGCCAAGATGTTGTCCTCGTGTCCGTTGCGGCCTATAGTGACCACGTGGGGATGTTCCACGAAGAGGAGGGTGTCGGTGCCGAGGCCTTGCTTGCGCTCGGCCTCGATTTCGTGTTGGATGGTTAGGGCTTGGGTGTAGGGGAGACGGCCGAGATCGCGGACCCGGAGAGTTCGGTTATGGCCGCCTGAAAGGCGGCTGCAGCCAAGAATGGCTGCCCCACATTCCACATCAGGCATTGATGGCTTGGCCGTAGACCGCGTTGAACGCCTCGCCCACTGCCTCGTAGATGGTCGGGTGGGCGTGGATCGTGGAAACCATGGTGTCCACGGTGGCCTCGGCCTCCATAGCCGTCACAGCTTCACCGATCAGTTCGAAAGCCTGCGGTCCGATGATGTGGACGCCCAGGATTTCGCCATACTTGGAGTCGGACACGACCTTGACGAAACCGTCGTGCGAGCCGAGGATGGTGGCCTTGCTGTTGCCCGCGAACGGGAATTTGCCGACTTTGACGTCGTATCCAGCGGCCTTGGCCTGCGATTCGGTCAACCCGACGCTGCCGATACCGGGCTCGGTATAGGTGGCGCCGGGGATGCGGTTGCGGCGGATCGGGGTGGTGGGCTTGCCCGCGATGGTCGCGACGGCAACCATGCCTTGGGCGGCGGCCACGTGGGCCAACTGCGGAGTGCCGGCAACCACGTCGCCGATGGCATAGACGTTGGGCTCGGCGGTGCGCTGGTAGGCATCCACCTTGATGAAGCCGCGGTCGACTTCCACCTTGGTGTTTTCGAGGCCGATGCTGCCGGTATTCGGAGCGCGGCCGACGGCGACGAGCAGCTTTTCGGCTTCCACCACTTCGGTCTTGCCGTTGGCCAGGGCGACGCTCATCTTGACACCCTTGCCGGTGCGGACGATGTCCGAGCACTTCGCGCCGGTTTCGACACGGATCTTGCTCTTCTTGAAAACACGCTCAAGTTCCTTGGAGACTTCCTCGTCCTCGACGTTCACGATGCGGGGGAGCATTTCAAAGATGCTGACGTCGGAGCCGAAGCGCTTGAACATGGAAGCGAATTCCACTCCGACCGCGCCCGCACCGATCACCATCAGCGACTTCGGCACGGCTTGGAGGTTCAAAATCTCAACGTTGGTCAGGATAAATTCGGGGTCGGGCTGCAGGGCGGGGATCATCCGCGCGACCGAGCCGGTGGCGATCAGGATGTTCTTCGTCTCCAGGATCTGGGTACCCTTGGGACCCGTAACTTCCACCTTGCCGGGGCCGACAATCTTGCCGAAACCGGTGATCGACTCGACCTTGTTCTTTTTCATCAGGAACTCGACGCCCTTGGCGTGCTTGTTCACAATGCCGTTCTTCCGGTCGATGACCTTCGGGAAGTTCAGGGTGGGGTTTTCGATGCCGATGCCCTCGTCGGCGGAATGCTGGGTGAAGCTCCACATCTCGGCGGTGTGGAGGAGCGCCTTGGTCGGGATACAGCCGACGTGGAGGCAGGTGCCGCCCAGTTTGCCGTCCTTTTCAATGATGGCGGTTTTGAGGCCGTATTGGCCCGCCCGAACCGCTGCCGAATAGCCGCCAGGGCCGCTGCCGATGACAATGAGATCGTAGGTCACGTAACTCCATTCTACATGGCGCGTCTCTAGTAACATCGACATATGGCGCGCCGAATATTCTTGGTTTTGTTGGCTTTCGGTTTCGCAAGCGGACAGGAACCGGCACCAACGTTTCCCCTCCATTCGATTACCGTGGAGGGCAACCGGATTCTGACGCCCGCCGGGATTTCGGCTGCGTCGGGGCTGAAAGTGGGGGATTTGTTGGGACTGAAACCTTCGCCCGTCCTTGATGCGGCGCGCGACAGGCTTCTGGCGACGGGATATTTCGAGACGGTGGCGTACCGGTTCAAGCGCAGCGAGGACAGCTACGAGGTCGCGTTTGAGGTCAACGAGATGTCGCCCCTCTACAACCTGCGGATCGAGGCGCTTCCAATTTCGCAGTCTGAAACTGCGGACTGGCTGAAGAAGACCGATCCGTTGTTCAGCGGCCGGATTCCCGGGACCCAGTTGGCGCTGGACCGGACGGCTGCGGAGATCAACAAGCTGCTGGAGACACGGCAGAGCCCGGTTCGGGCCGCAGGCAAGGTGATCCTGACCGGCCCGCAGAAGTACGAGGCCCAATTTGCGCCGTCGGAGGGGCTGCCGAATGTTGCGCTGGTCAGTTTCGAGGGGAATAAGGCCATCCGCGATACCGAATTGCAGAACACCATCGCGGGAGTGGCGTTCGGCCTGCCGTATACAGAATCCAACTTCCGGGTACTGCTCGACAGCCAGTTGAAACCGGCCTACGAAAAGCGCGGCTACATGCGGGTGGAGTTCGGCAAGCTGACGACGTCGACATCCTCCCAAGTGAAGGGGATTGATGTCCATGTGCCGATCACGGAAGGACCGGTTTACAAGCTGGGGGCGGTGACGGTCCGGGGCGAAATGCAGGACGACGAGAAGCACATCCTGCGGGTGGCGAAGCTGCCGGAGACGATGAAGCCCGGCGCGACGCTGGATTTTGACGAAATCCGGTCGGCTGTGGTGCGGATCAAGGATTCGCTGCGTCACGAGGGGCACTTGGACGCGGACGTGACCACGGGCCGGGAGATCAATGATGAAAAGCTGACGGTGGATGTGTGGTTCGTGCCGCAGCAGGGTCCGCAGTACACGTTCGGGAAGCTGGAAGTGAAAGGGTTGGGCCTCGACGGCGAGGCGGCGATGAAGAAGGCTTGGGGACTGCCGAAGGGCGAGCCGTATGCAGCCGAATACCCGGATTTCTTCCTGCGCAGGGTGAAGGAGGAGGGGTATTTTGACAATCTGGGCGAGACGCGGGCTGAACCGGAGATCAACGCGGAGACGAAGGTGGTGGATGTGACGCTGTATTTCCGGCATGATCCGAACGCGGTGAATAAGAAGCGGAAGGGTCCGGAGGATGCTATTGGACCGGGAAGCCAGGGGCCGATTCCGGGGCAGCCGGAGTAGCCTTGGGTTCTTCCGGAAATAAACACGCGCGGTGACGGGAGGGTGGTAGTGGTTGC
Source organism: uncultured Acidobacteriia bacterium (assembly GCA_903925015.1). Lineage (GTDB taxonomy): Bacteria > Acidobacteriota > Terriglobia > Bryobacterales > Bryobacteraceae > BOG-234. The sequence goes on from CAIYDY010000129.1 coordinate 5,090, forward strand.
GTCATTGGGCATTTAGCTCCGTGTCGGTCTGGTGGATCTGGCGGGTGGTGGTTCCGCCGGAGGTTTTGTTCTGCCGGGCGGTGTCC
>CAIYDY010000130.1 GCA_903925015.1 uncultured Acidobacteriia bacterium
ACCTTCATCATGCCCTTCTTTTCCTGCATCATGACCGAGTGAAGGAATGCCGTGCCACCCAACCAGGGCAGCAGCGAAGCATTCTCCACCGGGTCCCACATCCAATATCCGCCCCATCCCAGAACGTGGTATGCCCAAGCCGAACCGAGCGCTACCCCGATGCTCTGGAACAGCCAGGTAACCAAGGTCCAACGGCGCGTTGTGTGGATCCAGCTTTCGCCCGGCGCTTTTTCGATCAAGGATGCCATGGCGAACGCGAACGGCACCGAGAAGCCGACGTACCCCAAGTAAAGGAACGGCGGGTGGATCACCATCGCCCAGTACTGGAGGAGCGGGTTCAAGCCCATGCCGTCGGCTACAGACGTCACCACCCGGTCAACGGCCAGCACTTGGAACGGGCTGACAACAAACGCGTTGAAAGTCAGGAAGAACAGTTGGATCGCCGAGAGGATCGCCACCACCCAAGGCAGCAGATTCCTGTGGCCGCGGCGCGTGGTCAGGACCGCGATTGCCGCATATGTCGACAGCAGCCAGCTCCAGAAAAGCAGGGACCCTTCCTGGCCACCCCACCATGCGGCGAATTTGTAAAACGGCAGCATGTCCCGGTTGGTGTGGGAAGCCACGTATGCCATCCGGTAGTCGCTGGTCATCAGACCGTATACGAGGATACCGGATGCTGCGGTGACCAGCACCCAGACGGCGAGAACAGCGCGTTCCCCGCTCATCGTGAGAAAGGGTTTGTTCTTCAGCCGTCCGACTACGGACGAGATGATCGCGTACAGCGAAACGCAAAATGCAAGCAGGAGGGCGAGTGCGCCTAGATTTTCCATGGGTGTCGGGCTGATTCGTCGATTCTAGAGACTGGAGCGGTATGCCGTGCCCGCAGCTGCGGGGATGATCTTTTTCTGCAGCCCGTCCGGTGCCTGGCCTGGCTTGGGTGCATACTTGGACGCGCACTTTGCCTGGATTTCCTGGGCGTGGAAGACACCGGCGGAATCGAGCCGACCGCCAGCCAAGGCCTGCGCCCCGTCCTTGAAGGTGTCCGGGAGCGGGTCGCGCCCCTCGTAGACCACCGGGAGAATGTTGGTTTCCTGGACGAGATTGAACTTGACTTGGCTGCCGTCGTGCACGATCGAGTCCTTTTGAACGTCGCCGCCCACGCGGACGCGCTTGGTGGAAGCCTCGCGGCCGAGCTTGTGCAGCTCGGTGATTGTGACGTAGTAGGTCTTGGAACTCTGGATCGAAGACGTCGCCACATAGAGCAGCGAGCCGACGATGATGGCCATCAGAACCGCGAATTTACCGTATTTGTTCATACTCCCCCAACCCTCCGTATTATATAGCGCTTGCGGACCCTAGAGCCGTGTACGCCCTTCGCCGGTCCGTAAATCAATGTGGCACGAAGTGCATTCCGTCGCGCTCCAGAGTGCACGCCGATTGGCTCTCGCGCCCGCAGGCGGCGCGATGTGGCGCTCCACCGATTCACCCTGCGATTCGCTCCTCCATGCCGCAATCCAATGGCCAGAAGCCATCGAGACGGTCGCCGAGGGATGCATATGGTTGACAACAGTACACTTGACCCACGGGTCGGACTGGTCCCCGCCCTCGTACAAGGCTGCGGTCAGGACGGGCCCGCGTACTGGCACTTGCGCCATTTGACGCAGGTCCCCGTGAAAATTTGAGCCACCCGCGAGATGCAACATCAGGTCGGCAGACGCCACCACGAACAGTAGAGCGATAACCGGCCACAAAACCCATCCGGTGCGCGAAGCATCCCGCCCGGCGATGCGGCGGCGAGCGACACCGGCCCAAAGATTGCGCGGAGCTTCCACTGGTGCCAACTGGCGCGAAAGCTCACGCTCCAGCCAATCCCTATTCATGACGATTTCCTCTTGCGGGACAATGACAACAACCGCTGCTCCACCGTCTTGTGTATCCGGTTTAGACGCGATGCAACGGTACCCTTGGGACAGCCCAGAATCTCCGCGATCTCGTCATACGATAGACCCTGGGTATACCTCAAGACGACTACAATCCGCTGATCGGCAGGCAAGCCACCGACGACGGTTTTCACGTGCCCGGACATCTCCGCCCGCATCACTTCATCGAGGGCTGACCGGCCCGGTGCGCGCAGGCTGCCGATCAGACCGTCCAACAGCGGCAGGAATCGCCGCGAGCGGCGCCTGTGGTCGAAACAAGTGTTGACCACCATCCGGTAAAGCCACGACTCGAATTTCGCCCCGCCCCGGAAGCTGCCGATGTTGTCAAAGAGCTTGACGAATGTTTCCTGCGCAATATCGTCAGCCTCTTCGGGCAAGCCCGAGAAACGCAGCGCCACGCTGTAGACCTTGTCCTTGTGGAGTTCGAACAGAGCGCGGAAAGACTCGGGATCGCCTTGGCGGCAACCCTCGAGAATCTCCTGTTCCGTGTCTTCGATCAAGGCTACCGGCATCTGCGCCAAAACCACATCCAAAGGTCTCAGCTATCAGACGCGGCGGGGCGGAGCTTTCTTCCCTTTTTTATTTC
>CAIYDY010000131.1 GCA_903925015.1 uncultured Acidobacteriia bacterium
ACGTGGTCGCCAACGTCGGTAAGCCGCAGGTTGCGTACCGCGAAACGGTCCGCATGGAAGCGGAGTTCGACTACACCCACAAGAAGCAAACCGGTGGATCGGGCCAGTACGCCCGCACCAAGTTGCGGGTGTCGCCGAATCCCGACAAGGGTTTCGAATTCAGCAACGACGTCAAGGGTGGCAACATCCCCAAGGAATTTATCCCGGCCATCGAAAAGGGTGTGGTCGAGGCGTTGGAAGGCGGTATCATGGCCGGCTATCCAATGGTCGATATCAAGGTGTCGGTCTTCGACGGCGCGTACCACGATGTCGATTCCTCGGAAATGGCGTTCAAGATCTGCAGTTCGATCTGTGTCAAGGAAGCCTGCCGCAAGGCGAAGTCAGTTCTTCTGGAGCCGGTCATGGCGGTCGAGGTCGTCGTTCCCGAGGAGTACATGGGACCCGTCAACGGCGATTTGGTTTCCCGCCGCGGCCAACTCGAAGGCACCGAAATTGTGGGCAGTACACAGACCATCAAGGCAAGCGTACCGCTGAGCGAAATGTTCGGCTACGCCACGGAATTGCGTTCCCGTACTCAGGGCCGCGGCAGTTTCACCATGCACTTCAGCCGTTACGACGAAGTGCCCCGCAACATCGCCGAAGAAATTGTGGCGCGTGTGCAGGGCAAGGCAAAGTAGCAGAATCGGGTAGTTGAAGAGGATCAGGGCAAATGGCGAAAGAAAAATTTGACCGCAGCAAACCGCACGTAAACATCGGGACGATCGGACATATCGATCACGGCAAGACCACCTTGACAGCCGCGATCACAAAAGTGCTGCACAAGCACAATCCGAAGACGACCTTCCGTTCGTTCGACTCGATCGACAACGCCCCGGAAGAAAAGGCCCGCGGTATCACGATTGCGGCTTCGCACGTGGAATACGAGACGGCCAACCGTCACTATGCCCACGTCGACTGCCCCGGCCACGCCGACTATATCAAGAACATGATCACCGGTGCCGCGCAGATGGACGGCGCGATCCTGGTGGTTGCCGCGACCGACGGCCCTATGCCGCAAACTCGCGAGCACATCCTGCTTGCCCGTCAAGTCGGTGTGCCGTACATTGTTGTTGCCCTGAACAAGGTCGACATGGTGGACGACGAGGAACTTCTGGAACTGGTGGAGTTGGAAGTGCGGGAACTGCTTTCGAGCTACAAGTTCCCCGGCGACGATCTTCCCGTGTGCCGCGTTTCGGCCTTGGGCGCGCTGAACGGCGAACCGGCTTGGGAAACCAAGATCGACGAACTGATGGAAGCGGTCGACAAGAACGTTCCGATGCCGGAGCGCGCAATCGACAAGCCGTTCCTGATGCCGATCGAAGACATCTTCTCGATCCAAGGCCGCGGCACAGTCGTGACCGGCCGTATCGAGCAGGGCGTTTGCAAGGTTGGCGAGGAAATGGAAATCGTCGGCTTCAAGGACACCCGGAAGACTGTTGTCACTGGCGTCGAAATGTTCAAGAAGTTGCTGGACTCGGGTATGGCCGGCGACAACGTCGGACTGCTCCTCCGCGGCGTGGACAAGAACGATGTGGAGCGCGGCCAGGTTATCGCCAAGCCGGGTTCCATCAAGGGCCACTCGAATTTCAAGGGTGAAGTTTACGTGCTCTCGAAGGAAGAGGGCGGACGCCACACCCCGTTCTTCAAGGGCTATCGTCCCCAGTTCTACTTCAGGACCACGGACGTGACCGGCGTGGCGCAGTTGCCCGAAGGCACGGAGATGGTGATGCCGGGCGACAGCGTCCAGCTGGTGGTGGAGTTGATCACCCCGATCGCCATGACCAAGGGTCTCCGGTTCGCGATCCGCGAAGGCGGTCGCACCGTGGGTGCCGGTACCGTCAGCGAAATTATCAAGTAGCATTTCTGGTAGCTGCAACGGCAGCCGCGTCCGGCTCAAGGGTGGCCGGTCGCGGCTGTCGCGTTTGCGGTGGTCCAGCCGCAGGGCCTCCGCAAGGCCTAGTGTTGCGTTCGGAAGGGTAAGGATTCAATGGCAAGAGAAATCATCACGTTCCAGTGTCAAGAGTGCAAAAACCGGAACTACACCAACATGAAGAACAAGAAGACCACTACCGGTCGTCTTGAAAAGAAAAAGTTCTGCCCGTTCTGCCGCAAGCACCAGGCCCATCGGGAAACCAAATAGCACTTCCAGCCCGCGTACAGCGGGCTGAGCGGTCCGCAGGCGGTATTTGGATGGGAAGGCGTTATTCGGTCTTCCCTGAACGCCCCGGAATCGTGTAAACTGGTTCAAGGACTCTCCCCGGACAGGGGCGTAGGCTCAACGGTAAACCGGCGGTCTCCAAAACCGCTTTTGGGGGTTCGAATCCCTCCGCCCCTGCCAAATCCCTGAAGTCAGTCCCGTATTCAACCGGCATCTGCCGGTGTTTCGAGTTGCGTACAAAGTAGTTCGACGAAAAGGCAAAGCACAACACATGGCGGCCGAACTGGAAGTCAAGAAAACGAACTGGGTCGAGAGCACCCGCGAATACTTCATCGACATCCGCTCCGAGATGAAGCGCGTCACGTGGCCGAGTCGGGTCCAGGTGGAGTCGACCACGCTTGTCGTGATTCTGAGCGTCTTTGCTTTCGCTGTCTACTTTCAGATCCTCGACAAGATCATTGAGAACACCGTCACCCGCGCTTACACGTACTTGGTCAAGTAGGAAGACATGACGGATCTCGACAATCTTTCCCCCGAAGACCAACTGCCCGCAGCTGAAGAAGCTGCTCCGGAGTCCGCTTCCGCTGCGGACAACATGCAGTGGTACATCATTCACGCCTACTCGGGTTTTGAGCGCAAGGTGGCCGAGTCCCTCCGCACGCGTGCCGATGCTTTCGGCTTTGGGGACCAAATCGGGCAAATCCTGATCCCTGAAGAAGAAGTTGTGGAGCTCCGCAACGGCAAGAAAGTCACCAGCCGCCGACTCCTCTATCCCGGCTATGTCGTCGTCCAGATGGCGATGAAGGCTCCCGATGGCTCCACCAACGACGAACTCTGGCACCGGGTGAAGGATACCCCGCGCGTGACCGGCTTCGTCGGCGGCGGCCAAGTTCCTGTTCCGCTTTCCGCGGACGAAATCAACAAGATGTTGTTCCGCCAGACGACCGCAGCCGAAAGGCCGCGGCCGAAGCTCTCGTTCGAGAAGAACGAGCCTGTGCGCATCATCGACGGGCCCTTCTCCAACTTCCAGGGCAAGGTGGACGAAATCAATTCCGAGCGCAACACCCTTCGCGTGCTGGTCACGATCTTCGGGCGCGCTACTCCGGTGGAGCTGGACTTCCTTCAGGTCGAAAAGATCGCCTGACGGTTGTTTGCAGCCCTCGAATGACATTAGGTACAGAAAGGTATTGAGTCTGGTTTTCGTATGGCGAAGAAAGTCACTGGTTCCGTAAAACTGCAAATCCCCGCCGGCAAGGCGACCCCCGCACCTCCCGTCGGTACCGCGCTCGGCCCGCAGGGCGTCAACATCATGGAGTTCTGCAAGGCGTTCAACGCCAAGACCTCCGGCAAGGAACAGGAAGGCCTGATCATCCCGGTCGTCATCACGATCTTCTCGGACCGCTCATTCACCTTCATCCTGAAGACGCCGCCCGTTCCGGTTCTGATCAAGCGCGCTGTCGGCTTGGCCAAGGGCTCGGCTGAGCCCCACAAAGCGAAGGTCGGCAAGATCACTGAAGCTCAGGTGGAAGAGATCGCCAAGATCAAGATGCCCGATTTGAACTGCTTCGAAGTGGCAGCCGCCATCCGTTCGGTCAAGGGCAC
>CAIYDY010000132.1 GCA_903925015.1 uncultured Acidobacteriia bacterium
CGAGGGCGTGGAACGCGCCCGTGAGGATTCAGTCACCGACGACGAAGGCTTTTTCCGGGCCGTGGTCCGCACGTACCAGTTCCGTGTGGAGGCAGGCCAGCAGTTGGAGGCGCTCACAAGCCGCGTTACCCAGCTGTTTGAGAGCTACGTCAAACTCAGCCAGAACCTGAACTACGAGACGATGGTCGCGGCCATCCGCGTGGACGACCCCGGAAAGCTCGCGGATACCGTTGGCGCAAACCTCCAGCTCACCATCGAGGAAAAGCAGGAACTCCTCGAAATCTTCGACCCCATCGACCGCCTTACCCGCGTCGCCGAGATGCTCGACATCGAGATCGAGAAGCTCAATGTCGACCGTACCATCCAAGGCCGCGTCAAGCGCCAGATGGAGAAGGCGCAAAAGGAGTACTACCTCAACGAGAAGATCAAGGCCATCCAGAAGGAGCTTGGCCGGGGCGAAAAGAGCGAGATCGATGAGCTGAAAAAGCGCATCGAGATGTCCGGCATGACCAAGGACGCGACGGAAAAGGCCATTGCCGAACTCCGCCGCCTCGAAAACATGCCGCCGATGTCAGCCGAATCGACGGTCTCCCGCAACTATCTCGACTGGCTCCTTGCAGTGCCGTGGAAAAAGCGCTCCAAGGAATTGCGGGACCTCAAGTTCGCTCAGGAAGTGCTCGAGTCGGATCACTACGGACTGGAAAAGATCAAGGAACGGATCCTGGAGTTCCTCGCGGTGCGCCGCCTCGTGAAGAATCCGCGCGGTTCCATCCTGCTGTTCGTAGGCCCCCCCGGCGTGGGCAAGACATCTCTGGGGAAATCGATTGCCAAGGCGACAGGACGCAAGTTTATCCGGATGTCGCTGGGCGGCGTGCGCGATGAAGCGGAGATCCGCGGCCACCGGCGCACATATATCGGTGCGCTGCCCGGCCAAGTGATCCAAATGATGAAGAAGGCGGGAACCAAAAACCCGGTCTTCATGCTGGACGAAATCGACAAAATGTCGACCGATTTCCGCGGCGACCCGTCCTCGGCCCTTCTTGAGGTGCTGGATCCCGAGCAGAACAGCGCTTTCGTGGACCACTACCTGGACGTGGAATACGACCTCTCCCAGGTCTTCTTCGTGGCCACCGCGAACGTGCTGCACACCATCCCGGCAGCACTGCAGGACCGGATGGAAGTGATCCGCCTATCCGGCTACACGGAACTCGAAAAGCTCGAAATCGCGCGCCGCTACTTGGTCAAGAAGCAGACTGACGCGGCTGGCCTCGGCGCAGATCAAATCCAGTTCACCGATGAAGGCTTGAACAGTCTAGTCCAGTTCTACACACGGGAAGCTGGCGTCCGGAACTTGGAACGGGAAGTCGGCAATGTGGCCCGCAAGGTCGCCCGGCAGGTTGTCACGGCGACAGATGCCGGCAGCGAGGCTGGCGCGAAGGTCGTGGTCAACGGGGACAAGGTCACGGAACTCCTCGGACCGGCTAAATACCGGGACATCATGGCGGAACGCCACAACCAAATCGGCTCCACTACAGGATTGGCCTGGACGGAGGTCGGGGGACAGATTCTGACCACCGAATGCATCCTGATGGAGGGCAAGGGCAAGCTGACCGTCACCGGAAAGCTGGGCGAGGTGATGCAGGAGTCGGCGCAAGCCGCCTTCAGCTACATCCGCTCACGGGCCCACCAGCTGGGTCTGCCCCGCGATTTCTACCGGAACCTGGACATCCACATCCATGTCCCGGAAGGGGCGATCCCGAAGGACGGCCCATCGGCCGGCATCACGCTGGCAACCACTATCTGCAGCGCATTGACGAAGATTCCTGTCCGTGGCGACATCGCCATGACCGGGGAAATCACCCTGCGCGGCAAGGTGCTGCCGATCGGCGGCCTGAAGGAAAAGTTGCTGGCGGCCCACCGCCACGGTATCAACGAGGCGATTGTTCCCGCCGACAACCGCAAGGATCTGCCGGACCTGCCAGACTACCTCAAGGGCGTGATGAAGCTGCACTTCGTCGAGCACATGGACGAAGTCTTGCGGATCGCGCTGGAGCGGGAGTTGGTGAGTCTGCCGATGACACCGGGCACGGTCGATCTGGCGATCACGCAGGAAACAGACTTCGCACACTAAATATTGCGGATCAGGAATAAAAGCCTCGGCAACCTGCCGGGGCTTTTTTCTTTCTAGGCACCTGCGCGTATGACAATCGTGTTGTGACACCTCGAATTTTCAAAACTGCCCTCCTCGCGTGCTCGCTCGCCGCACTTTCGTTCGGCCAGGAGCGGTCCCAAAGCGGACTCGACTTCGAGGGTGCCCGTCCGATGCTTTCGCAGCCGGAACGGACCTCGAAGGCGATGATTGCATCCGCCCATGAACTGGCAACGGCAGCGGGCCTGGCCATCCTGAAAAAGGGCGGCAACGCGGTGGACGCAGCCGTCGCGGTCGGATTCGCCCTAGCCGTGGTGCACCCGGAAGCGGGAAACCTCGGCGGCGGCGGCTACATGGTTGTGCGAATGGCGGACGGCCGGGCCAAGGCATTCGACTTCAAGGAAACCATCCCGGCAGCCACCAAGCTCGAAGCATTTCCTGATTCCACCAAGCCCTATGTCGGATTCAAAACCGCAGGGGTCCCTGGTACTGTCGCCGGCCTGGCGATGGCACACAAGCGCTTCGGCAAATTGCCTTGGGCCACTGTGCTCGAGCCCGCGCGGCAACTTGCCGAGCGCGGATTCCCCTCATCCCAACGCATGGAGATCGTGCTGAAACTCCAGGCACCGGTCATGAAGGATTTCCCCGAGGCTGCCCGTATCTTCCAGCACGGCTCCGACAAGCCGCTCCGCCAGGGTGAACTGCTCAAGCAGCCCGATCTCGCCGCCACCATCCGACGGATCCAGAAGAACGGTGCCCAGGAATTCTACGAGGGCCAGACCGCCAAGATGATCGCAGCCGACATGAAGGTCCAGGGCGGCTTCATGACCCTCGACGACCTCCACAATTACAAAGCCATTGAAGAGGAACCAATCACCGGCACCTACCGTGGAAACCGCATCCTCACCATGCCACCCAGCAGTTCCGGTGGGTTTGTTTTGCTGGAAATGCTCAACATGCTGGAGCGGTTCCCGATGGAACTCGGGATGGAAGGCTCGTCGGCGTCCAAGCATTTGATCGTCGAGGCGATGCGCCGGGGCTTCCGCGACCGCCTGCTCTATGCGGCCGATCCCAAGGTCGCCGCAGTTCCGCTGGACAAGCTGCTTTCCGCAGAATACGCCGACCGCGAAGCCGCCTCCATCAAGGCCCACCCCGGTATCACCCCCGCCGCCGAACTTCCCAATCTCGAAGGCCCGGCAACCGTCCCCGCACCCTGGGCCGATTCACCCCACACCACCCACTTCAGCATTGTCGACCAAGACGGCAATCTGGTCTCAAACACTTACACCCTCGGCAACTTCTATGGCTCCCAGGCAATTCCCAAAGGCACTGGCGTGCTGCTGGGCGACATGGTTGGCACGATTGCGTCCGGTGCCAAGGCGATTGAGCGCAGCGGTGGCCGCGCGTCCGGCCGACCAGCCAAGAACCCCCTCACACCGGGAACCCGTCTGGTGTCGACCATGTCCCCGTGCATCATGATCCGCCCCGACGGAACCCCCTGGGTCGCTTTCGGAACGCCCGGCGGCGCAACGATTCCCTCCACGCTGCTGCAAATCGTGGTCAACCTGGTAGATTACAAAATGCCGCTTCGGGACGCCATTGAATACCCGCGCATCCATGAGGGCTTTTCCCCGGACCGCATCGAGTCCGAACCCGGAGCTCTCGTCCGGGACGTGGCCGACAAGCTCACCGCCGCCGGATACCAAATCGACAAGCGGCTGCGTTCGCAAGGCGACGTCCACGCCGTGGCAATCGAGGAAAAAACGGGCATGCGCCTCGGCTGGTCGGATGGTCGACGAGGTGGACGGGCGGGAGGCTACTAAGCTTCCTGCCCCGGAGCGTCCCGTTGCGCAAGCGACAACAACACCCCGAACACCACCACCGCAACCGCCCCGATCACGTTGTACCAGAGGAACGCAACCTTCGTGAACGTCGCGCAGGCGACAATCGTGGCCTCGCCCAGCAACATCGCCCAGAACGCCGCAGTGCCGCCAACGCGGCGGAAGAAGAACGCCAGGATGAACACGCCCAATAGCACTGGGTAGAAGAACGAGCCGATCTGGTTGACGGCTTCCACCAAAGACCCCAATTGCTTGGCGTACTGGGCAAACACGACGGCCCAAGCACCCCAGATCGCCGTAAAGATCCTCGAAACCATCAAATAGTGCGTGTCGGAGGCCTCGGGCTTGAAGTGCCTACGGTACAAATCCACCACGCTAACGGTTGCCAACGAGTTCAGTTCACCCGAGCTGGACGACATCGCGGCCGTGAAGATCACCCCGATCACCAACCCCACGATTCCCAGCGGGAAATATTTCGTCACGAACGTTAGAAAGATGTAGTTCGTGTCATTGAAATCGCCGCCCCTCACCTTCTTGTAGAGGTCGATGCCGACCTTGCGTGCCGCATCCACATCGGTCTGTGCCGCCCGGTATTCGGCTGTTGACCTGGCCAGCGCCGCCGAATCGTCCCTCTTCCTAGCCGCGTCGATCAACTCAGCCGCATGCTTGCGCCGCTCCCATGCCTTATCAAAACCGGCTTGGACCGCCGCATAGCCGGGCTGATTGGAAACAACAGCCATCGCGTCCTTCTCAAACAGCATCGGTGGCTGCGCGAACAGATAGAACACGAACACCATCGCGCCGACGAAGAGAATGAAGAACTGCATCGGCACCTTGGCCATCGCGTTGAACAGCAGGCTCAACCGGCTCTGCGCCTCGGACTTGCCGGTCAGATAGCGTTGCACCTGGCTCTGGTCGCACCCGAAATAGCCCAACGCGAGAAACCCGCCGCCAATCAACCCGCTCCACAAGTTGTACCGGTTGTTGGGGTCGAACTTCAGATCGACGGCGTTCAGCTTGCCCACCGTCCCAGCCAGATAAACCGCGTCGGCGAAACCAACCCCGTGCGGCAGCAGCGAGACCACCGTCACCAATCCCAGGATCAGTCCGGCAAAAATCACCGACATCTGCATGACGTCTGTCCAAGTGACTGCCGGAATTCCCCCCTTGGTCGTGTAAACAACGCAGATGATCCCGATCACCAATGTCGTAATACGGTCCGGCCAGCCGAAAATCACGCTCATCACAATGGCTGGCGCGTACATGGAAAGCCCAACGGCCATGCCCCGCTGGATCAGGAACACCGTCGCCGCCAACGCGCGGGTCCTAGCATCAAAGCGCTTTTCCAGATATTCGTAGGCCGTATATACGCCCGCCCTGTGGAAAATGGGGACTGCGGTCGCCGACAAAATCACCATCGCCACCGGCAACCCAAAGTAGAACTGCACGAACCGCATGCCGTCCACGTAGGCTTGGCCCGTGGTGGCGATGAATGTGACCGCGCTGGCCTGAGTAGCCATGATGGAAAGCCCCATGGCGTACCAAGGCATGGACTTCCCCGCCCTCAAGTAATCGTCCGTGGTCTTGCTGCCCCGCCCCTTCCACAGCCCGAAACACGGGATCAGCAGAACGGTGAGGATCATCGTGATCCAGTCGGCTAGGTGCATGAATTTCTCATGAAAAATACCGTGTGAATGCGTAGAAAAGCACGATCAAAAATGCCAGCCAACCCAGTACCAGCAAATTGATGTTGCGCCAACGGCCCAGAATGGGAGGTGGTTCGCAGTTGCGGACTTCAACAACGGGCTCTATAAAGCGCATCAAACCAGCAATTCCCCGCGCAATACGGTAACCGCCTGCCCGGACATAAACACCCGCTCCCCGGCCAGCCGGACATTCACAACGCCACCCCGCGCCGAGGCCTGGAATCCGGTCATTTCCGACTTCCCCAAACGCTTGGCCCAGAACGGTGTCAAGGCCGTGTGGGCGGACCCGGTCACAGGGTCCTCGTCGACCCCGGCACCAGGCGCAAAGAAGCGGGATACGAAATCGTAGTCCCCCGAACCGGCCGCTGTGACGATCACCCCTCGAACAGGCAACTGTGCCAGCAAGTGGTGCTGTGGTTTCAAGCCCCGCAGGACACCTTCGTCGGCCACTTCCACCAAGTAGTCGAATTGGTTCTTGCCGACATAGAGCAGTTCGGCTCCCAGCGCATCGGCCAACTGCGGTGGCGGCACTGCGGCCTCCTCGAATTTGGCGGGAAAGTCCATCTCGATCCAATCACCCTTGCGTTCACAGGTCAGCAACCCGCTGCACGTGTGGAACCGGGCTGTCTCGGACGGGTCCAAATACCCCTCGGTCCAAAGGACATGCGCGCTCGCCAAAGTGGCGTGGCCGCAAAGATCCACCTCCACTGCGGGCGTGAACCACCGCAGGCCGTAGCCATCCTCTTGCTTCAGTAGGTATGCGGTCTCTGATAGGTTGTTTTCAGCTGCCACGGCAGCCATCCACTCGTCCGAGCGGGGTTCGGGCAATACACACACCGCCGCTGGATTCCCGCCAAAGGGCTTGGCGGCAAACGCATCCACTTGGACAATCGGAACGTGCCTGGACGGACTGGGCATGTTAACAATTATCCCCGACCCCGTCAGCCGAAGCTACTTTGCTATCGCCAGGGTCAGCCCCGCCTCGGTACTGACGCCAGCCAAGGTCACAACGACGGGAGCATCCCCGTCGCCCAAGTTCGGAACCGTCAAGTTGAACTGGTATAAACCCGGCGAAATCAAATATCCTTTGACCGGCGCAGAAACGCCGCCCACGGTCGCCGTCACGTTCTGGGCAATCGGTGCGGCAGTACTGAACAGCATACCGGTCGGGATCACCGGACTGCTCGCCCCGAAACCGGTGCCAAACAGCACCACAGTCTCATTCGGACGCACAGGACTGGTCGCAACTCCGCCAATCAGACCCACCGGCCCCGCGAAACTGCCGTCCAAATGCGCCGCCGCCGGGTACTTGGCGGAAAACGTGAACAGCGCCGGTTGCGAAGCCACCTTGTTGGCGTAGTAGAAATTGCTCTGCAGCAATTGCCCATAGGCTTGGATCGCCACAGGCCCCAATGTAGGGTCGTCCGGCACCAGAATATTCAATTGCGTGGGACTCACGTACTCCACAAACGCGTGCTGCGCGTTCACGGTCACGGAGATGAAATCCATCTGCGGTGGGAGATTGCCATCGACGAAGTTGCCACGGTTTTGAATGGAGAAGAGAGAAGAATCACCGATTACACAATGCCCGTCGTCCAGCGCTTTTACCTGCCCACCCTTTTCTACAAAGTCTTTCACCGCTTTAACGGGGTGGACTCCCACAGCAGCGCGCAGCCCTCAAAAGCTAAAATAGAAGTCATTGAAGATGGCAAAAAACACTAGCGAAGAAAAGA
>CAIYDY010000133.1 GCA_903925015.1 uncultured Acidobacteriia bacterium
CGGACGTCCGTCCATTTCCAGCCTCGGCGATCCAGTGAAGTCCCAATTTTCCGGAACCGGGTACCAGCCCAGTAGCTGTAATGCCCACATTGTGGACCGGCAAGAGCCCACCGGAGTCTTCGAAGAGGTACATGAAAGGCCGCCCCGTGGCCGTTTGAAACCAAGTCCCGTGGTGGAACATGGTGTTGTAGTAGCCAATCGAGGTGTGGTACCTGCCGCCGCTGACCTCGAAATAGGGATTCGCCCGGTAGGTGAGCTGGATCCGCTCGATATCGAGGCCCCACGTGTTGTCGGTACCCGGCCCTACAACCAGCTCACTGGCGAAACTCAAGTGCTCGGAAATCTTCGAGGACATGAACAGATCGAATTCCCCAATCGTGAATGTGGAGTGGGCCGGCACGCCCAACGGGAAGACCAAGTGGTTGGATGCCTTTCCAACACCGAAGCCGAGATCGGTGAAGCCGCGGAACTTGAGGACGGGACCACCGGGGATTTCCATCGCATGGTCATGGTCGCCGGACATCATCTCAGCCATTGCCACCGCGGATGCGGAGTTGCCATCCACGGACTTTGGCATGCCACCCGGATCGCCGCTTCCGGTAGGTGCCGCCGCGAGTGCCGGGGAAATTGTCGCTGCATGCTCCGACGCGGTGTGATCGGGCGCGTTCCCAGGCAACAATGAGGACAACTTGGCTTCGAGGGCATGAATCCGCACCTCGTCGTCGGCCAAGCGCTGCAGCAACCGGGCCACAACCGGGTCATCCGTTAGTTTTTGGGTGGATTCCTGCGCGGCCAACGGCAAAATAAATAGGATGCAAGCGCTGAAAGTGGAGAGAAGTCGATAGGTTGAGCACCATTTCATGTTCTGTATATCGACGGGGCTGCGAAGAAACTTTAGACCTCGTTCCGTAATAATCTTAGGGAAAAGTGGTGCTAAGGTACTGGCACATCCAGGTGGTATTCCCCGGGCAGTCCAACACCGGCGGGGCTGTGCTAGTTCTGGATCTTGGCCACCAACCGCACCAAGAAGCCACCATCCCAATACAACCTAGCCTCCGCGGCATTCACAATGGTGCTTGCACTCGTATATATGGCGGCATTTGCGTCTTTTGGCAGTCAAGCACGGGGCTTGTTGGGCAGCGAGGGAATCCTGCCCGTCGAGCGATATCTTCCCCTTGGCCCACCATCGCTCCAACTCTTTCTCCGGGCACCCACGTTGTTCTGGTGGTCACGGGGAGACCTTTCGCTGCTAGCCATCGCATGGGGAGGGGTTGCTTTGGCCGCAGTGGCGATCCTCGCCAAACCCCACAGTAGCTGGCAAAGGTCGATCTTCGGGGTTCTGTACGTCTACTACCTATCCATCGTGAACGTAGGACAAATCTTCATGGAATTCCAGTGGGATTTCCTTCTCCTGGAAGTGGGGTTCCTAGCCATCTTTGTTGGGCCCGACAGATGGCGCGTCCTGCTTTTCCGACTCCTCCTGTTCCGACTCATGATTGAATCGGGTCTGACGAAACTTCTCAGCCATGATGCCTCGTGGATCAATCTGAGCGCGCTCACTTACCATTACCAGACACAACCGCTGCCAACGCCGGTTGCATGGATCGCCGCCCAGCTGCCGCTTTGGATCCACAAACTGTCAACGGCCACAGTCTTTCTAATTGAACTCGTGCTACCGTTCTTTATGCTCGGCCCTAGGCGGTTGAAACAAATCGCAGGAGTGGGAACAATCGGGCTCCAACTCCTGATCCTCCTTACCGGCAACTACACCTACTTCAATTTACTGACGATTGGGCTATGCCTATTCCTGTTTGACGACGAATGCCTTGCACAGCTGCGAATCCGGCCAAGCTACCGCACAACCCCCGGCCGCCCGGCCAACAGGCAGGTCACGATCGTGCTGTCCACTGTGATAGCGCTCGTTTCGTCAGCCGAGATCTGGGGAATGTTCGCCCGGACACCTCCGCTGGTGGATTCAATCCTGCGGGCGCAAGCCTCGTTCGGCATCGTCAACCGATACGGCCTGTTCGCGGTGATGACGACCACACGATCCGAAATCGAAATCGAAGGCTCCATGGATGGCGACACCTGGCTCCCCTACGTTTTCCCTCACAAGCCAGGACCGCTGGGACGGGCTCCAACGTGGATCGCCCCCTTCCAACCCCGGCTGGACTGGCAAATGTGGTTTGCATCATTAGGTACGGCGCGGGAGAACCCGTGGTTCACCCAACTCTTAGTCCGTCTCCTCGAAGGCTCGAAGCCTGTGCTGGCGCTGTTTGAAAGGGCCCCGTTCGGCGGAGCGCCCCCAAAATACATCCGGGCCATGAGATATCGATACCGCTTCACCACCGCCGACGAACATCGACGGACCGGGAACTGGTGGTTCCGCGAATCGGACGGGACATACTTTCCCCCCGCAAGCTTGGGGCGGTGACTGGCATACAACGTGCACATCAGAGGCCATGCACACGCAAACAGGTCCAACCCGCCACCAAATGCGCGATTACGCGCAAACACCTCTCAACATCTACTGGGAAATGACGCAGGCGTGTGGCTTGGCGTGTCGCCACTGTAGAGCTGAGGCGATGCCTTCGGCCCACCCGCAGGAACTGACGACCGAGGAGGGCATGGCGTTCCTCCAACAAATTCCCGAATTCGGGACTCCCATGCCGCAGCTGATTCTAACCGGGGGCGATCCGCTACTCCGGCGCGACTTGTACGAACTGATCGACGAGGCACGGCGGTTGGGGATCGGCGTTTCCATCACACCCGCAGCCACCGGTGCCTTGAACCGGGATGTGCTCCGCCGTCTGAAGGATCACGGTGTGGAGGGTGTCGGTCTTAGCCTCGACGGCTCCTCGGCCGCAAGGCATGACGCCATACGGGGGATCCCAGGCACTTTTGACCGCACTTTGGAAGCCTTGCTGAGGGCTGGCGACTTGGAGATGCCCATCCAAGTCAACACCTTGGTATCCGCCGAGACAGCCTGCGACCTGCCAGCGATCTACGAACTATTGCAGGGCTTCAAGATCGCGCGGTGGAGCCTGTTCTTCCTGATTTCCGTAGGCCGGGGCAAAGTCCTGCAACCGCTGTCGGCAGAGGGTGCCGAGGCCATGATGGAGTGGGTCTACCAGATTTCAAAAACGGCACCGTTCGTGGTTGCGACCACCGAGGCGCCGTCCTACCGGCGTGTGGCCTTGCAGGAGATGCGGGCCGAAGGAATGGGCGGCGAGACCATGCGGAAAAGCAAGGCGGCCCGCGGTTTTGGCATCCGAGATGGCAACGGCATCATGTTTGTCTCCAACACGGGGGATATCTGCCCAGCCGGATTCCTGCCTTTGGTAGCTGGAAACGTCCGCCGGGACAGGATTGTGGATACTTACCGCAACGCCCCGCTGTTCCAGGCATTGCACGATCCCAGCACATTCAAGGGACGTTGCGGTGTGTGCGAATACCACACCGTCTGTGGAGGTTCCCGCGCCCGCGCGTTTCAGGCGACTGGCAACCCACTTGCTTCCGACCCGCTTTGCCAGTTCGTACCGCGAATTGCCAGCGTCCACTTCGAGACGGTGGTAACGGGCTAAGCGGATTTCTGCCCTTTGACTCGCTTCGACGGCTTCGTCGCAGCCGCCCCGTTCAAGTCAATCGCGCGCCGAACG
Organism: uncultured Acidobacteriia bacterium; assembly: GCA_903925015.1. Taxonomy (GTDB): domain Bacteria; phylum Acidobacteriota; class Terriglobia; order Bryobacterales; family Bryobacteraceae; genus BOG-234. The sequence continues at coordinate 3,660 of CAIYDY010000133.1, forward strand.
AGCCCGATGAACGCGGATTCGTCGATCTCCACGCCTTCGGGAATGTCGATCGCGCGACGGACATTTCCTTCAAGACTGGAATTGAACAGCGAAGTCGGGTCTTCCAGCGACGCCCCCTTGGCAAATGTGAGTTTTACAACCTTCTTATAGGTTTCGCCGGTGCAAATGATGCCGTTGCACTCCCAAACCGGAGTTCCCATCCATTTCCAGGTCTCCACCACGGCCGGATCTGCCTCGTGGATCAGGCGTCGCATTCGTGCAAGCATGGCCCCCCGCCAATCCCCAAGATCAGCAATCCTTTTTGAAATCAACTCAGACGCCGACAGCTCCGGCCCCGCATCCACTTTGTCCACGTCAACCGCCGCACTCTGGCTCATCCTTAAATGAGGGTAGCAAAAAACATCAGAACAGCCTAAACCTGCTCCGGATCATCTGCCAGCTCCAACCTCCAACCGGTACACCCCCATAAAATACGGATTCTCAGCCACAGGCCGCCACTCAACCAGCGGATCCTCCCGCAACGATTCCACCGGAACCTTGTGCGGCCTGTCCCCCGCAATGTAAACAACCCACTTCCGAGGTGACGGCACCACTTGGCTCGACCCGATGTAAACCATCATCCGCGCCGCCATCCCCGGACGGTTGAACACCAAGAGGTCCCCAGGCTCGGCGTCCGCCAGTGTTTTCGATACCAACCGTGGATTCAAAGCATCGGCCTTGACCGATTCCGGGACAGGTGGGATCGCCGGAAAAACCGGCAGCTCCACGTCCTTCATCCATCGCCCATCATGGCCAGCCAACGCGTGCCTCGTCGCCCACACCACCAGACTGTTCCCGTCCACCAGGTCCGGCACATTCTTGTGGGCGTAATACCTCGATTCCACCAGCAGCGTGAACCACCTCTGGAACACCCCCCGGCCCCCGCCGGGTGTTTCCGCCCCCACTGCCCCGACTTGCAGCGAAAGTGCCGCACAAATCGCCAACGCCACTGGAACACTACGCATAGTGGCCCCAGTGTATCGGGCCCCGTCCCATTTTGGAACACCAAAAGTAAGGGATAGTACCGCTACAATGCCTATTTGAAGATCCTTATCTTTTCCGACATCCACGGCGACGCCCGTGCCCTCGAACGCCTGATGGGCATCGACGCCGACTACTACATCTGCGCGGGCGATCTGGTGAACTTCGGCCGGAACCTCGACGCCATGGGCGAACTGATGCGCAAGCGCGCCGACCGCGTGTACGTTCTACCCGGCAACCACGAATCCGCACAGCAAATCACCGACTTCTGCGCCCGCTTCGGCTTCCACGATTTCCACGGAGGCACGTTTGAAGTCCAAGGCTTCCACGTCTCCGGCCTCGGCTACTCCAACCCAACCCCCTTCGATACCCCCGGCGAATACTCGGAAGCCGAACTCGAAACCCGACTCCACGCCTTCGACGGCCTCAAGCCGATGATTTCCATCTGCCACGCGCCGCCCTACAGCACCATGCTCGACCGCATCACCAACCTGCGGCACGCCGGAAGCCGGTCCATCCGAGCCTTCCTCCAGCGCGAGCAGCCGCGATACTTCTTCTGCGGCCACATCCACGAAGCGGCCGGAGCGGGGGAAAAGCTGGGGCCCACGTCTGCTATGAACGTCGGGAAGAAGGGTTACCTGCTGGACCTCAACCAGCAATCGGATTTGGGGTTTATCTAAATGCGATACATCGAATACGACGACGCGACGCCCGAAGTGAAAGCCGTCTACGACGACATCATGGCCACCCGCAAGACCGACTGGATCAACAACTTCTGGAAGGCTCTCGCCAATGACCCTGCGACCCTGCGCCGAACCTGGGAGTCGATCAAGGAAATCATGGGCCCCGGCGGCACGCTCGACCCCCTTACCAAGGAATTGATCTACGTCGCCGTCTCCACCACCAACCAGTGCGGTTACTGCATCGCCTCCCACACGGCGGCGGCGCGCAAGGCCGGAATGACGGACGCGATGTTCGCCGAAGTGATGGCCGTAACGGGAATGGCCAACGAAACCAACCGGCTGGCGAGCGGCTACCAGGTCGAGATCGACGAGCGGTTCAAGCCCCGCTAAATCCGCACATCCTCCACCACCCGCCCGTCCTTGAAGTGGATGTTGCGCCGCGCGTAGGTAGCGATGTCGGGGTCGTGCGTCACCAGCATCGTCGTGATTCCCTGCACTTTGTTCAGTTGCTGGAAGATGGCCATGATCTCCAAGCTGCCCTTCGAGTCCAACGCACCGGTCGGCTCGTCGGCCAGAATGATCTGTGGATTGTTCACCAGTGCACGCGCGATGGCGACGCGCTGCTGCTGCC
>CAIYDY010000134.1 GCA_903925015.1 uncultured Acidobacteriia bacterium
AGTCGCGGGATCGACAAGCTCTACAGCCACCAGCGCGAGGCGTACGACCGCATTCAGGCAGGCGCCAATGTCGTCATCGTCACGCCGACCGCCAGCGGCAAGACCCTCTGCTACAACCTTCCGGTTCTGGACCACCTGACACGCGAGCCCGGTGCCCGCGCGATGTATTTGTTTCCAACCAAGGCCCTGTCCGAGGACCAATTGGAGGAACTGCACGGCGTGATCGAGGAGATGGGCTCGGACATCTGCGCATTCACCTACGACGGCGACACTCCACAGGACGCGCGCCGGGCCGTCCGCCAGCGGGCCAATATCATCCTGACGAACCCGGACATGCTCCACACCGGGGTTCTGCCCCACCACACCAAGTGGGCCAAGCTTTTTGAAAACCTCCGCTACATCGTGGTGGATGAGCTGCACTATTACCGGGGTGTTTACGGAAGCCACCTGGCCAACATCATGCGCCGACTGCAGCGGCTGTGCGAATTCTACGGGTCCAAACCGCAGTTCATCGCCTGCTCGGCTACCATCGCCAACCCGAAGGAGCTGGCCGAGAGCTTGATGGAGGTGCCGTTCGAGCTGATCGACAAGAATGGCGCGCCAGCCGGCGAGAAGATCTTTATCTGCTACAACCCGCCGATCGTGAACCGGCAGTTGGGAATCCGGCGCAGCTACCTGAATGAGTCGCGCCGGATTGCGCTGGAACTGCTCGACCATGGCCAGCAGACGCTCGTGTTCACCAACAACCGGCTGGCCACGGAGGTGCTTCTCACTTATCTCAAGGATGCCTGCGACAAGGGACGGATTCCCAAGGATTCAGTCCGTGGCTACCGTGGCGGTTACCTGCCGCGTGAGCGCCGTGAAATTGAAAAACGCCTGCGGTCGGGCGAGACGCGTGCCGTTGTCGCCACCAATGCCCTTGAGTTGGGGATCGACGTGGGGTCTTTGGACGCGGTCGTGATGGCTGGATATCCGGGCACCATTGCGTCCACCTGGCAGCGGTCAGGACGCGCCGGACGCCGCCACACCACTTCGGTGGCGATCTTGGTGGCTTCCAGCGCACCCGTCGACCAGTACATCATCGAACATCCCGACTATATGTTCGGGCGACCGGCGGAACAGGCCTACGTCAACGCGGACAACTTGGAGGTTCTCCTCAGCCATTTGAAATGTGCCGCATTCGAGCTTCCCTTGAAGAGTGGCGAGAAATTTGGCAAACACGACACAACCGAACTCTGCCAGTTCCTGGCCGAGGCGGGGCTGTTGCATTTGTCCGGGGATTCCTGGCATTGGACATCCGATAGCTACCCAGCCGATGCGGTCAGCCTGCGGTCGGTATCGAGCGACAACTTCGTGGTGATTGACATCACCAGGGAGTCGAAGATCATCGGGGAAGTATCCTTCACCGCGGCCCTCACCACGCTGCACGAGAAGGCAATCTACCTGCATGAGGCCAAGCAGTTCCACGTGGAAAGGTTCGACTACAAGGAACGCAAGGCCTACGTGAAGGCGGTCGATTGCGACTACTACACGGATGCCATTGACCACACGCAAGTGAAGGCCTTGCGGGAGTTCGACAATACGCCGGTGGTGGAGACCGTTCAGCGCGTCCACGGGGACGTGCGTGTGAACCGGCAGATTGTCGGGTTCAAGAAGATCAAGTTCTATACGGGCGAAAATGTCGGGGCGGGGAACTTGTCGATGCCGGAGCAGGAAATGCACACCACCGCATTTTGGCTGCATTTCGATGCCGCTTTCCTAGCGGCGCTGGTGAATTTTACTCCCACCGAACGCCAAAACGGGCTCACCGGGCTCGGGAATTGCTTCAGGACGGTGGGTGCGCTCCTGTTGATGTGCGATCCGAGGGACTTGGGAGTGGCGCTTTCGGAGAATATCGAGGGAAGCATGGACGCTTGGGAACCGAATCTCTACCTCTATGACGGCTATTCCGGTGGCACAGGCTTGAGTGCGCCTCTGTTCCGTCTGAGCGATCGGCTGTTGCGGTATTCCTCGGAATTGATCGCAGCCTGTGCCTGCGAGGCGGGATGTCCGGCTTGTGTGGGACCGGCTGGCGAAATCGGAGACCGGGGCAAAGAGGCTGCGGTTGCCATCCTTGCCGGCCTGATGCCCTCGTCAGGCCCGGCCGTGGTGCCAGTCGCCTAGACTTTGAGGGCTGCGGTCACTGCGGCGCGGATGTCTTCGGGTTTCGCGAAGCCTTCGAACCGCTTGACCGTCTTGCCGGAGCGGTCGATGATCAAGGTGATTGGGAGCTGCCCTATCGTTCCAGTGCCAAGCCCGACCGTGTAGCCCATTGGTATCTGCTTGAGGAACGGCTTGACGGCTTCCGCCCCCTCCTCATCCATGTTGATGCCGACAACCTGCACTCCCTTGCCAACCAACTCCTTCTGCATCTTGTTGAACTCCGGGATTTCCTGCCTGCACGGAATGCACCACGTAGCCCAATAGTTGAGGACGACAACCTTGCCTTTCCACGACGCCGTGTCCAACGCGGCCCCGTCGATGGTCTTGAACGGTGCGCCTTCCTGGGTTCCTGCCGTCGTTTGAGTCGAGGCGGGTTGGGTGTTCAGGAATGCAAGGAATTTCGCAGACTCCTCCGTCCGGTCGGAAAAAGTCGCGAGGACGTTGCGGTCGGAATCGTAGAGCACGTAGAAGGGGATGGCAACAGTATGGAATTTCTCGGCTTCCAGCTTCTGGTAGGACTCCGACACTGCATCGGACCGGTCGGTATAGAGCTCGACGAGGACCAGGCTGCCCATGGGCCCGGCCACCTCCGGGCGGGTAAACAGGTTTGCCTTCATCCATTTGCAGTTCGTGCAGGCGTCGCCGGTGAAGTCCACCAGGACCTTCTTGTTTTCGGTCTTGGCTTTGGCGAACGCGCCTTCGAGGTCGTTTTCCATCCAAGGTAGGGAGGGGGTGGCGGAACCAGCACCGCTCGCGAAAATCGAGCCTCCGGTCGGAGGGGGGACATAGGCTTCGATGTCGCCAAGTTTCGCATTGAACATGCCGGGCACGAGACTAAGTCCCGCAGCTACGGCAATCATCCCGGCAACCAACCGGCCAGCACCTAGTTCCAAATCTCCCGAGATTCCCGGAAGGCGGACGTACCCCAGCAAATACAGACCCACGGTGATGGCCAGAACCACCCAAGCGGCAAGGAAACGTTCGCGGGTGAGAATGCCGGTCTTCAAGACTTCGTCCACATTGTGGAGGTATTTCAGCATCGCTGCAAGCACGAAGAAGCCCATCACCACCTTCACGCGGGCTAGCCATTCGCCATTGCGCGGCAGCTTTTTCAGGTAGGCGGGAAACAAGGCGAGGAAGAAGAAAGGGGACGAAAGGCCCGCGGCAAAAGCCACCATGCCGATGACGGGACGGACAGCGCCACCGGTCACCGAAGCTGCAAGCAGCGTGCCCATGAACGGCCCGATGCAGGCAAACGAGGCGAGGGCGAAGGTCAAACCCATCAGCAATGATCCGAGCATGCCCCCCTGGTTGGAGGCTGCGTTCAGCCGGGTCAGGATGCCGGACGGAATCGTGATCTCGAAAGCACCTAGGAGGCTCATTCCGAATACTAGGAAAACAAGGGAAATGAACGCGTTCACCCAGATACTGGCACCCAGATGGTTGACGCCTGCGGGGCCAAGCGTCAAGGTCGCGATCAACCCCAGCCCGGTAAAGAGGACCACGATTCCAAGGCAGAATGTTACCGCTTGGTACAGGCCGCCCTTCTGACCGACGAAGTACGACATTGTGATCGGGATCATCGGGAAGACGCACGGCGTGAATACGGAGGCCAAGCCGAAACCGAAGGCTATGCCGAGGAATGACAGCAGACTGGAGTCAGCCTGATCGGGCGCGGTCGAAGGTGGAGCGGAGGGTCGGACTGCCTCAGTGAAACCTGCCGGAATCGGGGCTTCCGCAGCGGCGGAGGAGGGATCCACCGTGAACCGGGCGGTGATCCGGCGGGTGCGGGGTGGAATGCAGGAACTGCCGCTGCAGGTTTGGTACCGGGGCTCCAATGCGATTTCCACCTGACCGGCTGCGGCATCCTTCTTGATGCGGATGCGGGCGTAGAAGGTCTGGGTGCCCTCAAAGGTTTCTGTATCGGCGTTGAAATTTGGATCGAATTTCCTAGCCGGGGCAGGTTGGAAGATCGAAATTGACTCCACACCAGGCGAATCGACAACCTTGAACGTGGTGGCAATCGGGCCGGGAGGCGTCGTCGGCGAGTACATGTGCCAGCCGGGGTCTATGGTCGCCACCAGTTTCGCGAGGACGGTCCCACCGGGCTTGGATGCCGCCTGTTCGGACGCCATCGTCCACTGGACGTGATTGAACTGGGCGATGTCCGTTTGGGCCTGGGCCGCAAGGACGGTGAGGAGTAGAGCTGGGACACAACGCATACAGATAAAGAAGAATTTCGGCTAGCCGGCTTGCGCGAACTCGCGCAACTCTTCTTCGATGCGTTGATTCATGTTGCTGGATGCATACTCGGCAGCACTTCTTATCGCATTTTTTATGGCGTGGCCATCGGAGCGTCCGTGGCAGATGATGCAGACACCTTTTACGCCCAGAAGCGGGGCACCGCCAATTTCGGAATAGTCCAAGCGCTTTTTGAATTCGGCGTAAGCGGAGCGCGAGAGTGCATACCCGATTTTTCCGGCCAAGGACGATTCGAGTGATTCGCGCAGCATCGTACGGATCATCTCAACCAAGCCTTCGCTCAGTTTCAGGGCCACATTGCCGACGAATCCGTCGCAGACAATGACATCCGCAAGGCCTGAAAATAGATCGCGGCCTTCGACATTGCCAATGAATTCGACACCCAAGTCTTTGAGGAGGGGGGTTGAATCGCGGGTGAGCGCATTTCCTTTGTGTTCTTCCTCGCCTATGGAAAGAAGGCCCACGCGGGGACGGACAACCTTGAGGACGCACCGTGAGTAGATTTCGCCCATCAGCGCAAACTGCGCGATCATTTGGGGTTCGCAGTCCACGTTGGCCCCGACATCGAGAACGACCACGGGATTGCCACCTTTGGCGGTGGGAAAGACACCGGACAGTGCCGGACGATCCACTCCAGGCACTTTGCCCAGAATCATCTTGGCAATTGCCATGCATGCGCCTGTGTTGCCAGCGGAAATGAACCCGTCCGCCCGGCCTTCGGCCACGAGCCGGGCACAAACGTGCATGGAGCTGCCCTTCTTACCCCGTGCGGCTTTCGCTGCGTGGTCTTCCATGGTAATGCGCTCCGACGCATGGACCACCTCGACGGGCAAGTCACGGGTATAACCCTGCTTGTCCATCTCGCGGTGGATTGCGTCGGTGTCGCCTACCAGAATTACCTTGTGGCCGTATTCGCGGGCAGCTCGAACGCTGCCTTCGACTTCGGGAACCGGGGCCTTGTCGCCCCCCATCGCGTCTACTGCAATGGTTGCCATTCGCTCAGGTTATCGCTAGGAAAGGGAATCGGGAATCCGCCGCGTTATTCCGCTGCGGTTTCAATCACTTCGCGGCCCTTGTACTGGCCGCACTTGGGGCAGACCCGGTGGGGAAGCTTTGGTTCCTGGCAGTTGGGGCATTCGGCCTTGGCCGGCTTGCTCAGGTGGTCGTGCGCACGACGGGTCTGGGTGCGCTGGTGGGAATGTCTTCTTTTCGGATTGGGCATGATGCTAGTTCTCGGGGGTGTGCTGCTAATTCTCTTGTGGCCAGCCGCGAGCTGGCACTTCCTTACTATTATTGCGTATCGGTTTCGATGTGCACCGATTGGAGTGCCTGCCACCGGTCGTCGCCGGATTTTGTGGAGCACTTGCAGTCGGTTTCGTTGCGGTTGCCGCCGCAGACCAGGCAGATTCCCTTGCAGGTTTCCTTGCAAACACGCTGCATGGGCAGTTGGAGCAGGATCTGTTCGCGGAGAATGTCCTCGAGTTCCAAGCCGGGTAGCTCGTAGAAGCCGATCTCGACTTCGGACTCGTCTACCGATACTTCGTCATCCGTGATGGCGTCGCCGACGGGTTGGTAGAAAAGGTCAAATTCCGTTTCCACGTGGAAATTTGCGGGCGCCAGGCAGCGGTCGCAATCGGCCTCAAGGTCGGCTGTTACGGATCCTTGGACGCGGACTTGGCCACCAGTGTGCTCCACCAGTTCCGCCACACCGGCTGCGACGAGTGGGCCCACCTGCCGGGTGGACGAGTCGGAGAAGTCAATTTCGCCGGGTTGCCATGTCTTGTCGAAGGTCCGTGGCTTGACCTCCATCTCCTTGATACTGAGTAACATAGCTTTATCGTAGTGCCGGTTGGGGCAATGTCCATCATAACACCTTTCCGTGATATCCTTCGATACTGTCTCCCGATAAAATCATCAGGTTGTTGCTGGCCGCTCGCGACGGCGATGCGGCGGCGTGGAAGGCATTGGAGTCCGAGTTTGACCGCGTGGTGTCGGCTGGGTGCCGGTACGCGGTCAACAAATTCGGCAAAGTTGGGCAGGAGTACCTCAAGGACTGCAAGCAGGAGTCTTGGAGTAAGCTTCTGACGGAAGGGGCCAGGTTCTTTGCCGGCTTCCGTTCCGGGAACGCCAACGCGCCGCATTTGTTCGTCAAGCGTTTGGCGTACACCACCGCACTTGGGTATTTGGAGAAGGCTGTGGGACGGCTTGACCAGCCGGACGACTTTCACGGGGGCGACGGTGCGTACGTCATCGATTCAGCCGACTGGCTGCGCATGCATTCCATCAGGAGGAGGCTCGCCGAAACTGAGTCCCCTCGCAATGTCGCCATATTCTGGCTGAAACACCGCGATGGCATGACGCCTGCGGAGATCGCAAAGATTAGCACGTTCGGTCTGAGCAGGGACGGTGTGGAAACAGTTCTGGACCGGATCCTCCGGGATCTCAAGAAATTCGTTCCGGATTCAGATCCCGACCCATCCCCCGGCGGCGGCGCCGCATCCAAGAAAAAGAAAAAGAAGGACTTTGGCGGCGATCCTCCGTCCCATAGCCAGAACCCATTGGATAAGAACTGCCCATCGGCGCTCGACCTTCTATCGCTCGTTCACGGCGATCTGGCCCAGGTACGCGCCGAGGAGATTTATCTGCACTTGGCAGAGTGTGCGCGGTGCGGCGGTATGGTCCGGGATCTGGTCCGCATGGAAGGCACAAGGGTGATAGCTTGGCCCAGGGTTTTGCCCATGGTCCTGAAGGTCGCAGCCATGTTGACTCTTTCGGCCATCGGCGCTTGGTACGCGTCGACCATATTCCGGGGCCAAGGCGCGGATTCCTACATGGCCGAGGCCTACACCAAAGCCCGTCCTTTCGAATGGCGTCTGCCGGATGCGGGCTATGGGCCGGTTCGGGTAGAGATGGCCGAATCCAAGATGGAGAGCTCAGCCCTGCAGAGGGCTGGCATTGAGGTCGGCAAGCTGGACGCATCGGCACCGGGCATCCCGTCGACGCTGGCAAGCCGGGGTCGCTTGGCTCTGATGCGACACGACGCCGATGGGGCTGTCGCCGCGTTGGAGCGCGCGTTTTCGCTGGTGCCTGATGACGCCGAGGTCGAGTCCGAGCTTGGCGTGGCCTATTCGCTGAGGGCGCGCGTTTCGGACCGGCCTGAGGATTATCAAATCGGGATTGCTCATTTCGACCGCGTTCTGGGCCGCGCACCGGGGAACCTCCATGCCTTGTTCAACAGGGGGGTCACGTACCGGTTGATGGGGCGGCGTGCGGAGGCGGCTGCGGATTTCGAAACCTACTTGAAACATGATGCTTCCAGCGGTTGGTCCCGCGAGGCCAGGGAGTGGTTGGCGCAACTGAAACCGTGATATCCATATAGAATGCACTCGCGCGCCTGGGTGGTCCGGTTGGCGGTCCTGCTCTCGTCGGCGTTGTTCTGCTCGGGAATTTGGTGGACGTTGCCGAGGTGGCGTTTATGGTCTGGGATCCGTGCGATGGCCCGCTTGGAGGCCGAATCCCCCACGACCGACTTCCAATGGCCGGGTGCGCCGGCTCCATCCGGCAAGCGCTGGACTGCGGCTGAAATCGCAAGCGAAAACGCAGAAATCACCGAACAAGTAGAGCTTGCCGAGGCGCACCTAGGGGTGACGGCGGACACCGCGTCGCTGCGGGGGCGGCTGGCGATCCGGGCCAAGGCCTACGACGAGGCGATCCGGCAAATGGATTTGGCACGGTTGCTGGACGCGGACGGGGCGAATCCGCGTCGTTTGGTCGAGTGGGGGTTGGCCTACGGTGTGCGAGGACGG
>CAIYDY010000135.1 GCA_903925015.1 uncultured Acidobacteriia bacterium
CAACTGGCCGCCCTCCTCATAGCCCACGTAGCCGGGAGGCGAACCGATCAGCTTGGAGACCGAGTGCTTCTCCATAAACTCCGACATGTCGAAGCGGATCAGGCTCTTTTCGCTCCCGAACAGGAAATTGGCAAGGGCGCGTGCCACCTCGGTCTTGCCGACTCCGGTTGGTCCAAGGAACAGGAACGATCCGGCTGGCCGATTTGATGCCTTCAGTCCCGCACGCGAACGGCGGATAGCTCGGGACAATGCGGAAATCGCCTTATCCTGGCTGACCACACGCTTGTGCAGTTCCTCTTCAATCCGAAGGAGCTTTGCGATCTCCTCTTCCCGGATCGCCGTCATCGGTACGCCGGTCCAGCGGGCTACGGCCTCTTCGATGTCGTCCTTGGTCACGATCCCCGTTGAGGAATCGTCCAAGTTGTATCGCTCCCGAAGAATCCGCTGGTTTTCGCGTTCCTTCCGTTCCTCGTCCGAATAGAAACGGGCCTTTTCGAACTCGTGGTTGGCGATCGCGTTCTCCATCCGGTGGACGATGAACTTGATCCGTTTCTGGATATCGTTCAAGTCGCTGGGGAGTGTCGTTTGACGCAGCTTCACCCGCGCACCGGCCTCGTCAATCAGGTCGATGGCCTTGTCCGGCAGGAAACGGTCCGGGATGTAGCGGTTCGAGGTGTGGACTGCGGCTTCCAACGACTCATCCGTGTAACTGACGGCGTGGAACTTCTCGTACCGGTCCTTGATGCCATACATGATCTTGATGGCATCTGCCTCGTTCGGCGGCGGCACCTTGACGGCTTGGAATCGGCGTTCGAGCGATCGGTCCTTCTCGATCGACTTGCGGAACTCGGCAGGTGTCGTCGCGCCGATGCACTGCATCTCGCCACGGGAAAGCGCAGGCTTGAGTATATTGGCCGCATCGAGGGAGCCCTCGGCTGATCCCGCACCCACCAAGGTATGAAGTTCGTCAATGAAGATGATGATGTTCTGGTTGTCCATCAACTCCTTCATGATCGTCTTGAGGCGTTCCTCAAACTGGCCCCGGTACTTGGTTCCGGCCACAATCAGCGAGAGGTCCAATGCGAGGATGCGCTTTTCAGCGAGGAAGGACGGGATATCCCCCTCCGCGATCCGCTGTGCCAAACCCTCGACGATCGCGGTCTTGCCAACGCCGGGCTCTCCGATCAGAACTGGATTGTTCTTGGTGCGGCGGCACAGGATCTGAATTACCCGGTCTACTTCGCCTTCGCGGCCAACGAGCGGATCGAGTGCTCCATCCATGGCCGCCTGCGTGAGGTCCCGGGAGAACTCGTTCAGCAGCGAACTTTCCTTGGAACGGTTCGAAGCTGCCCGTTCGGAGTGTGCGCGCTGCAACTCTTCGCGAATAGTTGAGAGCCTGAGGCCGCGTTCGTGCAGGATCTCTGCCGCAAAGCACTTTTCCTCCCGAAGAAGACCCAGGAGCAAGTGCTCGGTTCCGATGTGCTTGTGGTTGAGCCGCTCGGCTTCCTCCGCACCGTAGGCGAGGACCCTCTTGCATTCGTGGCTGAGTGGCAGGTCCACCGACGTGGACACCTTCTCGCGCGGGGTCGTATGACCTTCAATCTGCTTGCGGATGACGTCCACCGCATTGTGGGACCTGAGGAAGCGGTTGGCAAGCTGCTTGTCCTCCCGCATCAGACCCAGGAGCAGATGTTCCGTTTCGATGAACGGGCTGCCGAATTGGCTTGCCTCGTACCTGGCGAAGAATATGACCCGCCGGGCTTTTTCCGTATATCGCTCAAACATCGGTTCGCTGCCCCCTACCCTTTCAAGATACTCTTCGTCACAGTTCCGATGCAAAACCGGCGAGGTACGTTCCAATTGGATCGTTTCGGGCGAGCAAAATTCCTGCTGGATTCGATCACAACGCCACGCAGGGGTGCAACTGTCCGCCCCGCAATTCCAACGCCCGGTCGCACCGGAGCGCGAAGCGGAGATTGTGGGTTACGAGGATGGACGTCAAGCCCCGTGCCCGGCTCAAGCGGGAGATCAAGCTGAAGACCGCCTCCGCCGTGCTTTCGTCCAAATTGCCTGTGGGCTCGTCCGCCAGCAGCAGACTGGGGGAGCCAGCCAAGGCCCGCGCGATGGCAACCCTCTGCTGTTCGCCCCCGGACAATTCCCCCGCCCGATGCCCTGCGCGCACGGCCAAGCCCGTCTCGTCCAGGCACGCCCTGGCGATGTCGAGGGCTTCTATCCTGCCGACTCCGCGGATCAGAAGGGGCATCATCACGTTTTCCTCCGCCGTGAACTCCCGCAGAAGGTAATGGTGCTGCCAGACGTAACCGAGTTCCCGGTTCCTGAAATTCGACAGCTTGCTCTCTGGAAAGTCCTCCATCGGGCGGCCCTTGTATTGAATTGTTCCCGAAGTAGGCGAATCCAGTCCGGCTATCAGATGCAGCAGCGTGCTCTTTCCGGACCCGCTGGGACCGGTGATGGCAACTGTCTCGCCTTCGGCAACCGTTAAATCCAACTGTGCGAACACCTCCAACGCAGTGCCGCCAGTCCGGTATGTCTTCACCAGCTTTTCTATCCGCAGCAGTTCCAATGGGCCTCTGCCGCCAGTTTATCGCCATCTGGAGGTCTATCGGCTGCACCGCACCGTTTCATTAGGCCCGGCCCGCAAAAAAAACAAAACTTACCGTCATCACCGTTCGCGTGGTAACCTAAGGTTGCATTCGGGCTGAGTGTCGCCGACCCGGCGCGCCCGCCAATCCATCCAGAGGTCTTCGTGTCGGATCATTTAACGCGCAAAGAATTGAAGCAGGATAATGTTGCGCTCAAAGTAGGGGAAACATTCGGGTTCCTCACCTCGCACCGCAGCCAGATTGTTCGTTACGGTGGAGGGGCTCTAGCCTTGATCGTCGTTGTCGGACTGGGTATCTACTACCGCAACTACCTGCGGGATGTCCGGCAGCAGGCGTTGGCTGACGCGATTACCCTCCAGAACGCTCCGGTTGGGGCGCCGCCCCAGAACGGTGGCCCGAGCTTTCCCACCGAGGCTGCCAAGAAAGATGGCGTCATCAAGGCTTTCACAAAATTGATGACGGACCAGGGTGGTTCCACCGAAGGTTACATCGCGGAATATGCGTTGGCTGCCTTGGACATGGACGCTGGCAAACTGCCTGAAGCGCGCAAGAAATACAGCGATGTCGCTTCGGGTGCCGACTCCAACTACGCTTCCTTGGCCAAGCTCGCCTTGGCCGAGATCAACTTCGCCGAGGGCAAGATCCCGGATGCGAAGTCGGTGCTGAAGGATTTGGCCGACCATCCCACGGATCTCGTTTCAAAGAATCAGGCGGATTTCACATTGGCCCGCGGCATCATGGCCACCGAACCTGCGGAAGCCCGCAAGTTGCTCATCGCGCTTGCCGAAACCAAATCCGACGTCAGCCAGCCCGCGACTGCCGCGCTGGGCGAGCTGCCGCCCCAGTAAACTTTCGATCCATGCTCGGGCACCTGCGCTTTCCCGTCGAAGCTTCGCGCGGCCGGCGGTATCCAGAGCCCGAGCACCCCTACCGCAATGCATTCCAGCGTGATCGCGACCGGATCATCCATTCCCGGGCTTTTCGCCGGTTGGAGCATAAGACTCAAGTCTTTGCCCCCACTCTGTCCGACCACTTCCGCAACCGCCTAACCCACACGATCGAAGTCTCCCAAATCGCCCGTACGATTTCCAATGTTCTCGGCTTGAACGAGGATCTAACGGAAGCGCTGGCGTTGGCTCACGATGTTGGTCATCCGCCATTCGCGCACGCCGGCGAAGCGGCGTTGAACCGGATCATGCGCCAGTACAGTGAAAGCTTCGACCACAACATCCAGTCACTGCGGGCTATTGAGTCCATTGAACGGCGGTATCCCCGCTTTCCAGGCTTGAATCTGTCTTTCGAAGTCCGCGAAGGCACGGCGAAGCATTCCCGCGACTTCGGATCGGGGGAAATCCCAGCTCTCGATCCATATTTGCCAGGCTTCAAGCCCACGTTGGAGGCCCAGTTGATCGATTTGGCGGACGAAGTCGCCTACAACACGGCGGATTTGGACGATGCATGCGAGGCAGGGTTGCTGTCGCCGGACGAAGTCGCCGAAGATGTTCCGGTGTATGCGGATATTCTGGAAACAATCGATACCCAGTTTCCAGGGGCCACGCCGCGCGAGCGTTTCCAGGAGTCGGTTCGTCAACTGGTGGACCACTTGGCGTCGGGTTTGATCGAAGGAACGGTCATGGCGGCCAGAGCCGCTGGCGTCGCTGACTTTGAAGCTGTTCGGCACCATGACGCCCGCTTGGCGTGCTTCTCAGCCACAGCTCGCGACACCAGCGCCCAAATGAAGAAGTACCTCAACCGGCAGGTTTACTCATCCGAAGCGCTAGCACTGGACCGACAGGAGTCCATAGAGCGCCTGACCCGCATGTTCCACCGGCTGATGGCGGACCCCGAATCCGTTCCCGGCATTGATCTCGAAAGTGGCCCCCTCCACCGTGCGGTCTGCGATTTCATTGCCGGTATGACAGACCGCTACTTCCTCCGCGTTTACGCGGTACTATTCGGAGCCACCGCGCGTGGCGATGCAGACTAGTCGTCGGCTTGGGAGTGGTTGGACAATTCGGCCTCCCGGACGATGTAGTTTTTCAGCAGCTGCCGGCAGAGTTCGGCCCCCAGCTTCTCCGGCTTTTCCTTGGAGTCGTGCTCCACCTTCACCTTGATAAAAAGATACGTGCGCATCCTTTTCTATACTAGAGACTTGGACACGCTGAAGGCAGGAACGCTGAACGCAGGGAAGACGGGAATTGTGGTTTTCGGGCACGGGTCGAGTGTGGCTGCAGCCAACGACTCGGTGCGTGTGGTGGCCGACTCGGCGGCTGCGGTTGGCGGATGGGATCTCTACGAGACCGCATTTCTCGAAGTCGCGCCACTCTTGGGCGAGGCTGTCGACAAGTTGGTGGGCCGAGGAGCGAAGGAGATCGTGGTTTTGCCCTATTTCCTTACGTTGGGTATTCACCTTCGGCGTGACCTCCCGGCCATCGCGCGCGAATTGGAGGGAACGCACGGAATCGTCATCCGCATCGCACCGCCTTTGGATGGCCATCCATCGTTGAGCGCCATTCTGGCGGACCGGGCCGTTTCGATGGAGGCTGGAGTCCGCGCTTGATTGCCAAGCTTCTCGGGTGGCATGAGCTGGGGCCCGGCACCAGGCATTTCGACTTTGAAATCCCCGGCTGGGATGGCAGGTTTGTGCCTGGCCAGTTCGTATCGCTAAAGTCAAGTCACGACGGGGCCGAAATAACGCGGGCCTATTCGATCGCGTCGGCCCCCGGTGGCCCAAATTTCGCCCTGTGCGCCAACTTGGTCCCGGACGGCAAATTCACACCGTTTCTCTTTGCCATGCAGCCCGGCGACGAAGTTTCCGTCCCGGCCATTCTTGGCACGTTTACCCTCCGACCCAACCCGCCAGACTCGATTTTTGTTGCCACAGGCACCGGGATCGCCCCCTTCCGCTCGATTCTCCTTGCGCAACTGGAGGCAAACCCCTCCGCCAGATTCGTGCTAGTCTTCGGAAACCGCTACCCGTCCGGCTTGTTCTATGACGCCGAACTGCGGGCCTTGCATGCGCGCTTCCCCAATTTTGACTACCTTCCTACCGTGACGCGCCCGGACGCCACATGGCACGGCCGCGCGGGTCGGGTGCACGACCACGTCTTGGCTCTCCTGGGGGACCGTCGGGACATCGATGTTTACATTTGCGGCCTCCGCGATATGGTTGACGAACTGCGTGGCAAGCTCAAAGCGATCGGGCTTGATCGAAAACGAATGGTCTACGAGCGCTACGACTAGTTCGGACGGGGCGGGACGCCCTTCCAGCGCCCTCATGTCCGGATTTACACTAAATGACGTTCGCATGACCGCCAGTCGGGTAACAATCCTAGGAGGGGTTCGTCTTCTCCTGTTCACGGCTTTATAGAAAACGACTATGCATAACAAGTTCAAGAGGGTTGCTCTGGCGGCGGCGATTTGCTTCCTGGCCGCACTGGGCAGTACGGATGCCATGGCGCAAAATGCGGGTACCGTAAAGGGCACTGTGACCGATCCGTCGGCGGCCGTGATTCCGGGCGCAACGGTTCAAATCGTCGGCAAGGGTGTAAGCCGGTCCGCCAAGTCGGATGGCAATGGCGCCTTTGCTGTGACGTTGCCTCCCGGCACCTATAGCGTCCGGGCCGACTCCAAGGGTTTTGTCACGTTCATGCAGCAAACACTGAACGTTTCGGCTGGTCAGGTGACAGCGCTGGACATCGCTCTCCAGATTGCCTCCGACACACAGCAGGTTCAGGTCAGCGACCAGGCTGCCGGGCAGGTGAGTACCGACCCTTCTGAAAACGTCGGCGCAATCGTTCTGAAGAACGAGGATCTGGACGCTTTGCCGGATGATCCGGACGACCTCCAAGCCGATCTTCAAGCTCTCGCCGGTCCGGCGGCTGGGCCGAACGGTGCCCAATTTTTCGTCGATGGCTTCAGCGGCGGCCAATTGCCACCCAAGAGCTCCATCCGCGAAATCCGGATCAATTCCAACCCGTTCTCGTCCGAGTTCGACCGCCCCGGTTTCGGCCGGATTGAGATTTTGACCCGCCCCGGCACCGATACCTACCACGGCAGCGTCTCGATGAACTACGGCGACCGCATCTTTGACACGCGGAACCCGTTTGTGACCGGTGCTGCACCCGGCTACAGCACCAAAATGTTCTCCGGCAACATTGGGGGCCCGATCAACAAGAAGACGTCCTTCTTCCTCGATTTCAATCGCCGCCAGATCAACGAAAACAACTTGGTGAAGGCGCAGGTCCTCGACAGCAACTTCAACGAGGTGCCGTACATCGACGCCTACCCGACGCCGAACCGCTTCTGGTTGATCAACCCCCGCCTCGACTACGCCATCAACTCCATGAACACCTTGGTCATGCGCTACAACCACTCCAGCTCGTCCAGCCAGAGTGGCGTCGGCAGCTTCTCGCTGCCGTCGCAGCTGACCAAGTCCACCAACACCCACGACAGCGTTCAGATCACGGAAACGATGATCATCGGCACCAAGGCCGTGGACGAGACCCGCTTCCAGTTCCGCAACAGCCATTCGGACCAACAAGCTGCGGGTGATTCCTCGGTTCCTGGCGTCGATGTCTCCAGTTCCTTCAACTCGGGTGGCGCCCCGTTCGTGAAAAATTACAACACGACACGGTCCTATGAACTGCACAACATCGTGACCATGACCCACGGGGCGCATGCGCTCAAAATGGGACTCCGGCTTCGGCATGATGGTCTCGACAGCTATTCCACCTCGAACTTCAACGGCTCCTACAGCTTCAGCTTGACGGGCAAGACCCCGGCTTGCCTGGCTGCGTACACCAATCCGACTTCGTTGGACCTCTACCGCGAAACGCAAATCCTTCTCTCGAAGAAGACGCCCATAGCAACCATCATTGCGTCCGGCTGCGGGCCGACCCAGTTCACGCAAAGTGCCGGGACGCCGTTGCAGAAAGTCAGCCAGTTCGACCTTGGCCTATTCGTGCAGGATGACTGGCGCTTCCGTCCGAATCTGACGATCAGCACAGGCCTCCGTTATGAGGGCCAGAACAATATCAACGACCATGTGGACATCGCCCCCCGCATCGCGATTGCATGGGCACCGGGTGCAAAGAAGGGCCAGACTGCCAAGACTGTCATCCGTACCGGTTACGGCCTCTTCTATGACCGTATTTCCGAAAGCACCGTTTTGCAGACGTTGCGTTTCAACGGAACCTCGCAACAGAATTACCAGCTGACTTCCACCAACGTGCCGCTCTCGTTCTACCCGGCGGTACCCCCGGTTTCATCCCTGGCTGCGGGCTTGGTGCAGCAAAACCTGTACCGGCTCGATCCCTCCGATACGGCCCCGTACATGATGCAGGCGGCACTCAGCATCGAACGCGCGCTGCCGAAGCGGACGTCGATTTCGATGAATTTGGTAAACACCCGCGGCGTCCACTCGCTGCGCCAGCGAAATGTGAATGCTCCAACGGCAGTTGGCTTGATTCCTTTTGCCGGTTTGGGACCGATCTACCATTACGAAACGACCGGCGTCTACAGGCAAACCCAGGTCGTCACCAACGTCAGCACCCGGTTCAATCGTAGGTTCAGCCTGCAGGGCTATTACGCCCTCGGGTACGCCAAGAGCAACGCCAACGGGTTGCCGATGGATCAATACGATACCTCCAAGGACTGGGGTCGGGCGGCGTTTGATACCCGGCACAGGGGTTCGATCAGTGGCACGATCCAATTGCCGTACGGTATCAATGCTTCGCCCTTTGTGACGATGGCCTCTGGATCGCCCTTCAACATCACGACAGGCGGACAGTACAACGGCGACGGAATCTTCAACCTCCGCCCGGCCTTTGCCACCAGCAGTTCGTTGAAGACCAGGGTTACGCCGTGGGGGACTTTCGATCTGAACCCCGCTGCCGGTGCTCAATTGATTCCGATCAATTATGGCGAGGGTCCGGGCAACCTGTCTGTCAACCTGCGGCTCAGCAAGGTCTGGGGCTGGGGCGAGAAGCGGGCGGCCAACGCCGCTACGCCCGATGGCGGTGGCGGTCCCGATGGTGGTGGTGGCGGTCGTGGCTTTGGCGGTGGCGGCGGAGCCCCCCGTGGCGGCGGCGGTGGTGGTGGCGGTGCCCGCGGCGGTGGCGGCGGGTTCGGTGGCGGTGGTGGCGGTGGTCGCGGCGGTGGCGGCGGACTGGCCAGCGGCAAAAAGTACAGCATGTCGCTCTCGATCAATGCACGCAATGCCATCAACCATGTGAATCTGGCTGCTCCAACCGGGAACCTGACCTCCCCGTTCTTCGGCCAGTCGACTAATATCTCCGGCGGCGGTGGCGGTGGCCCGTTCGGTGGCGGTGGAAGTGCGGCGGGCAACCGTCGCGTGGAAGCCTCTTTGCGGCTTTCCTTCTAATCGCCAACTCGGGACTATTAAAAAGGGCCGATTCCCACTCCGGGGATCGGCCCTTTTCGCGCTCCTACATGTCTCGAACCACCAGAATCGGTATCCTCAGCCTGTGCCGCACGGGATTGATCGTGTTTCCAAAGATCAGATCCTGAAGCCCCCCGTGCCCGTGCGCACCCATCACGATGAGATCGGGCTGGATTTCGCGCGCAAACTTCACGATCTCCCTTCGCGGATTCGAGCCGTGCCGGATCGCCGTCTCCACTTCGATGTCCCTCTGCGCCAGGGATAGCTCCAGCGAATCCAGGTAATCCCGGCCAGCCTCGACCTCTGCCGTCGAGGAATCAGCTCCGTAGACTTGGCTCGTCACCCCTTCCTCCACGTGCAGGATGTACACACGTGCCCCGTGCGGTGCCGCAATGCCCACGGCATGGCTCAGCGCAACGCGGTCCAACCCGGAATGGTCCACGGGTACCAGGATTTTCCGGTACCGTGGCGCTGCCAGCAATTCCGCCGATGCCTGCTCCAGCCCGAGCGTCCCTGCCGCAGCAGCGGACTTGCGGTAGGGTCGGACGACGATCCACACAAGCAGCGCCATCATGCTGCCGGAAACAGCGACGGCGACGGTCCAAACCACCGGTGCCCATTCGCCCGACGCCCGTGCCCATTCGCTCGCAGTCTGGCCCGCGAGCCAAAGATTCAATCCCACGACGATCACAGCCGTCACCCATCCTGCCGCCCTCAGCCACGGACCACTCGCGAACACACCCATCCGCTCCTTGTCATTTGTGAATTGCAACAGCGGGATAATTGCGAACGGCAGTTGCAAATTCAACACGACTTGGCTCAGCAGCAGCAGGCGGAAGGTGCCAGCGTTCCCCATCACCCAGATCAATGCCACGGCCGGGATGATCGCCAGCATCCGCGTCACCAAACGGCGCAACCACGGGCTCACCCGGATGTTCAGGAAGCCTTCCATCACGATTTGCCCCGCCATGGTTCCAGTCAACGTCGATGACTGCCCGGAGCAAAACAGCGCGATACCGAAGAGTTTCGCCGCCAGTACCGTTCCCAGCAGGGGGGACAGCAGCAAATACGCCTGCTGGATCTCCGTCACATCCTTCCCAGCCTTGTGGAATACGGCAGCCGCTAGGATCAATATCGCGGCGTTCACGAACATGGCCCCGTTCAGGGCGACCACGCAGTCGAAGAGGGTCCACTTGCATGCCTCCCGCCGCTCCTTCTCGCTGGAGCCAATGCGGCGCGTCTGCACCAGCGCTGAGTGGAGGTAAAGGTTGTGCGGCATCACCGTGGCCCCCAGCATCGCCACGGCTGTGTACAAGCTACGGCTGTCGATCCTGGGAATCAATCCGGCCGCAACACCCAGCAGACTCGGTTTTGCCATGAAGATCTCTACGGTGAGGCAGCCGGCGATCATCAGGATTAAACCAATCACAAACGCTTCCAGATGCCGTATGCCGAACCTCTGCAGTCCAAGAATCAGAAGCGTGTCCGCCGCCGTAATCACCACGGCCACTAGCAGGGGGATGTGGAACAGCAGGTTCAACGCAATCGCCGCCCCCAGCACCTCGGCCAAGTCGCACGCCACAATGGCGATCTCGCAAAGAAACCACAAGGCCGTGTTGACCCACCGGGGGTAGGTTTCGCGGCAGGCTTGTGCGAGGTCTCGGCCGGTGACGATCCCCAACCGGGCCGAGAGCGCCTGCAGCAGGATCGCCATCGCGTTCGACATCACCAGGACCCAAAGTAGTTGATACCCGAAATGGGCGCCCCCGTCCAGATCTGTTGCCCAATTGCCGGGGTCCATGTATCCCACGCTCACCAGATAGGCGGGACCGGCGAAGGCCATCATCCGGCGGAAAAGGGTTCCGTAGTCGGTGGCAACGGATTCGTGGACTTCCGAGAGCGATTTGGATCGAAGCGCGTTCATTCTGTCACTCCCGAGACCAGCACGCCGGACGCCAATGGGAGTGTTAGCCGCGTCGGCTGTCCCGATCCGATTCTTACCAGTATGGATCCCGTCCGCGAACCCGGTTCCACCACGACCTTTGTGCCCGGCAATAGCCCCAAGCGTTTCATCTCGCGCAGTTCCACCGGATCCCGGTCGGAAACGCTGCTGATACCAGCTGGGACACTGCAAGGCCAATGAATGAGCTGGACCTCGTTACGGGGCGCAATGGCCCCGTCCTTTTCCGGGATTGGGTGGCCGTGCGGATCGCTTGCCGGATCGCCCAGCTTTGCTGCGATTCGGTCTTCCAGGCGCTCGGAAATGTAGTGTTCCAATCGCTCGGCCTCTTCATGGACCTCGTCCCATGAGTAATCCAGAAAATCATGCAGGAACCGTTCCAGAAGCCTATGGTGGCGGATCACTTCCAACGCTCTCCGTTTTCCGGCATCGGACAGCCGAACTCCGTAGTGCTTTTGATAAACGACGAACGATGGTTCGCGTAGTGCCAGCTTTTGCAGCATTCCCGTAACCGATGCAGCCCTCACACCCAGATGGGATGCCAGCGCATTGCTCGACACTGCTTCTTCAGCCGGACCGCCCAGTTCGAGGATCGCCTTGAGGTAGTCGTCGACGGCTTCCGTGGTCTGTGGAGTCATGATTTAGCTATGCCTAAATTAGCACATCCCCATGAACGAATGCCCCTTAGCTGAACAACAGTGGACGAGCCGCCCACCCGTGGCTCAAAATAGGGATGAACGGATCATGGTTCAGCAATCCACGGCGGAGAATACGGCTGGGTATGCGCGGGACGACGTCAAGCGCATGCTGGGCGTCTCCGAGCGGCAGCTCCACGCTTGGGAAAAGCGGGATTTGGTGCGCCCGCTCGACCGTTTGGAGTTTTCCGATCTGTTGGCACTGAAGACCCTAGTGAAGTTGACCGAGCTCGGTGTCACACCACTGCGCATCAAAACCGCGATTGACGCCCTGAAAACTCGCCTCAAGGATGTCGACCAACCCTTGGCGCAACTGCGGATGACCGTGGACAACGGAAGAATTACAGTCCACATCTCCGGGACGCTGATGGAACCAGTCAGCGGCCAATTGCTGTTGGATTTCGATGCCAAGGAGATCGAGAAACTAAGGGCGTTCCCGTTGGCCAAACCGACCCCGGAGCCTCCCGCCGCTGACCTCGCTGCGAGGGAGAAGGCCTCCGAGGTCTGGTTTCAAAAGGGACTCACTCTGGAGGAATCGGGGGCCACTTCCGGCGAGGCCATCGCCGCTTACAAAAAAGCCATCGAGGCCAATCCCGACGCCTGCGGGGCGCTGGTAAACTTGGGGACCATCTACTTCCGGCTCCGTCGGATGAAGGAGGCCTCCGAGTGCTACAGGCGCGCTCTCCAAGCCGACCCCGATTACGCGCTCGCCCATTTCAATCTCGGCAACCTGCACGATGAACAGGGCGACGTGGAGTCGGCGCGTGGATACTATCTTGCGGCCATCCGGCTCAACAGCCGGTATGCCGACGCCTACTTCAATCTGGCGCTTCTTTGCGAGAGGAATAATGAAATTCTGCAGGCCATCGGCTACTGGCAGCAGTATCTAAAATTGGATGGCAGCAGCGAGTGGGCACGTGCCGCGCGGAAGCAACTGGACCGCTTGAAAGACTCGGTCCGCCACAAGTAGAGTTAGCGCGAGACCCCGCCGTGGATCTCCAAGTGCAATGCGTGGACCAAATCGCGGTGCAGGCTACCCAAGGTCACAGGCTGGAAGAACCGATACGCATCGGCAATCTTCTTCCCTGTCTGAGGGTTTTCCATCAGCTCCACCCGGACCGACTGCCCGACCTCCTGTATGGACACGGACCGCTCACGCGCGAACGTCGGCTCTTGTGCTGCGCGTTTCAAGTGCAATACATAGGTCCCCGGATCACCACGTTGGATCGCCAAGTCGTATGCAAACAGGGTCTCTCCCTGCTTGCCGTGAATGACCCGATGGACCGTTTCCCCCAGACCGACGTTCTGACTTCCTGTGGATGCGCCGTCGGTTTCACCTGCGGTGCTTACCGCCAGAACCTTCTTGTCCACGATGATGGACTGGAACTCGTGCGTTCCGTTCCCGCATCCGGTTACGGCCAGGGCCGCAAGGATGCCGAGCTGCTGCGATATTTTCATGGCTAGTTTGCTCCTGTATTTCCCGTTGTGGTGATAATGCGGCCTTCATCCAGGGGGACATATCCCGCCGCGGAGAGTGTCGTTGCCAATTCCCGCTCCCGATGCGGCCCTTGCCCGCCCTGATCCCGGTCCGGATGCCGCAACAGCGCACCCGCAAGGCCGACGGCCAGCGTAATTCCCGCGGCGATCAGCGCCCAGCGCTTCCAGCGGTTGGAAAGCAGCCTGTTTGCTTGGAAGCTGCGCCAAACCCGCTCATCCAGCGAGGCCGGTGCATCCGGTGTTTGCCACTTGCGCAGCGACTCGCGCAGTTCCTCATCGCGTTCGATCATGCCGCCTCCCTCAATGGTGCCAAGACCTTCCGCAGCCGCTCACGGGCCCGATACAGCCGGCTCTTGACCGCAGCCAAGTCGGCGCACACCACGGCGCAGACTTCTTCCAGCGAAAGTTCCTCGTATTCGAACAGCACAATGGCTTCCCGCTGCAGCGGCGGCAATGATTCGATGGCAAAACGCACTAGTTCGGCGGTTTCATGAGCGACCATTGAGTCCAGCGCCGATTCCAGTACCGATACGTGGTCGGTTTCCCCCAAGTCGTACTCCCTGCCGGACTCGCGGTAATGCTTCCGGGTCAAGTTCCGAACGGCGGAGTAAAGGTAGGTTCTGATGGTGCCGAGCTTTGGGTCAAATCCCTTGCGGAACAATCCCACGAAACAATCGTGGACCAGATCTTCTGCACTGGCTTGCGATCCCGTAAGCCGGTACGCGAACCGGAAAAGGGGATCCCGGTGCGCTGCGTAGATTTCTCGGAATGCTTGTTCGGTCATGCCCCCCCGACTGTGTATTACCTCGGGTGGTCAAAAGGATTCGCTCGGGCGGAGAAAATTCGGGCTACTTCAATTCCTTCTTCAACACGCCCACCACGGTCGCAGCATCGAACGCGCCATTGTATTTCCGGCCGTTGAAGTAGAAGCTTGGCGTCCCGGAAACTCCCGCAACTTCGCCCTCCTGCTCCTCGGCATGCACGCGGGCCTTGAACTTGTGGCTGTCCCAGTCCGAGGTGAACTTTTTCATGTCCAAATTGAGCTGCTTCGCATGCCCCAGGATTTTTTCCCGCGAGAGGTCCGGGAAGCCAGCGTAGAGAAGGTCGTGCATTTCCCAGAATTTGCCCTGTGCTTGGGCGGCCAAAGACGCCTCCGCCGCCGACGCGGCCTGCGAGTGCGAGTCCAGCGGGAACTGCTTGAAGTAGACCTTTACCTCGGTCGGCATCTGCCGCATGATCTCCTTTAGTTGCTGCACGGCTTTCCAGCAGTACGGGCATTGGAAATCGGACCATTCCACAATCGTGATCCGCGCGTTCGCCGGGCCCAGCATGGGGTCCCCTGCCAGATTGATCTTGACCGGCTCATCCAGAACCGATGGAGGTTCACTGGCGATCCGAACGAGCTCCGTGTGGATCGCTGCGGCATCCTTACCCGAACTCGTCTGCTTCACAACCGACGCCGACAATTTCCGCGAAACCGAGCAACTCGGATCCTTCACCCTGCATTCGGCCAGCTTCATCGAGCATCCGCAGGTACAGCCTTCGGCCTGCATGACCCGCAACGCTGCCGTCTTTTTTGCCCCTGTCAGTCCATTCCAATCGACGCCGGGAAGCTCCACCACGGTTTGCCAAGTGGCCTGTCCCAAGCAAAGGGCGGCGAAAAAGAGGGGAAGCGAGAGTTTGCGAAACGTCACCTTCTTATTTTCGCAGACAATCGGCCCAGGGCGATAATTGAAATTCATGGAAACATCAAATTTGCGGCTCGCCGGTGTGATTCCGATTCTTGCCACACCGTTCCACGACGATGAAACACCCGACACCGAGTCACTTGCACGGATGATCGGCTTTTTTGCCGGGCTTGGCGTAAACGGTGTCACTGTTCTGGGTGTGCTCGGCGAGTCCAACCGCTTGACTGACCGCGAACGGACGGACTTGATCCGCACCGCCGTCAAGGCCGCCGGGAAGATGCCCGTGGTCGCCGGCTGCAGCCACACCGGAACCGCAGCCTCCATTGCCCTGTGCCAGGAAGCGGCGGACCTTGGTGCGTCCGCTGTCATGATTGCGCCGTCGAAACAGCCTTCGCCCAGCGACGAAGCCGTCATCGGCTACTATTCCCGGATTGCCGTAAAAACGTCGCTGCCGATCGTCCTGCAGGACCACCCCGCGTCCACCGAAGTGCACATGTCGACGCCCCTGATCCTCCGGCTCGCCAAGGAAATCCCTTCCATTGCGTGCATCAAGGCGGAGGCTGTGCCGAGTCCCGGCAAAATTGCCGCGATCAAGACTGGTTTGCAGGGGATACGAGAAATTCCGGTGCTGACCGGCCTCGGCGCACTGTACGGGTTCTTTGACTTGGAGCGTGGCTCGGACGGTTTCAACACCGGCTTCGCGTTCCCGGAGGTTCTGCTCGCAATTGTCGCCAAGATCCAAGCGCAGGACTTCGACGGCGCATACGAGATCTACCGCACGTATCTGCCACTGATGGTCTTCGAACAGCAGCCGGGCTTGGCGATCCGCAAGGAAATTTTGCGCCGCCGTGGCCTGATCTCAACCGCCAGAGTGCGACATCCCGGCGGAAACATCGATCCGACTGCGGCGTCCCAACTCGCGGCACTGCTCGACCGGAGTTTTCCCGGACAGGATCTTACAAAACCAGTAACGGTTTAGGTGGCGAAGCGAGGCCGGACTAACCGGCCTTCTCCAGCAGACTCAGCGTGATCTTCTGGCTCACCACCATATCGCGTGTGACCAAGAATTCCTTAACCTTCTTGTACGAAGGCAGGAAGTACATCAGATCCAGCATCATCTCCTCGATGATCATCCGCAGACCGCGCGCGCCGACCTTGCGTTCCAAGGCCATCACCGCGATTGCCTCCAGAGCGTCGTCTGTAAAGCGCAGCCGGACGTTCTCGAATTCAAACAGGCGTTGGTACTGCTTGATGATCGCGTTTTTCGGACGGGTCAGGATCTGCACCAGCGCAGCCTTATCCAAATCCTCCAGCGTCGCGACCACTGGCAACCGTCCAATGAACTCCGGAATGAACCCGTAGCGGATCAAATCCTGGGGTTGCAGAAACCGCAGAAGATCCATGTCACGGCGCTCACCCATCGCGACGGTCTTCGGAATTTCCGTTTTCACGGCATCCGGTTTGGACTCCTCCTGATGGAATCCGATCGATTTTTTGCCTACCCGGCGCGCGATGATCTTCTCAAGGCCGATAAACGCCCCGCCGCAGATGAACAGGATGTTCGTCGTGTCGATCGCCGTGAATTCCTGGTGCGGGTGCTTGCGTCCACCCTGGGGCGGAACGTTGGCAACCGTGCCCTCCAAGATCTTCAGCAGCGCCTGCTGCACACCCTCGCCGGAAACATCGCGGGTGATGGAGGGATTTTCGTCCTTGCGGCAGATCTTGTCGATTTCGTCGATGTAGATAATGCCCTGCTGGCAGCGCTGAACATCGCCGTCGGCCGCTTGCAGAAGCTTGAGGATGATGTTCTCGACATCCTCGCCCACATAACCGGCCTCTGTCAACGTGGTGGCATCCACAATGGCGAACGGCACGTCCAGAATCCGGGCCAGCGTCTGCGCCATCAACGTCTTGCCGGTGCCCGTCGGGCCGATCAACAAGATATTGGACTTCGCGAGCTCAATCTCCGAATTCCGCATCCGGTTCATGTGGATGCGCTTGGAGTGGTTGTAGACCGCCACCGCCAACTTGCGCTTGGTGGCCTCCTGCCCGATCACGTACTGGTCGAGAAAGTCCTTGATTTCCAAGGGCTTGGGGATCTTGTTAGGCCCCGTGGCCACAGGCTCCGGCTTGTCGTCCTCCAGGATCGAGTTGCATACGGCGATGCACTCATCACAAATGTAGGCCCGCGGGTAATCGCTGGGCGACGAGATCAGCTTTCCAACTACATCCTGGCTCTTATGACAAAAGGAGCATCGCAGGGTGTCATCCGATCCAACACGCTTCAAGCCGTTCTCCTATTCCGGTTCCACTTCTCTGTAAACAAGTGCCCGGGTTGCAAATGGGCGGCCACGAAAACTGTGGCGGTTGCGGTGCTCAAATCCCATTATCAGCCCGATGCGGGTGGGGAATCAAGGAGTTCGGTACCGCGGGGGCCTCGGTCGACAAGATTTCCTGGTCAAATCGTCACGCGGGTGTCACAACCGCAGTTTGCACACCACCCCCACGTCATCGCAATACCAGAGCCAACCCTCGCGGATCGACATTCCGTGGGGCAGGGGATCGTCGTCGGCCAACTGGATACGCTCCAGCATTTTCCCCGTATCGGGGTCGTGCTTGAAAAACGCATTCAGATTGCTGTCCGCCACCCACAAGTACTTCCCCTCCCAGCCGATCCCGTGCGGCCGGTTGCCAGCGGTCGGGAACTTGTTCTGCACCACCCAGGTCTTCGGGTCCACCTTGTAGACTTCCCGCGAGGGCGGCACCGCCATCCACAGGAAGCCGTCCCGCCATTCCTGCCCGTGCGCCCCGGTTCCAGGGGCCGACCCGCCCATGACCTGGCCCGCTTGGAATCCACCGACCGTTGCCGAGGGTCGTGGCTGCGGTTTCGCCAATGGGCTGGACCGCGACTTGGGGTCCCCCGCCATGTTGTAGATCACTCCGGCACCGGGCGTGAAATGGCGTTCCAGCGTCTTGCCTGTGATCGCATCCACCCGCGCGATCTCGCGGCTGTAGGTGGATCCAATCCACAATGTCGACCCGTCATGGGTGATCCCGCTCGATTTCTCCGTCTCAGTCCCGAATGTCCACAACACGCGACCGTCCTCGTACGAAACTAGGTAGACCTTGCTTTCATCGCCCTGGTCAATCATCCAAAGGCCCTCTGAGGTTGCTTGGAGGCCGTTCGGATGCGGACACGCCGATTTGAATACGATGACCGGTTTTGCGGTCTTGCGGACAGGTAGTGCCTGTGTGCTCGCTGCGGCTGCGGCCGATAGCCCTACAAAGTGTCTACGGTTCACGGCTGGATTCTATCAGAATCCACGAAAGTCTAGTCAGCCAACGGATCCCAAACGGTCCGCAACTCCAACACGAAACCCTCCACCGGGCCTTCCCCTTCAATGCGTTCGGCCCCAACCACCATCTCCGGTTCGCGGTTTGGCCGGTAGATTTCCACCGTTTGCGATTCCGGGTCGATCAACCATCCCAGTTCGGTCCCGTTCTCGATGTACTCGCGCATCTTGGCCCTCAGAATCCTGAGGCGGTCCGAATGCGAACGCAGCTCAATCGCGAAGGCCGGACTCAGATGCCAGTAGCCATTCTGACTGCGTTCCGGGAGGTTGCGGATGTCCGCCTTGCGCGTCCACGACGCATCGGGTGAACGTCTCGCCCCGTTTGGCAAAACAAACCCAGTGGAGGAATCCCCCACGATGCCCCGCTGGTCGCGACGGGCCCAATCCCGCAGTTGGCCTGAAAGTTCCCCGTTCTGAGCCCCGGTGGTGGAATGATTTGGAGGCATGATCAACAGTTCCCCTTCGGCAGTCATCTCAAACCACAGATCCGGATGTTCCGCGACGAACTCCGCAAACTCTTCGTCCGTCATCGGAGGCACAGTCAATGTCGCGGGAAGGTATGTTTCGTCCACCAGGAATGCCATGCCCGTATTCTACCCTTTACTCGTACCGCAGCGCCTCCACCGGATCCAACCGCGAAGCCTTCATCGCCGGCCACACCCCGAAGAACAACCCCACCGATACCGACACAGAAAACGCCGTCACCACCGCCCACGTCGGCACGCTGCTGGGCAACGCCGGAACCAGTGCGCCCACCAGCATCGTCAGTCCCACCGCAAAGAAGATCCCCAGCACTCCGCCAACGCCGGTCAAAGTCATCGCCTCGGCCAGGAACTGCCCCACGATGTCGTACCGCCGTGCCCCCAGCGCTTTCCGCACTCCAATCTCGCGCGTCCGTTCCGTCACTGACACCAGCATGATGTTCATTACCCCGATGCCGCCCACCAGCAGGCCCAACGCCGAGATCGCAATCGCCACCAAACCGATCAAACCCGTAATCTTGTCGAACTGCGCAATGATTTGGTCCGGCGACGACGGCGCAAAATCATCCGCCTCGTCCGTTTTCAAGTGCCGCAAGCGGCGCATGATCCCGACCACCTCGTCGTATGCGTCCTTCCGCAAGCCCGGCTTCGCCTTGCAGGTGATCATGTAGCGGTCAATCTGGGGATATCTGGATTCGGCCACCTTCAAGGGAATCATGATCTGTGTGTCCGCGCCGTTCGAGCCGAAGAATCCGCCCTTGGCCTTTGCGAACACGCCAACAACCGTGTATTCCGCACCGTCCACCATGAACTCACGCCCCACCGCCTCACCCACGGGAAACAGCGCGTGAGCCAGATCGAAGCCTAGAACCGCCACGTGCGCGACTTTGTCGTTCTCCTCCGGTGTGAAGAACCGCCCTTGGTCGAACGCCTTCGGGGCTGTCGACATCTGGTTCGGCGTCACACCGGCAATCGAGAGGCTGTCGGTTTCGAATCCCGGAACCTTCGCTGTCACCACATGCCCGTTGTTGGCACTGGGAATAAACAGGGCCAGCGAGACCTCCTGGATGTTCGATGCCGTCCGCGCGATTGCCTCGGCGTATTCCTTCTTGATGGGACGCCGCTTCTGTTCCTTAGGGGGGGCGAAATTCGCGCTCGGATCACCGCTCGTCTTGTAAACAAAGACGTTGTCGGGACCCAGCTCGTCGAAGAACACCACGATGCCCTGCCGCAATCCGCTCAATAGCGACGCCACCGTCACCACCGTCGTGATTCCGATCACGATTCCCAACACCGTCAGCATGGACCGGAACCGGTTGGCCCACACCGCCGTCAAGGCCATTCCAATACTTTCGCTCGTTGCCAGCATGTCCTTATTCCGCCCTCAGTGCCACAATCGGATCCAATTTCGACGCCTTGGAAGCCGGGTACCAACCACTGGCCACGCCTACAATGCCGGAAACGCATACGGATAGAACTACATAGAACGGCGGAACCCGCAACGTCACCCCCAGTGCAGCAGTCAGTACCGTGGTGAGCGCAGCGCCGATCGCCACCCCGAGTGCGCCCCCCGCGCTGGCCATGATCACCGATTCGATCAAGATCTGCATCATGATGTCGAACCGCCGCGCACCCAGCGATTTCCGGATACCAATCTCCCGCGTCCGCTCCGTCACGCTGACCAGCATGATGTTCATGATCACAATCCCGCCCACCACCAGCGAGATCAGCGTCACCGGCACCACCACGGCCGCCACCAGCGTCAACAGGCTGTCAATAAAGCCCCGGATCGCGTCCGGCGTCAAAAAGTCAAACCGATCCGCCTCGCCCGGCTTTTGGTGGAACCGCGTCCGCAGCGCCACCCGCGTCAGGTCCAGCGACTGCTGCATCGTGTACCCGCTGCCCTTGCGCGGTCGCCCAAACAACGAAATTGACCCGCCCGGTCCAAAAACATGTTGGAACGCGGTGATCGGAATATATGCCGAGTTGTCCTGGCTCCGTCCGAACGAAGACCCCAGCCGCTCCTGCACCCCCACCACCGTGAAATCGATTCCCTTGATCTTGAACGACCGCCCCACCGGCGACCCGCTCCCCGGAAACAGGTTCGTCTTCAAATCGTCGCCGATCACCGCAACATAGGAAACGTTGCGCTCTTCGGTCTCCGTGAAGAATCGACCATCCACCACCACAATGTCCCGGATGTCGGCCAAATCCGCCGACGCACCCAGGATCGACGTCTCTTCCGAAGTCAGGTTGTCGCGTTTCGTGTCCACCTGACTCTGCCGATACGGACTGTAAATCGTCGTCTCGCCGTTGGCCGCTTGGAGATAGCGGTCTTCGGCCAGCTTGATCTGGCGGTTGAACTTCAGCTTCTCGAAGAACTGCTTGCGGGTCATGCCGCCCACACCCGCTACCTGCGCAATCAAAAACGATTCGCTGCCGAACGCCTTCGCCGTGCTCTCCTGGGCGTACAAGCCCATCCCGTCGATGGCCGAGCCCACCAGAATCACGCTGGCCACGCCAATGATCACCCCCAGCAGCGTGAGGAAGCTCCGCAGCTTGTGCGACCGAATCGAATCCCAAGCCAGTCCGACTGCGCTCGTCAGTTCGTGCATGAGCCGGACGCGGCCCGCATTTTGTCCTGGTGTCGTGACTGCCATTGTTCTTTTTAGGGTATCCTTGATTGCAGGATACCCGTGGAAAATGGGTATCCTTTAGTCAGTTACGCGAGTACTGCCACCGAGGTTCACACTTTCCCCATGCGATCCCGCCTGCTCCGCCCTCTTCTGATTCCTATCTCCCTCGTGTCAGTGCAAGTTTTGTTGACCGCCTGGGCACAAATCGGCGGCCAATCCCACTTGGACCTCGTTTTCTGGCCTTGGAAGCTGGGCTTGACCCTCTTTGGAGCCGCCCTCGTTGCCGGACTGACGCACGAAGCAGCCGCCACCAAAACCGGCAACCGGATCTGGATCTATGTACTGCTCCTCGCCGCAACCATCGCCGCCGCTGGAGCCCTCAGCTACCAGGCCCACCTCAACGAGCCCGACGAGTCCGATTTCGACGAATCGGACCCGGGCACCATGCAGACCCTGAACTACCAGACCTTGCAGGACTTCTCGCGCACCATCGGCTGACCCGCCTTGCATCCAA
This sequence comes from uncultured Acidobacteriia bacterium, assembly GCA_903925015.1. Classification (GTDB taxonomy): domain Bacteria; phylum Acidobacteriota; class Terriglobia; order Bryobacterales; family Bryobacteraceae; genus BOG-234. Next base: position 21,853 of record CAIYDY010000135.1, read on the forward strand.
ACGCCTTCTGGAACTCCGGCATGTTGGAAACATTGCCGTTGACCCGGAATCGCGCAATCGCATGCGGATTCGTCTGCGCCTGCAACCGGTCGGCCTGTTCGGTGGAATTTGTGCACCAAACTTGGCCGATGCCGAGGAAGAACCGCTGTTCCGGGGTAAACCCTTCCTTGTCCGGCAGCACCTTGCCCGCCAACGAATCCATTAGTGCCATGTAGGCGATCCGCAATCCGCCCAAGTCGGCCGTGTTCTCGCCCAGCGTCAGCTTGCCGTTCATGTGGACGCCGCCAGGCAACTCAAATCCCTCGTATTCCTGAATGATGCATTCGGCCCGCTCGGTGAACGCCTTGGCGTCCTCCGGTGCCCACCAGTCCTTCAGGTTGCCCACCGCGTCGAACTGCCGGCCCTGGTCGTCGAAGCCGTGCGTCAGTTCGTGCCCGATCACAGCGCCGATTGCCCCGTAGTTGGTCGCATCGTCCGCGCTGCGGTCGAAGAATGGCGGCTGCAGGATGCCCGCCGGGAAGTTGATGTTGTTCATCTGCGGATCGTAATAAGCGTTCACCGTGGGGGGCGTCATGAGCCACTCGGCCTTGTCGATCGGCTTGCCGATTTTCGACATGCTCCTCGCAAAGTCAAAGTCGTTCGAGCGGAGCGAATTGCCCACCGCGTCCCCGCGCACCACCTTCAGCGCCGAATAGTCGCGCCACTTGTCCGGGTAGCCGATCTTGTTCGCGATCGCATTCAACTTCTCCATCGCTTTCTGCTTGGTGGCCGGGGTCATCCATGTCAGGGCCTGAATATCCTTGGCCATCGCCGCCTCCAGGTTCTTCACCATGGTCAGCATGCGTGCCTTGCCGTCCTTGCCAAAGGTGCGTTCCACGTACGCGAGGCCCATCGCCTCGCCCAAGTCCCCGTCCGTGGCCGCCACGCAACGCTTCCAGCGCGGGCGCTGTTCCTTGGAACCGGTCAGGAACTTGCCGTAGAACGCGAAATTCTCATCATCGATCTTCGTCGGCAGGTACTTGGACTGCGACCGCAGCAGATGCAGCGTCAAATACGATTTCCACGTCTCCATCGCCGTGCTCTTCAACAGAGCCTCCTGCGCCTTGAAGAAATCCGGACTGGCCACGTTCAGCGAATCGAGCGACGGCGGCTTCACGATCTCGAAGTACGCCGACCACGAAAACGAATCCGAAAGCGCTTGGAATTCGGCCTTCGTCATCTTGTGGTAGATCTTCTCGGGATTGCGCCGCGAGGTCACGTCCATCGACCCCTTCGCCATCGCCGTTTCGAGATCGAACACATCCTTGGCCTGTTTCGCCGCTACAGCCAGCGCGACGCCCGTCAATTCCAACACGCGGGCCATGTGGGCCACATATTCCTTGCGCGTTTCCACCGACCTGGCGTCCTCGCGGAAGTAGAAATCGCGTTCCGGCAGACCGAGCCCACCCTGGTCGGCCCAACCGATCACCGCGCTCGAATCCTTGAAATCTTGGTTGGAGGTGAAGCTGAACAGGACCCCGACGGCCATCCGGTGCAAGCGCGCAATTTCGACGGATAGGTCGCGCGTGTTCTTCATCGCGGCGATCCGGCCCAGTTCCGGCTTCAAGGGCCCCAAGCCCTGTTTGTTTATGGTTGCCGTGTCCATGCAGGAGGCGTAATAGTCGCCGATCTTCTGCGTGTTCGCATCGCGGTTCTTGGCCGTCCCCGCCTCCTCTAGGATCTTCCGCAGCACCAGTTGGTTCATCTGGTCCAACTCGCCGAACCGGCCCCAGCTGGATTGGTCGGACGGAATCGGATTTTTCGCCGCCCAGGTTCCACATGCGAACTGGTAGAAATCGTCGCAGGGATTGGCCTTGCGGTCAATGGCCCCCAAGTCGAAACCGGGGGAGAACTTGAGTTCGCCACCGGTCTGGGCGATCAAGCTGGGGAGGAGGAGTAGGCTGCCGGTAAGCGCCGCGCGAAGTTTGGACATCGTCACTATTCTGACATCCCGCGATAAATGGCGCGTCAATTTTGGGGCGAAACTGCAGTCACACAGTTTGCGGTTGTTGCAATGTACTTGTTAAGGGCGCGGGCGACGGGCCAATTGCCCGGAGGGCGGCATTCGGATTGACGGATTGACCCCACAGTAGACTTCCGGCTGGGTCTCCCCGTGCGGGGGCGGGGCACGGGATTGCCCCAAAGTCTTGATATGCTGGAACTGTCATGCCGAGCCTGCCGTTACCTGTGCCGCCCTTACCTCTAAATGCGACAACGATGGAGTCGGCTACAAGACCGGCACTTCAATCCCGGATGCCGGAAATAGCCACTATCCTTCGGAACCTCGGACGCATGATCCCCGACGAAGAGTTGCGCAATGTCCCCAAGGATCTCGCGAGCCAGGTAGACCACTACGTTTACGGAACGCCGAAGCGGTGAACTTGGTTTTCGGCGGACACGCTTTTCTGGATCGCCCTGTTCGAGGTCGTGGCGCAATCGCACGAATCATGCGGCAAAGGCGGATTCAACGGGTGCTTACCAACCACCGCCACTTTGCCCAGGAAGGGTTCGTTTGCCTCTTTCGACCGGACAACCTGACCCGCCCAATCTCCGCCATCCATAAAAACACTTTCGTTAGACTGATACAGTCCCAGTTGGCAAGCCAATAGCCCAAAAAATGGGAATCGGCCCGGCCCTTCTGTACTTCTGCAAGGTTGCCCCAGCCGCCCAAGCGATACCAAAGCATCTTCACCAGGATCATGCCCTCCGCCCATACGAGTGGAACATCCGGGACGCCGGGTAGAAGGGGTACTCCGTTGCGGAATTCTGGCTCGAAGCCATTTGGGGCTATGGACTTTGGTGCGAGGGCATTGCGCCGCAGTCTGGCCCCCCCAGCGGTAGTGTTCCCTTGGTGGGCGAGTTCCTTGACCGCACACAGCATGTCATCTTCGATGTCGAGCGTGGTGCGCATTTGACCCAAAATACCGCATCTGATGTGAGATGTTTGATGTGCAGCCCGGGGGCCCTGTTACGATCCCTTTGGACGGAGCTGCGAAACATCGCTGGAGATCCACCGCTACGTGCGCCCGAAGAAGGCGGCCTGGCACGGGGAGCCCGTCTAAGCTCAGGGCCGAACAGCCGCAATCCCCCACCGATCAGGAAAATCCTTCACGTTGAACGTAAGGATCTTCGGAATGCCGTTTGCCAGCATGATCGCGGCCAAACGCGCATCATGCACGTGCTTGCCCGAGATGGAATGCTCGGAAAACAATCCCATCCAGATCGGAAATAGTTCTGACGATTCAGCCAGCATCGGCAGCATCGCAAGTAGCCGACCAACCTCGGAAACCGTCCGATCCCGCGTCCAGCCCAATCCGTTCGAGGTCACAGGCTTGGTGGCCACGGCCCAGAACTCCACGATGGTTTGGGGAGCAAGCCAAGCATCCTCGCCGAATGCAAGCATTGCGGCGAGCGACGTCCGAGCCGCCCCCTGTGCCGGACTGTTGCGGTCCAGCAAGGCGATCAATACGTTGGTATCGAGCAGAAACCCCATCAGTCGTACAGGTATTCCCGCCGGAGGGACTCGACAGGAATATGCACATCTGACTGGTTGCGTTCCGCCCATTCCAGGAGCGACCGGATGCTGTTCCCGTCCGAGGCATTGTTGTTCCTCCCGCCTTCGGGCTGCAGTACAACAATTTCCCCATGCCGCTCCACCGCGACGAGGGTATTCGGCGGCGCCAGAACCAACTCAGCCGGCAGAACGAGTTCACCCGTGCCGGACACTTCCAACAACATCGTGAAATCCTCTTGCCGCAATTCTACCAGCCCGTGCCAAAAGTCGCTTCCTCTCGGCACCGGCTCGGTAACGTGCGGATTCTACTGAGCCGCGACCGCGAGGGAGCGACAATTTCGGCCCTTTGCCACCGACTGCCAAGATCGGCATGACGCGCATTGCGGCCTTCTGCGATCCTGCCCGCCCCATCCAGAACTCCGGCGTGCTCCCGAACAACCGCGACACCTTCAGGCACATCACCGGCGAAAGCGCCTTCCGCCCGCCCGGAATCTCATGCACCATCTGCCGCGAAACCCCGAGCGCCTTCGCCATCCCCGCAGCCGATAGGCCCACTTCGGGAAGTACATCCTCCCGGATGATCTCGCCGGGGTGAACCGGCAGCAGCGCATTCACTCGTCCCATCGCCGTCCTCAAATCGCTGCCTTTCAGTTCCGAACCTGGACAAGCAACAGATTCCGAATCTGTTCATAAACCGGCAGCTTGGCCTCCGTCTCAATCGTGACTACGATTCCATATCGGACCGCGTCAGTCGCCTCGATTCCGGCATCCTGCTTGCACCGAACGTGCAAAACCAGCATCCCGTCATCCACAAACTTCACGGCCGCCTTTCCCCGATAACGCTCGTGGAACACTGTCCCCCTGCCCACCGTGTCGTCTCCTGGCTGGTCCGGCTGCCGCCTGACTCCCAGCACGTCATCGAGTTTGTTCGGCGGCTCCGCCTCGAAACTCACTCCGCGATACCGCTGCCCGCCGCACCGCACCGGTGTTATCCAGCCATTGGTGATCGTCACCGAGCGCGGGTCCTTGATCAGCTCCAAGCAAGGCGGCAACGGAACCCGGAACTCGTGGGCCGTGCCTGGGTTCAAGGTGCCCCATCCCACCAACGTCGCCCGGTTTTCGCCGCACTCCAGCACGTCCTCCACCGCAGGTGCCCCGAACCCGACAAACCTCGCCACGTTCTCTTTTCGCTCGACATGCTGGCGGGAATTGTTGGGACCGCAGACCTCACGAAGCATCCGACTCTCTTCGCCCCAACTGGCCCGGTGTACCAGAAGCGCCTTCACCACCACCGCGTAGAACTGCGGGTCGAGATCGGACAACCGCGCGCCCCCATCCCTGTCTGTCATGAATTCGAAAATCCGGTGTGCTGCCCTTGTCGCAAGTGCCGTGGCCCCGCTGGTCCCGCCGCTCAGTGCCTCCCCGTCCAAGCGTCCGCGATTCTCACCGTCCGGTGCCGCAGACCTCAGCCCGTAGGCCCGCGCCGGGTTGGAAGCCTGTACCACGAGGGCTGCCCCGGAACTCATCATCTGGATGTGTTCCCGCCCTCCCGGAAAGAACAGATCGGGTTTTACCATCCGTCGGTATCCCAAGCCAAGCCCGGAACTCACATTGGGCAGCGTGTCTGTCTCAAATGGGTCCAAGGCCAGATAGCCGATACGCCGCTCCTCTAAGCTGTCCCTGTGCAGCGCTCCGATTGTCAAGGCATTGATCGACTCTGCCGGGGAGAGGATCGTCCGTTCGGCTCGATCACGGCTCACCGCCCCCAATACCGCCCGTTCACGCGTTTCTGCACTTTCGGACTTGAGCTGGGACCACGTGTAATCCGGAATTTCCAGCGGCTGCAGCACGTTCCCCGCACTCACCAGGAACAACAAATTGTATCGGTCGGCGAGGAAATCGACCAGTCGGGCCAACGGACTCATCAACCCCGCGAACGGCCGACCACGGATTCCCAAGGAAAGATTGATGAGGAATACAGTTGGCGCAACGCCAATCTCATCCCCACTCCCCTTCATCCGCAACACCGCCCGATGGACTGTGTCCACCAACAACCGGTTACCATCGAAGCACTCGACGCCAACCGGCCTAGGCACAAGAACAGGGCGGACATACAGGGGCCGCCCAATGGGCGCGCTAGTCTCGTTACGGTCGCCATGCACAATCAGCGATGCCATGGCCGTCCCGTGCTCGCGCCGCTCGACCAAAGCCCGCGTTTCCAACCCGTCGGGGTCATCCAGCGTAAGCCTTCCATCGAGCCACGCGTGCCGTTGTAGCGGAACTCCGTCGAAAAGTGCCGCGATCGGGCGGACCCTGCCCGGCGGCACCGCCGCAGCCGGGTCGCCTCCCCGAAACTCCACGTCTTCCAAAGGCAGGACCGCCTCCATCACGCTCTGCGGCCGCAGGTACATGATTTCATCGCTCGCAGCCAGCTCCACCGCGCGTGCTGCAATCAATCCCTCCACTTCGATGGCTGGCAACTCAACCAGCATCCCGTGATATTCGATTTCCCCGATGCAGGAATGGTCCAACACACGTCCGCTGCAGGCGAGCACCAGATTTCGGACTTGCTCAACCGCAAGTTGCCGCTTCTCCGGCTTGGAGTGAAACCATAACTCCACTTCCAACCGAATCGGCGCATCCGGTGCTTCGGCCAACTGAACCTTCCAGTCTTCAACGGCTTCCTCCGAAATGCGGTCCTTGGGTCCCCACGTCCGCACATCCCGCAGCTGTTCGAAAAGGTTCTGGAACTGCGCGAATCCGTGGTGCATCGGTTCCCCGTCGCGCCACCGCTGCCACAACGAGCAGAGTTCCCTCAAGGCCTCAATGTCCGGCACTGCAAGATAGATCCTGCCCGTAACCGATTTTCCCGGTCGGGGAAGGCCGCTCCCGTCCAGCGCCGAAAACCGCTCGTCCGCTGCGAACTCGAACTCCTGTTCGCCAAGAAACTCAAGTCCCGGAACCCTTGCCACCGCACGCGCAAAGTCGGCAACACTCTCGGCAAGCTCGAACACGATGACCCGGTCTGGCGATAGACCAGCTGGATCGTCGCGCAACTCCAAAGGGTCGCCGTCCAGCACACGCGCCAGTCGCTCGAACATCGGGGCGAAGCGCTCGACTTGGGCTTCCCGCGCGGGGAACCGCGCCTTCTTGCCAAATCCTCCGCCCGCCGTCTTTGGTACTGCGACCGCCCTAGGTTCCGGTAGCGGCAGAAGCGGGAAGGTTTGCATCGCCACCCTCCTCGTTTGCCGGCTGTGCGCCGACCGCCGCGCGATCCCGCTTCGGTGCCCCGGCCTTCGCCCGCCAAATCTTCATCTGCCCGGAGACAATAGAATCCAGCGACCGTGACCCCGCCGCCAGCACCTGCCGCCGCCGGACATCGAGGCAAAATTGCTCCGCCTCCGCATAACTCACGCCCCCAAGCGCCTGCACGATTCTGGTGCCCGGAACTCCGACCGGTTCGCCAAACCCGCCCAGGAAATCCTCCAAGTAGGCCGTCAGCGCCTTGCGGGTCGGCAGCGGTAGTTCCACCCGGACCTGGAACCGTCGCCAAGACGCCCTGTCCAGCAATTCGGGATGGTTCGTCGCCGCCACCACCATCGTGTAGCTCGGCAGTTCGTCCACCTGCATCAACAACGAACTCACAACGCGCTTGATCTCTCCGGTTTCGTGGACGTCGCCACGCTCCTTGCCAATCGCGTCGAACTCGTCGAAGAACAAGACGCAGGGCGTGGTCCTCGCGTAATCGAAAACCCGCTTCAGCCGTGCCGCCGTCTCACCCAAATAACTACCGATGATGCCTTCGTAGCGCACCACGAACAAAGACACCGACAGGGCTTCGGCGAGTGCCTCCGCCAATGTGGTTTTTCCGGTCCCCGGTGCCCCGACCAACAGCACCCGGTTGCGCGGTTCCAACCCGTGTGCCCGGAGAAGGTCGGCCCGGTGCTGCTCCTCGATCAATTCCTGCACGCATTGCCGGACCGTGTCGGGCAGGATCAGGCTCTCCAGCGTCCGGCGCGGACGAATCTCGTACAGGAAGTCCTTGCCCCGCTGGGTAAACTCCGACGATGCCGCCACCGCCAGGCCCCGATTGGCGTTCCCGTTGCTCTGCATCACTTGGGACAAGCGGTCCGCAAGGACATCGTGCCGCTTGGCCCGCTCCTCGGCAATGATCGCCTCCGCCGCTGTCCGGAACCCGGGTTTGTCCCCGCTGTTCCCCGCCTTGACCAACGAAACCAACAGATCGCTTCTAGCCACGCGCGCCTCCGCCGACCGACGCCGCGCGTCGGGCAACCTGCGCAAACAATGGGCCGTGGCTCATCATGGCTGAACTCTAGCTTATCAATCCAGCGGCAACACCGTCAGGCATGGAATCGGTCGCCCCGCAGCCGCAAGGAGCCCAATGCCGATTGATTGCAGGGAATCCACCTCTTCCAAGAATCACTCGCGTCCGTTGTGAGGCTGCCGACCTGGAAGCGGAGTAGCTTTCAGCCACATCACGCGCCCCAGAGCGCAGGTTGCAAGCAAGTCCCGTCTGGGGCAGGTTGGCCCGACGCACAGCGTCGCCCGGCCACCCCGTTATGAGCTCAGGCTTATAATGAAGCCGTGGCCGTCGAAATCTAGTTTACCGACGAATTCGGTGGTTGGTGGGATGTGCTCACCGCCAGCGAACAATCGAAGGTAGGCGCGGGCGTCGATTTGCTGCGGCAGTTCGGGGTATCGCTGTCATTCCCCCACTGCTCGGGAGTCCAAGGCTCGCGCCACACCCAAATGCGCGAACTGCGCTTCTAGGTCGAAGGACGCCCCTTTCGGATTCTCTACGCCTTCAACCCGGTACGAAATGCGATCCTGCTGTTGGGTGGCGACAAAGCCGGGAATGATCGATGGTATGACGTCCACATTCCAATTGCTGACCGCTTGTACGACGAACACTTGCTGGAACTGATGAAGGAAGGTTTGCTCTGATGCCACGCCGAAATTTTCGGGAACTCGAAGCCAAAATGACGTCCGAGCAAATCGACGAGCGCGACCAACACGTCAAGGAAATGCTGGCCGAGATGCCCCTCAACCGCCTCCGCAACGCCCGCAACCTAACCCAGGAACACTTGGCTGGAATCCTGCGCAAGGACCAGTCGGCCATCTCCCAAATGGAGCGCCGCAGCGACATGTACGTCCGCACCTTGGCAGATTTCATCAAGGCCATGGGCGGCGGCGAACTGGAGATCCGTGCCAATTTCCCGGAGGGCAGCATCCGGATTACCGGATTGACCCCGCAGTAGCCTTATTCACCCTCCGATCACCGGCACCACGGTCCAGGTGTCCCTTGTGCACCATTGCCGCTTGGAAAACGCACGGAAGTGTGCGATATTTTAGTTGGTATGAGGGGGTCCGAGTTCCTGCGGAAGATTGAAAAGCTCGCTCGCGCCAGGAACCTCTATTACATTTTTGTTCCGGCGCACGGCAAGGGAAGCCACGGACGGCTTGAACTCGCTGGCCGATCCACGACGTTGAAGGACCGAACGAAGGAAATTGGCCCCGGCCTTCTTTCCTCCATGTGCAGTCAGCTCGGAATCCGAAAGGAAGACCTGTGAACACCAACCAAATGCGCTACCCCGCCGAATTCTTCCCCCATCCTGACGACGAGTGGGTTGTCAGTTTTCCCGGCTTGGACGGTGCCCTCACCGGTGCCACCTCGTTGGCACAAGCCGAATTGGAAGCCTCAGACTGCCTTGGTTCTTGGCTGGCCCAGGCCATTGCGGACCGCCGTGAAATTCCGCCCCCAGCCCAGATTACGGACGGCCAGCGCCTCGTGTCGGTCCCTCTCTGGATCGCCCCCAAGCTCGCCCTTTACCAGACTATGCGCCGTTCCTCCATCACCAACACCGAACTGGCGCGCCGCTTGGGCGTCCGTGAAACCGTGGTTCGCCGCATGCTCGACCCCGACCATGCCACAAGGCTCGCCAACATCGAACGAGCCCTCCTCGCAGCCGGAGCCCAACTCTACCTTGCTCTGGACGCAGCCTAGGAAAACTCCAATTCCGGAACCTGCGCAAGTTCTACTTGCAAATCCGACGACAACGTGCGGTTCCAAGAACAATTTTCCTGACACCACCCACCCGCAGGGGCTCGTGCATCGAACCGCAACTTGGTTGTCCTCCATCCACCCAACAATGTGCGGCCCATCGCGGCTCACCAGCCACCTCAATAGGTCCCGCACTTAAAGTACAATGGAGGCGATGACTGCAGACTTGGTTGCCGCCCGCGTTGCCGCCGATCCACAGGTGCGGTCCGGCCAACCCATCATCTCCGGCACTAGGATCACGGTCTGGGACATCCTTGCTTCGCTTGACGGTGGCCTCACCGAAGCCGCGATCCTGGAAGACTATCCCGAACTGGCCTCCGACGACATCCTCGCCGCCCTCCAATTTGCCTCCCGCCTCCGGGACAAAGTTGTCCAATAAAGCTCCCGTTCGACGCGAATCTCTCCCGTCGAATCGTTCCCAGGCTCCTCGAACTCTTCCCCGGCTCAGCCCATGTGAGTCACGTTGGATTGGGCGGTCAGACCCCGGATCTCAGAATCTTCGAGTTCGCTAGGGAAAACGGATTTACCATTGTCACGGCGGACTTCGACTTCATCCGGCTGGTCGACTCGCGAGGCACGCCACCCAAAGTCATCCGGCTCGAAAAGATGGATTACTCGACCGAGGTAGCTGCCGACCTGATCCGTCGGTTTGCCATAGCCTTGGCCGAATTTGACAAGGGCACCAAATCAGTCCTGATCTTCCCTCGTCCATCACAGCCCACGAAAATAAATCCGGCCTCACCGTAACCCCAACAAACAAAAGTTAGAACAGCCAAATCCGACGAGCGCGACCAACACGTCAAGGAAATGCTGGCCGAAATGCCGCTCAACCGCCTCCGCAACGCCCGCAACCTAACCCAGGAGCACTTGGCTGGAATCCTGCGCAAGGACCAGTCGGCCATCTCCCAAATGGAGCGCCGCAGCGACATGTACGTCCACACCAATTTCCCGGAGGGCAGCATTCGGATTACTGGGTTGACTCCGCAGTAGACTTGCAGGTCGTTGGTGTGGCCGCGGGCACACCGAACCGGCTTCCCCCTCTGAGCGCCCGAGTGGTGGAAAATAGGAAGTTGCGCGATACTCTGGAGAGCATTCATGGCGAACTTCGGCTACAACGTACTATTTGAAGAACTGGGCGAAGGTGGATTCCAAGTCATGGTTCCCGCTCTCCCAAGCCTAATCACGTACGGCCGCACCTTGGTCGAGGCCCGCGAGATGGCCCGCGATGCCATCACTTGCCACGTTCGAGGCTTGATCAAAGACGGTGAGGAAATCCCGGACGATCCGTTCCTGTCCGCGTCTCCGATTCAGGAAGAGCTTCAGGAAGAAATGCTAATAGCGGTCTGAACTCCCATGTCTCGCTTCGGAAGCCTGAAACCCAGGGTTGTCTTGCGGACGCTCGCGCGTGATGGCTGGTACGCCCATGAAACCACTGGGTGCGGCGTCTGCCAGTCCTTCTTCGAGGCGTATTCCGGCACCAGTTGGAAATGTCCCGTTGCCGGACCATCTCATCCCTTTCCGGTCCAATCGGCCCCGCCCGGCAAATGATCCAAATCCGCCAAATCCTTGGACCGACCAGCCGACCGCTTGTTCTGCCGAAGCCGCGAAAGGCTAATCACTGGAACCTCGATCCCGGAAAAGTCGATCAGCACCCGTTCCGGGAAACATTCGCCGAAATCAGCCCCCGAAATAGACGTTAGGATTTCGAGACGGTTCGGCGGAACTCCCATCCGAACTACGTTGTCCTCGGCCAAGAACAGGTCTGCAGTCAGGGATGACACCGCAAATCCAAACTCGCGTAAGGTGGCTTCGACTCGCCGGGCGTTCTCCGGCGATCGGCGAATCCAGACGTCCATGTCTCCGGTGGCCCGAACATAGCCATGTACGCCGACTGCGTAACCGCCGATTAACAGATAGTCAACTCCGTTCGAGTTTAACAACCTCAAGAACTCTCTGAAGTCGTCCGCCAACTGCATCGCCATAGAATGTCCTTCGTAACAACTCAATCCCCTCCAGCCGTTCGGAAACGGGACGGGAGAGCCACCACTCAAGGGAATCGTCCTTGTCCGTCAGCTTCGCGACGGAAAACTGGGTGCGGTCGATTCTGCCGACTGTAACCATGCTTGATCGTACCATCGGTCCACGCCAAGCCCAACGCCACGCCAGCCATCAACACTCACTTCGAAACGCTACTCGACTAGCACCGGAAAATCCAGACAAACGCTTTGTCCATCACAGTCCACGAAAATAAATTCCACGTCCCCGCAACCCCAACAAACCAAACCAAAAAACACCAACTCTGACACCTGTAGTTGCACTCCCCATAGTTCGTTTTCCACCCCCACCCGCGCTAACATCACCGCGCGATGGAAAACACAACCCAAACCCAAAATCTGACCCCAAAAGCCCCCCGCACCCAGGCCCAAATCGAAGCCTCCCGCCGCAACGGAGCCAAATCCAAAGGCCCCGTCACCGACGAAGGAAAAGCCATCTCCGCCCGCAACGCGCAGCGCCACCAGATCTTCGCCCAAATCACAACCATCAGCGGCGAAGCCCGCACCGACTACGTCCAGCTCTCCTCTGAACTCTACGAAACCTGGTGCCCTACCGACGAGCACGAGCGCATCCTCGTCGACACCATGGCCACCTGCATCTGGCGTCGCATGCGCGTCCTCGCCATGGAGTCCGTCGCCTTCGACGTCCAACTGGAAAGGGTCGGCGTCCCCGCACCCGCCGGAATCTCGGAAACCTTCAGCGCCTTCAACTCCCTCACGCACGAGAGTCGGGCCTTCCAACTCCTCCACCAGTACGAATCCCGCTACCTCCGCGCCTATGAACGGGCCTCCCGAGCCCTTCTCTCCTACCGCAAATCCAAAAATCACCAAGAACTGCCGGAACCCGCCCCGGAACTCAACCAAGCCCCAACCCAGGAACCCGAAATCCAAAATCCGAAAAACGAACCCGAGCCAGCC
>CAIYDY010000136.1 GCA_903925015.1 uncultured Acidobacteriia bacterium
GAACACGGACTTGGTCCACCAATCCCGATCCTCCACCACAGCTTCCATGAACTCGTCGGTCGCGCGGACCGAGTTATTGGCGTTTTGGAAGAAGATCGAGCTGTAGGCATCGCCGTCGAGCGAGGAATCGTAACCGGCCGCGATCAGCGTGTGGGCCTTCTTCTCTTCCTTCGCCTTGCACCAGATGAAGCGGGTGATGTCGGGGTGCTCCGCGTTCAGAATCACCATCTTAGCCGCGCGGCGGGTCTTGCCGCCCGACTTGATGACTCCGGCGAAGGCATCGAAGCCCTTCATGAACGAAAGCGGCCCCGACGCCCGGCCGCCGCCGGACAGAATCGCATCCTCCTCGCGCAGTGCCGACAGGTTCGAACCCGTGCCCGAGCCCCACTTGAACAACATGCCCTCGGTCTTGGCCAGATCCAGGATCGATTCCAACGAGTCCTTCACCGAGACGATGAAGCAGGCCGAGCACTGCGGCTTGACTTCCTTCGACAGCTTCTTGATCCGGTCCTCGGTCTTGTCGTGGAACCAGCCGTAACCGCGGGATTCCTTCACACCTACGTTGAACCAGACCGGCGAATTGAACGCGGCCTTCTGGTGCAGCATCAGGTGTGCGAGTTCGTTGCGGAAGTTTTCCCCGTCCTCGGGAGTTTTGAAGTACTTGTCGGCGATACCCCAGTCAGCGATGGTGTCGACGACGCGATGCACCAATTCCGCAACACTGCGCTCCCGCTCGGGCGAGCCCATCTTACCGTGGAAGTACTTGCTTGCGACGATGTTGGTGGCTGTCTGGGACCAGTCCACGGGCACCTCGACGTCGCGCTGTTCGAAAATGATGGCACCCTTGCCGTTGCCGATGGTGGCGTTGCGAGTCTCCCACTGGAGCTCGTCATAGGGTGTCTTCGCCGTGCCCTTGCCGGTGAAATAGCGGGGAAAAGACACCCCCGCGTGCGTAGCCGTTGCGATCGTGGATAACCCGGTTGGGGTCTCCGTAGTCGGGGTGCCGAAGGGATATGCGCCACCGTTCGCATGAATGGTGGTAACGGAGCTGGGGTCGATTGTTTGTTGTGCCATTAGGGGTACTCGGGCCTGGGAGGACCAAGCCAGCGCAACGGGAACAAAGTTGTCGCGCAATTGCAATGTTGCCCCAATATGTGGTGTCATGTCAAGAAAAAAGTCCATATGATGTGTAGCGATGTTGGACCTTGCGCCCCGGCGGTCACTTGCGCGATGATAAGAAAGATGTTCCTGAAAGCCCTTGCCACGGTCGCCCTTCTGGCGGCAACCCTGCTCTGCGGATGCGGTACCAGCTCGTCGGGTCCCGACGGAAGCAAGGCCCAGACCATGACCGGTGTCACCCCCAGCGGCTACCCGCCGCCCGCCCCATCCCAGCCTTCCGAGACCCACAGCCCGGCATTGTCCAGCTCGAGCGAGTCCTTGAACTCCTCCCAAGCCAAGCCCAAGGTGCCCGAAGTCGAGCACGAAGAAAAACACGAAGAAAAGTCCAAAGCCAAGTAGGGTAAAGCGAAGTAGGGTAAAGCCAAGTAGGGTAAGACCCTCACTAGCGCTTGGCCGCAGTAGTGCGGCCGATATCCTCTTCCGACAACTTCTTTACATTCTCCAAGACGCGCCTCTGGACTAGCCGAACCACGTAGTCGCTCCACAGACGCCAGTATTGCGCTGGCTCAAGCCCATGCTGGTACCACGATGTCCCGTCGACTCGGGTCCTGCCTCCGGACAGTGCGGTTAGCCGGAACTCTCCTTGGCGCGACTCATAATACCCATGGAGATGGGGTGGATCGATGGAAGGCCAGGGGCTTAGTTCGGTCATCGCGGCTGGCGTGGACCGGACATCGAACCGCAGAAGGCGTCCCGGTTCCCAATCAGTCACCGTCTCATCCATGGTGCCCGTCGAAAGAATGCAGCGTCGGGCAGCACCGACACCTGAGCCGTCCATCTCCGTGGAGGTTGGATACGCCAATCCCGCCCGGAATAGAACGTTCTTGGGTGGAGGCAGCGTCGGAACTGTGGCTATGTGCCTCCAAACGACTTCCGGAGGGGCATCGATCACAATCGAGGTGCTGACCCGAAAAACTTGGTGGCTGGGTCCATGGGGTCCCCATATGATTCCACCGGGAACCAACAAAGCCAAGCCGAGCGCTCCCATAACTGAAACTTTCCGCTTGGCAGACTTCCGACGATTCAGCCTTTGCGCCACTTTCCCGCCGATCAATGCGAATGGGATCGCCAGTGGAGCCGCCATCACCAAACACACAATCCCCTCGAGCCGAATCATGATCACAAGCAACGCCCACATGGCTACCGGCATCAAGGACCATGCAACGGAGGGCAGATCCTCGGATTCCTGATCCGGCCATTGGGGCCAAATCGAGAAGAACCCCAGCAACGCGGGAACTCCCACAAAAACAGGGACCCCGTACGACAGTTGGAACGCTGCCACCGCCACCACCAGCGCCCCCAGGCCAGCCAAGACAAATGACCTGAGGAGCATCCGATTCCTCATCTTCCGGGTTCGCATCTTTAGTGGCCTCGGCCTCCTGTCTTTTCCTCAAGTGAACCACGGGGCTATCAACCAGCCGAGTTCCCAGCCTGCCGGGTTTTCCGAAAACCATATATAATCGGGTCAGTCCCCAAACATGTCCCGTCGGAATTTTTACTTCCCGGTCCTCTCCGGATGCCTGCTCGCCGGATCGATCCTTGCTGCGGAAGCACAGCAGTCCGATCAGGCAATTCAGACCTATTGCGTAGGCTGCCACACCGCGAAAACCAAGTCCGGGAACATCCAGCTGGACCAAATCCATCCCGACGATGCCGCCAGCCATCCCGAAATCTGGGAAAAAGTAGTCCGCAAGCTCCGGGCGCGCTCCATGCCGCCCGCCGGAATCCCAAGGCCCGACGAGGCAACCTACAACGCGCTCGCTTCCAGCTTGGAAAGCACCCTCGACAAGGCATCTGCCGAACACCCCCATCCCGGCCACACCGACACTTTCCGCCGCCTCACCCGCACGGAATACCAAAACTCGATCCGGGACCTCCTCGCGCTGGACGTGGACGTCTCGAACCTGCTCCCCGTGGATGAATCCAGCCATGGCTTCGACAACGTAACGGTTGGCGATCTTTCGCCCACCCTCCTCGACCGATATCTCTCGGCTGCCCGGAAGATCGCGCGCCTGGCCGTCGGCACTCCCGTCCAATCCCCGGACGGCCAGACCGTGACCCTCCCCCCGGATCTCACCCAGGAGGAGCACCTTGCCGACCAGCCCCTCGGCACGCGCGGCGGAACATCCTTCCACTACACGTTTCCCCGCGACGGCGAATACGAGCTCCGCATCCGGCTCCAGCGCGACCGGAACGAACATGTGGAAGGCCTCAAGACTAAAACTGAAGTCGAAATCCTGCTCGACGGGGAACGAGTCAAACTGTTTACCGTCGAGCCTCCGCCCACCGGCGTCGACCACCACTTGGTAGACCATGATCTCGGCGTCCGGATCCAAGTGAAGGCCGGCCCGCACGTGGTTGCCGCCGCCTTCCCGAAGATGCCCTCGATTCTGCTGGAGACCGAGCGCCAGCCCTACCAGGCACATTTTAATAATGATCGGCACCCGCGCATCACACCCGCCGTCTACACGCTGGCGGTAACCGGCCCGTTTCAGCAAACCGGCCCCGGCGATACCCCGGCCCGACGCCGGTTGTTTGTTTGCCAGCCGACCAGAGTCGCGGACCAGTCGCCCTGCGCCCAAAGAATCCTCGAAACTGTGATGCGCCGCGCATACCGTCGTCCCGTTCTACCCGCCGACCTGCCACGTCCCATGGGCTTTTTCAAGGATGCCAACAAGGAAGCCGGCTTCGATGCCGGAATTGAGATGGCTCTGAGCGCCGTCCTCGTCAGCCCCGAATTCCTGTTCCGGCTCGAGCAGACGCCCGCCGGGGCGGCACCGGGGCAATCCTACAAAATTCCGGATCTCGAGCTCGCATCGCGCCTCTCGTTCTTCTTGTGGAGCAGCATCCCCGACGATGAACTGCTCGGAGCCGCAATCGCCGGAAAACTCAAGGATCCGGCTGAGTTGGAACGCCAGACGCGGCGAATGCTGTCCGACCCCCGATCCAAGACGCTCGTCGGCAATTTCGCCGGCCAATGGCTTTATCTCCGCAACCTCGCATCCACCAACCCGGACATGCGCCTGTTTCCGGACTTTGACGACAACTTGCGCCAGGCGTTCCGCACGGAAACCGAAATGTTCGTCGACAGCATTCTCCGCCGCGACGGCAACGTGGTGGACCTGCTCAGCGCCAACTATACCTTCGTCAATGAGCGCCTCGCGAAGCACTACGGCATCCCGAACATTTACGGCAGCCGGTTCCGGCGCGTCGATTTTCCCGAATCGGGCGAACGGGGCGGCCTACTCCGGCAAGGCAGCATCCTGACCGTCACCTCGTACGCCACCCGAACCTCGCCTGTGATCCGCGGCAAGTGGATCCTCGACAACCTTCTGGGTTCCCCGCCACCGCCGCCGCCACCTGCCGTACCTGCGCTGAAGGAGAATGCATCCAGCGGCAAGAACCTCCCCATGCGCGCCCGTTTGGCGGAGCACCGGGTCAACCCCGCCTGTTCCGGTTGCCACCAGTTGATGGATCCGGTGGGATTTTCGCTCGAAAACTACGACGCAATCGGGCGCTGGCGCACCACCGAGGCGGGCAAGGCCGTCGACGTTGCGGGCGGCTTGCCGGACGGCAGCAAGTTCGATGGCGTTGCCGGCCTACGGGCCGCGCTACTTTCGCGGCCCGAAATTTTCGTCGGGACATTCACTTCAAAGTTGCTCACCTATGCGCTCGGAAGAGGCGTAGAATATTACGATGAACCGGCGGTGCGCAAGATTGTCCGGGATGCCGCCAAACAGGATTACCGGTTTTCAGCAATCGTGACGGGAATCGTCACCAGCACCCCATTCGGGATGAGGAGTACGCAGTAATGTTTATCACCAAGAAGGCGCTGCAGCGCCGCACATTCCTCCGTGGCATGGGCGCAACGGTCGCCCTGCCCCTGTTGGACGCCATGGTTCCGGCCATGACGGCGCTCGCGGCGTCGCCCGCAGCACCTGTCCGGCGACTTGGATTCGTCTACATTCCGATGGGGGCCTACATGAAACAGTGGACTCCGGCTGGAGGCACGGGCGTTCTGGGCGATCTGCCCCCGATCTTGGCATCCCTCGCGCCGGTCAAGGACCAGTTGACGGTGGTCAGCAACTTGGAATTGCGGAACGCGTATCCGGGAACCCATGCGACATCGAACGCGGCGTTTCTGAGTGCAGCCACTTCGAAATGGACCGAGAGCACAGACTACGAACTGGGAACCACCGTTGACCAGGTGGCCGCGCAACACATCGGCATGGGCACCCGGTTGCCGTCGCTGGAATTGGCCATGGATCTGCTCACCACCGTGGGCCAATGCGACAACGGGTATGCCTGCGTGTACCAAAACAATCTGTCCTGGTCCAGCCCGACGACGCCGTTGCCGTCCGAGGCCCATCCCCGGGTTGCCTTCGAACGGTTGTTCGGCGACGGCGGAACAGCGGCGCAGCGCCAGGCCGAGTTGCGGAAAAAGGCAAGCCTGCTCGACTTCGTCAACGAGGACATCGCGAAGCTCAAGTCCAAGCTGGGACCCGATGACCGCAGCAAGGTTTCGCAGTACTTGGATACCGTCCGCGAGGTGGAGCGCCGGATCCAGAAAGCCGAAGCGGAGGCCGCCGATTCGCATTTGCCGGATCTCGACCGGCCGATCGGCGTGCCGGCGGCCTATGCCGACCACGCCCGATTGATGTTCGACCTCCAAGTTCTCGCCTTCCAAGGCGACGTTACACGCGTGATCACCTTCCAGTTGGCCCGGGAAACCAGCACCCGGACATACCCCGAGATCGGCGTCCCGGATCCGCACCACCCCCTGACGCACAACGGCGGCAGTGCGGAGAAACTGGAACAAGTGGCCAAGATCAATGCGTTCCATGTTTCGCTGTTCGCCGGGTTCCTGGAGAAACTGAAATCAACCCGCGACGGCGATGGAACGTTGCTCGACCATTCGATGTATCTCTACGGCAGCGGCATGAGCAACGGGGACAAACACGACCACGTCGATCTGCCGATCATGGTGGCTGGCGGTGGCGCTGGCCAGATGAAGGGCGGTCGACACGTCCGCTATGCGGAGCCGACGCCGCTGGCGAATCTACATTTGACACTGCTGGAAAAGGCGGGGGTCCGCCAAGACCATTTCGCCGACAGCAACGGCAAGGTGACGGAGCTGCTCTCGATCTAATGCGGCGAGTTTCCGGAATCGACGCATTGGCTTTGTTTTTGCTTTTGACCTTGTTCTGCGCCTGCGCGTCCGGGGCGGACACGCGGCTCCCCGATGCAGCCAAGTCCCAGAATCGGCAGGCAATACTGGAACTTCTGGCCCAAAAAGTCGATGTCAATTCCGCTCAGGCCGACGGAACCACGGCCCTGCACTGGGCCGCCAACCAGGACGATCTGAAACTTACCGAGATTCTCCTGCACGCCGGAGCCAACCCGAAACTGGCCAATCGGTACGGGGTTACGCCGCTCTCGTTGGCCTGCACCGAAGGCGATGGTGCCATCGTGGACCTTCTATTGAAAGCTGGAGCGGACCCGAACGCCGCGCTCCCCGGCGGCGAAACCGCACTGATGACGGCGGCGCGAGCGGGTCGTGCCGGGGCAGTCCGGGTGCTGCTTGCGAACGGCGCAAAAATTGATGCCGAGGAACCCCGGCGGGGCCAGACCGCACTGATGTGGGCGGCGGTCGAGGGCAACGTGGAAGTTGTGGAGACACTTCTGAAGGCGGGTGCCGATTTCCGCCAAGCCCTCACTTCCGGCTACACGCCGTTTTTGTTCGCGGTCCGGGAAGGCCGTACCGGCGTCGTCCAAGCCCTGTTGAAGGCTGGTGACGACGTCAACCAGACTGTTGTTCCGACGCCGACAAAGGGCACGAAGCGCCAATCGGCGGGCGGGGGGACGCCGAAGGCTGGAACCAGCGCCCTGATTCTTGCGGTTGCCAACGCACATTACGAATTGGCGTCGAAACTGCTGGATGCCGGTGCCGATCCAAAGTT
Source organism: uncultured Acidobacteriia bacterium (assembly GCA_903925015.1). Taxonomy (GTDB): domain Bacteria; phylum Acidobacteriota; class Terriglobia; order Bryobacterales; family Bryobacteraceae; genus BOG-234. Next base: position 7,140 of record CAIYDY010000136.1, read on the forward strand.
TGCGGGTCCCGGATACACTGCGCTCCATGTAATTCCGTCGATCCGGAAGTCCGGCGGGGGCGACAATGACCCGGCACCGGAGGGCTCCGGAAGCATGGGCAGCTTGGAGTTGATCAAGAAGTTGGTGGACAAGGGTGCGGACATCAATGCCCGCATGACCAAGAAAATCAATTTCGGACTGACGAGCCTAAACACAAACGGCGCGACACCGTTCTTTCTGGCGGCTCGGACAGCCGATGCCGAACTGATGCGCTATCTGGTTTCACTGGGTGCCGATCCCCTGATTCCGAATGCCGACAACAGCACTCCGCTGATGGCGGCCGCCGGACTCGGGACACGCTCTCCCGGCGAGGATGCGGGTACGGAACCCGAGGTGGTGGAGGCTATCCAGACGGCCCTCGAATTTCGGAACAACATCAATGCGGTGGACAACAATGGGGAAACCGCCATGCACAGCGCCGCCTACAAGAATCTTCCGGGCGCAGTACTGATTCTAACCGAAAAGGGCGCGAGCATGACGGTTTGGAACCAGAAGAACAAGCACGGCTGGACCCCGCTGATGATCGCGGCCGGTTACCGGTTCGGCAACTACAAACCGTCGCCGGTTACCGTGGCCGCTTTTGAAAAAATCATGGGGGAGGCGTTCAAGACGGCTCCCCAAATTCCGGACACCCAGTAGGGATTACGGGACCCAGACGCGGTACATCACGAAGCAAATTGCTGCTCCGACCAGTGCCGTCATGAAACCCGAGAAGCGCTTCCGTTTCAGGAACCACATCAAGAGCATGCCGGTGAGGGAGAGCAGCGTCATCAGGACGGCTGAAAAATCGATCACCCAGGACCAGATCTTGCCGCTGTCCCGCCCCTTGTGGAGATCGTTTAGTACCGCCACCAATCCGAGTCTCGTTTCCGTGAGATCGTAGCTACCGGTTTGGCGGTCGATAAACGAGTCCGCGCTATAGCCTGGCCCTTTGAAGCTCACGCTTAGTTGGGAATCATCGACGCGGAAATCCGCCACCGAGCCTTTGATGCCGTGGGTTTTTCGAAGATACTCGGCAATCTCCAGCTTGGCAACATCGGTGCCTGAGATCCACGCCTTCTGAACGGTGCCTTTGTACTGGGTTACTTGTTGGTGCTCGCCGAACATATCGGGGTGGTTCAGCGTTAGTCCGGTCACCGCAAAAAACAGCAGGATCGCGAAGCTGACCATCGAGAGGTAGATGTGCAGCCATCTACCCCATACAGCGATCCGGCGGTTCCATTCGCCGGATCGCGCCTGTGTTTTCGGTTCCGCTGCAACCTTGGTTTCAGCAACCATTGGATTTAGCGGGCGACCTTGTGATAGTCAACCGTCGCCCCGGAGATTTCGACACCACCGGGAAGCACCGCCTGCTTCGGCGTACCGGTGAAGTCGATGTCCTGGTGCATCAATTGGTAGGTGCCGTGTTCGCGGGCGACTTCGATGACCACGTTGTACTTGCCAGCCTTGACCAGCTTTCCGCTATCGTCCTTGCCGTCCCACTTGACGGTGTATTTGCCGGGGGAACGGGTTGCACCGGTCTTGGTGATTTCCGAGCCTTCGGCCATGGCTCGAACGCGGTCTTCCTTGTACCAGAGTTTCAGTTCCGGCAACCAACGGGGCTTCTCGTACCAAAGTGCCAAGGTCTTGACGGGGAACTTGTCCTTGTCCTCGACCCAGATGGCGAGGTAGGGACGGCGTGAACGGAAGTCGTCGATGCGGGCGATCTCGAAGCCAACCGTCAGCTCCATGGAGGGGTCCCAAGCACCGGCTTCGGCTTTTGCGGGTGCCTGTGCGGCTGGCTTCGCAGCCTGGGCGGCGATCCCGCCAGCGAGACGGTTCCAGTTTTGGCTGACCAGCCGGGTTCCATCGCGTTTGACGATCAGGAAATCCACACCGGACATTTTGGAAGCCAACTTCGCGCTTTCCTCCGGAGCGAGAACCGAGAACGCGGTGGCCAGCGCCCCGGCATCGGCAGCAACTGGGGCCACCACGGTTGAGCTGATCACATTCTCGGCAGTTTGGCCGGTCCGGGGATCCACGATGTGAGAGTAATGGGAGGCGCCGATCTCGACTCCGCGACGGTAATCACCGCTGGTGGCAACCGCACGGTCCCGGATCACCAACTTGGCGATCGGGTCAGAGTTCTCTTCGGCTGCTTTCGGATCGGCGACGCCGACAGTTTCGGTCATTGCGCCGCGCACCGCGAGATCGCCGCCAATGTTGACCATTACGCCATGCACGCCTTCACTGGCGAGCGCCTTGCCCGCAGCCTTGTCTATGATGTAGCTCTTGGTAAAGGAATTGAGCATCAGCGGGGTGGTGCTCAGGTGCTCGGCGGTACCGTTCACGGCATCCAGCTTCCAGTGCGTGCGCTGGACGGCCTCGACCGCGGCCGCCAGTTCGGAGGAATTTGGTAATCTGCTTTCCGCAGCAGCCTTCTTCCAAACCCGGCCGACAGCCTCGGCGGATGCATCGAGTGCCCCGCCAGTCCGGTCGCGCCAAGTATCGAACATTCCCAATACTTCCAGCAATTCGGGTGAGACCGGGACGGCGGTATGGGAGGTCCGCATCCAGCGGCTGAACTCGCTGTCCTTGTCATAACCGCTCAGGATCTTGGACAGCCGGTCAATTTCGGCGACGGCAGTGGCTTCGGCCCGCTCGGCCTCGGCTTCCGAGGATGCTAATACCTTGATTTCCAACGATGTCCCAAGGATGTGTTCCCGGTGGAAGGTATAACGCGGCTCCTGTCTGGAGATGGACTTGGACGATGCAAGTCCGAACGAGAGGAGTGCAAGCGCAGAGATAGCTATGATCTTTTTCATATGGCCCCGTTGCTGGTCTTGTAGATTGCGTCTCGGAACGTGCTATTCGAACGGCTGTGGGCGCTGGCCCTCGCCGAAATTGGGCCGAAGTTCATCTTCCGTCAGTTGTCCATCGGCATTTTTGTCGAGTTTCTTTAGTGCCTTGGTGGAATTGGCAATCTCTTTTTTGGAGATGATGCCGTCCCCGTCGGTGTCGAGTGCCTGCATGGCAACATCCGGCGGACGGAACCCGCGGCCCTCGCCACGACCTTCGCCTCTGCCTTCACCGCGTTCACCTCGGCCGCCGCCCTGGGGTTGGACACGCACGGCAGCATTTTTCATCAGCTCATCGCGGGTCAAAATGCCGTCCTTGTTGACATCGGCGCGGTCAAAAATGCCCTGCATGCGTTCCGGCACTTCGTCTTTGGTGAGTTTGCCATCGCCGTTCTTGTCAAACGCCATCAAAGTGTTGACGAGATCGTTGGCGTTCGGACCCTGCGCCTCTCCCTCATCGCCGCCACGGCCACCGGGCCCGCGACCTTCGCCGCGCCCCTCACCACGACCTTCGCCGCGTCCCTGGCCGCCGCGACCTCCAAACTGCGGGCGCAATTCGTCCTCGGTCAACTGGCCGTCACCGTTCTTGTCGAGGGTTTTCAAGGCGGCTGGCGCATTGGCCAGTTCAGCGGCGGAAATCACGCCGTCGTGGTCGGCATCCAGTGCTGAAAGTATTGGACTGAAGCGAATCATGCCCCCACGTCCACCGGGACCGCCAAAGCCACCACGAGGGCCGCCGGCTCCACCGGGTTCCTGGGCGACCGACGTCGCGGCGAACAGCAGGGTTGCTGCGATTGGAAAAAGGATCGTACGTGTCATCTATGGTTCAGTATGACGCGCAATTTGCGGCTACAGTTGCCCGCAAGCCCTGCATTTACCAAGATTTGCAGGAAGGGCGCGTAGGACGGCCTTGATGGCGGCCATGGTGGATTGTCCCCACTGGCGGGTGCAGTTGAGGATGCCTTGGTTGGCGGTTGAGGCCAGGAAGGCGGCTTGTTTGGGGTCGGGTTGGATGCCGGCCGGTGGATGGCGAAGGCAACTGTTTCGTCCGTGTTGAAGGCGGTTTTCAAGGCCGCGGGGAGAAATGGATTGGCAGCGAAATTTTGGTTCCACTGCTTGCAAAAGAGATTTTTCATGACATCTGGATAGCATGGCGGTCGGATGGATTTTTGGGTTTTTGGCAGACTCTGGTTTTTCAAGTGGTTGATAAAAATGGTGTTTTTAGTTGAAAATTTTCCTGGTACGGGTGTGACCGGGGTTGGGGTTGGTGCCGTAACCAGTGGATCTTCGGTTATGGCGACCTGGAAAGGTCGCCGCGGCCAAGAATTGCCGCCCTACAGTTGAGCGGCGGGGGGTGATTGGGGGGAATGGGCTGGTGCGGGGTGGCGTTTTTGCCATCTTTTGAGTTTGCGGGCGTCGCGACGGGAGAGGTGCTTGGGTTCGTTTTTCTGTTTTTGGATTTCGGGTTCGGGGGCTGGTTCGGGAAGGTGTTCGGGGATAGCCTCGGCCGTTTCCTGCTGGCGGAACTTGCGGTAGGCCATCAGGGAGCGGGCGGCGCGCTCGTACATGCGGGTGAAACGGGCCTCGTAGCGGTTGAGGAGTTCGAAGGACCGGCTTTCCTCGGCCAGGGAGGTGATGGCGAGGTAATGGTGGGTGGTCTCCGGGTTTTGGATTTCGGACTTGGCGAGTTGGAGGTTGATGCCGGCGGATTCGAGAGCGGCAATGCGGGTGCGACGCCAGAGGGCCATGGCCATGGTGTCGACGAGTGCGCGCTCGTGCTCGTCCGTGGGGGTCCAGGTTTCGTAGAGGTCTGCGATGAGGCTGGCGAAAAGTTCGGGCGCTTCGCCCTGGATGGTGCAAATTCGGGCGAA
>CAIYDY010000137.1 GCA_903925015.1 uncultured Acidobacteriia bacterium
CGGACAACAACCGCCCGCCATTCGGGGCACCTTCCCGACACTTGTGCCAAAGCTGAATGCCGATGGATCCGACGTCGCCGGCGTTCCGTCCGTCCTTCGTCAGGCGCCGCTCGGTTCCTACCTGGGCTGGAACCCAACAGCCAAGGGCTTCGACAAGGGCAAGCAATGCACTTTGAGCGGGGGCTTCATCCCATTTGCCACCACAAAAGCCGAACGCGCGGCGGCGGGCGATCCAAGGCCCTCGCTGGAGGAGCGCTACAAAAACCATGCCGGGTATGTGGCCGTGGTGAAGGTGGCTGCGGAAAAAGCGGTGGCGGAGCGCTTCCTGCTCCGAGCAGATGCCGACAAGCTGATCGCCCAAGCCGAGGCGAGCGACGTGCTCACGGGAAAATAGAACTGAATTCGGTGAGCGAAGTACCTTGGAATTCCCGTTCAACAAGACGGAGGGTTCCAACGGACATGCGCATACTGGCTGGATTGGTTTTATTTTCCGTCTCGGCACTGCCCGCGGCGACGGTAACGTACCTGACGGCGGGCTTGGGTGTGGATGCATTGCCGATCAGCAATGCACGTGTCTCTGGCGACGAGTTTCAACAGGTGTACTCGTACTCGCTGTTCAGTTCCACGAGCACGATCTACGCCTTGGCGTTTTCGAGCTCGGCTCATACCGGAGGCACCGACTCCACGACCTTGTCGGGCTCAGCCTCCATCACGCTAAGCACTACTGCCACTCTGTCACCGGGCAGTCCGGGAAGTTGGTCCTTGTCGAACGAGGGCGCCGACAAGGTGGTGGTCTACAGCGGAGCATTCACGACCGCTGTCCGCCACAACTCCACGTTCGACATCGCGTTTGAGTTTTCGACGCCGTTCGTCTACGACCCCTCCGCAGGCAACCTCCTCGTGGATTTTTCATGGCTTTCCACCCCCACCACGGACGGCACACTGGGCTTATCGGCCAGCTACGGGAGCGCGCTCGTCGGGAGCAACTCCCGAACGGCGCAGTACGGCAATTTCGGAGCTGCCAATACCGGCGTGGCGACGCAATTCACCATCACCCCGGAGCCGCAATCGTGGTTCCTGGCCGTCACCATGCTGATGGGATTGAGTTGCTTGGCGCGGCGCCGAAAACACTTGGACATTGCGGCAGTGGAAGCACGAGGTCTGATCGAGAGCCCTTTATTTTAATCCGGCCTTCTGCCCCGCCAATTCCAAACCGGCTTCCACCGTCTCCATGAACTGCCGAACGTCGAAAGGCTTGGTCAGATAGCGGAAGAATCCAGCCTTCATCCCCTTTTGGATGTCGCGGGGCATCGCATCGCCGCTCACTGCAATCACCGGGATACGCGCTGTGGCCAGGTCGGAACGAAGCAATTGAAGCGCCTCGATTCCGCTGATCCCGGGAAGGTGGATGTCCATCAGGATGACATCCGGCTGCTCGCTCCGGGCGAGCAGAACACCATGTCGCCCGTCCCGCGCCGTGATCAAGCGGATATCGGGAACACGCGCCAGCAATTGCTCCACCAACTCCAAATTCGAGGAATTGTCCTCGACATACAGCAACTTGCGCCGGTGCGCGCCCTGCGGGACGGTTGGTAGTGGTGCGATGGAAGGAGGGGTTTGTGGCTCGGCGGCGGCATCGAGTTCGAACCAAAACACGCTGCCCGCGCCGAGGGTGCTTTCCGCGTGAAGCGCGCCCCCCATCAATTCCACCATCCGATGGCTCGCCGCCAAACCAATTCCACCGATGTTGGCCGCCCCCCCCACCCGGCCTTCAGTATTGAAGGGATGGAAGATCCGTGCCAGCATCGCCGGAGCCAAGCCCATGCCCGTATCCCCAACGCTCAGACGAACGCGGTCGGGTTTGCCCGCGACACTGGTGAGGCCAATGGCCACTACGACCTGTCCATTCACCTTGTTGTATGCAATGGCGTTCGAAAGCAGGCTCATCACCACGTGCTTCAGCCTTGTGCGGTCGGCAAGAACGAAACACGGAAGGCCAGCGGGCGGGAATGCAACTCCGACCCCATTGGTGCGAGCCCGCGGCAGAATCGCAGCATGGCACTCGCGCAGTATTTCCGTGAGCGACGTGGGCTCCAGCAGAACCAAGGCATCGGATTCGAGATCGGCCCGAGCGACTATCTCATTGATCAATTCCAGCAGATGCCAGCCGGCTCGCAGAATCTGCTCCACACTAGCCGCCTGTGCGAGCGTTGGAGGAGGTATGTCGGTGTCGATGAGTTGGGCAAATCCCAGGATGGTGTTCAGGGGGGACCGCAGTTTGTTGGCTACGCCGGAAAGGAAGTCCGACACCGCGACGGTCGCGGCCTTCGCGGATTCGCCGGCATGCACGAGCTCCCCTTCGACCTCCTCCAGTCTGCGCTCGAGACGCCTCAATTCGCTGACATCATGCGCAGCGGCGAAGACGCCCTGCAACTCTCCGCCCGCTCCATAGAAAGGGTGTGCGCTCCAGAGGGCGGCGCTTCCAGCAGCGCTGGGTGCATCAGCGCTGGGTGCATCAGCGTTAGGTGCATCAGTGCTGCATGCATCAGCGTTAGGTGCTTGCGGTTTGGCAACCAACTCCCAGTCACTAACCTTGCCGCCGCCAATCGCCATTTCCAGACACGCATCGGCTTGGCCGGGATCGGCGAAAAAGCTCCGGAACGCGGTGCCTACCAACTCGTTCCGTGAGAACTGGAGAAGATTCTCCATTGGCACGTTGGTGGCTGAAATCGTGCCGAGAGGGTCGGTGGTCAGGAGAGCCTCCGTACTGGCCTCGGTCAGAAAGCGCGTGTGGAACTGCTGGTCGCGGAGACGGCGCTCCAGGGTGACACGGTCCGCCTCGGCGTGTTTGCGCGCCGTGTTGTCGGTTCCGATCAACAGGTACCCGATTGTGGAGCCGGATGGATCCCGCAATGCCGTAACCGACACCAGCGCCGGGAAGCGGCTGCCGTCCTTGCGGACGTAGGTCAGTTCGTAAATATCCTCGATGCCCCTCGACGCCTTGAATACCAGAGCCTCAAACCCGGCCGCAATCGCAATCCCCAATTCCGCACTTAGGAACTCCGCGCGCTCCAACAGTTCGCCCGGATCGGAGAGGTCCGCCGGAGTCATCCGGTTGACCACGTCTGCCGCCGAATAGCCGAGCATGCGCTGGGCACCGATATTGAAGACCTGGATTACACCCCTGCTGTCGGTAGCGATGCTGGAAAAGTTGGCGCTCTGGATGATCGCGTTCTGCAAAGCGCCTGTGGACAGGATCGCGGCATCTGTTGCGGCAGACGCGGCGGCGGAACTATCGGCGGCGGCGATTGCGGTCGCGCCGGCTTGTCCCGGACTTGCGGGATCTTGCTGCTCGGACATTGTGCTGGAAGCTCCCTCGGATGGATCGGCCCGGAGGCCTTGTCCTAAGGCAACAGCAACGGGACTGCCAGGATTTCAGTTCGCGCAAGTGGCTTGCTACGTTCCGGGTGGGGACTCGGATGGTTTCAAGGGCGTTTGGAATAATGACGTCCTGCGGTCATTTGACCCTGCGCGGTCATGGCTTCGAAACCATCCGTACACAGCTGGAACACCGGGCATGTCATCCCAATATTTTCCTCCGACTTTTTCCCCACCACCCGCGTCTCCCTATTCGGAGCGGAAATTTGATATTCCGGACCGTCGAAGACGCAGACCTGATAGCACGCGCCCGGAAAGGCGACGTCGAGGCCTTCAACCACCTCGTGTCGCGCTGGGAGAAGCGCGTCTACAACTATCTGCTGCGCCTCACGTCGCGTTCCGAGGATTCAATGGACCTGGCCCAGGACGTCTTCCTGAAGGCCTGGCAGAATATCCGCAAGTTGGACGACGCGACCATCGCCGCTCGGTCGGCATTGCAGGGTTTAGAATATCGAATAGAGGTCGATGATTATGCCAGCCCTTTTGATACCTCGGGAGACTAGCCTTCGGTCGAGTATTACATTGCCGGGGGATCTTGACGCGGCCATAGCCAAGATCGCCGATGCTAGGCACGTGAGTCTTGACCATGCCTTGGCGGACTTGATCCGCGACGGGATCGCGGTGTACGAACGCGACCGCGCGAATTTCTTCGCAGTGGCAAATCAGCTCCTGGAGTCCAACGACCCAAGCGAAACCGCGCGACTGGGAGACAAACTGGACCTGCTGATCTTTGGAGTCTGATGCCGGAGATCCAGTGGGTGCATCTGCCACCGGCAATCCGGCAGCACCTCATCTTGCGGGCGAAGGAACGCCGCATCAAAATGGAAGACCTGTTCGCGCTGGAACAGTGGCGAATCCACAATCCCGAGGTACCCGACGGACCGTGGTTTAAGGACTTCGGCTCATTCAAGCTGTGCGGCGAGGGCCGGTACCCGAAGACTTTTCTGCTGCGGGGGCAGATTGCTTTCGGGAAGGAAGTTGAGTAGGGCCCACCTCCGACGCGGCCTGAACGTTCTGTCCCAGTCGGGTCTCATTGAATTTGGCGAGTTCATCCCCGATGCGGCGCAGCGCGTGCAATATCTCGAAGGCAATTAGTGTGGTGATCAGCGCCACACACCCCCAAGACGCGCTTCGGAGCCATACGAATACGGTTGCCCCTGCCACGAGGGCCGCCAGCGCGGCAGCGTCGACCTTCTTTCTATCAAGCTGCGAAATCCAGTAGATATTGAGAGGCAGGAGCAACATGAACCAGCCATACGCTTCCACGTCAACCCTGATTGTCGGCCAGTGATCCAGTATGCTCGTCATGCCAATACGCTCCCCCACCAAAGCAGCCGGTCCCGTCGAAACCCCAAAATCCTAGCACCGAGGGGGGGCTGTCAACCCAATATTTTCCTCCGACTTTTTCCCCACCACCCGCGTCTCCCTATTCGGAGCGGAAATTTGATATTCCGGACCGTCGAAGACGCAGACCTGATAGCACGCGCCC
>CAIYDY010000138.1 GCA_903925015.1 uncultured Acidobacteriia bacterium
CGGGAACAGCGGCTCGAAGACGCATGACGTGGGGACGAAGCAGCCGAACGCCTGGGGGCAGTACGACATGCTGGGGAACGTCTGGCAGTGGACGGCGGATTGGTACGGGCCGTATGCGGCGACAGCCGCGACGGACCCCGCAGGGGCTGCCAGCGGGGAGTACAGATCGCTCCGCGGCGGTTCCTGGGTCATCGATGCGTCGAATGCGCGCGCGTCCTGGCGGCTCTGGGGCGCGCCGTCGGTCCGGAGCCGCTACGTCGGGTTTCGGTGTGCCGGGGAGTGACTTTGCTTAATTCTTTTTTCTTTTTCCTTTACATGCTTATATTATACCATGGATGTAGGGGCGACAGCCAGGGTTTTGTGTGTTTTGTGGGGCAGGATGGCATCCTGCGGCGGGGTCGCCGACACCGCCACGCCCCGTAAGGGGCGCGTTGGTTTTCGCTCCTAAGCAGTGGATTTTGGGGCGGAGGTTAGGGTTTCGTTGGCGGCGTCAGCCGCCCGGAATTTTTTTTTGGGGGGGGTGGCAGATGCGCGCCTTTAGGGCGCGTGCGGAGGTCGGCGACCTCCGCGCAGGATGCCAGCCTGCCCCACAACGGATGGTAGACTCTCTCTAGTGGAACGAAGCCTGATCGCTCCGCGGCGGTTCCTGGAACAACGATGCGTCGAATGCGCGCGCGTCCAGGCGGAACAGGAACGCGCCGTCGAACCGAAACCACAACAACGGGTTTCGGTGTGCCGGGGATACGGACCAGCCCGCTGCTCTCAAGAAGTGGCGCACACTGTGCGCTGGGCACGGGATGACAGGCCAGAGCCGGGCGGCCCTCAAAAACTCGCCCGGGCGTGCCTTTCCGCTTCCGGGTTTCGGTCCCGGCGAAGCGGGTCGCGGTTTTCGGATCGCGGATTGCGGCGCCAAACACAAAGAGCCGCTCCGTCCCGTGGTAGGGCTGCAAGGCTCGAAGCCTGACGGAGCGGGAACCTATTGGGGCGCTCCGCCAGCTTACGCTGCGTGCGGATTCGCAAACAATTCCGCGCCTTTTGGTGCGTGCGGAGGTCGGCGACCTCCGCGCAGGGTGCCACCCTGCCCCACAACGGGCAGGAATGCGTGCGCCACGAATCAGCGCGAACTTCAGAACCAGATGCCGGAACCGAATTCCAACGCCGTCGCGCAGGGTGACAACGCCGTTGTGGTGCAGCGGGCGTATGACTTCAATTTGTGGTTGATTCGCAAGGTGGAGCGGTTTCCACGGTCCTTCCGGGCGAGTGTGGGCGACCGGATTCTTGCCCGGTCGCTGGATGCGCTGGAATCGCTCTACGCGGCGTCGTGGAGCAGGGACAAGAGGGCGCATTTGGACCGGGCGCTGGACGCCGTCAACATGCTGCGGATCCTGCTGCGCACGGCGACGGACCTGGGCTTGTTGAAAGAGCGGGCCCCGGAGTTTGCCGCGACCAGTTTGGAGGAGATTGGGCGGATGGCCGGGGCTTGGCGGAAGAGTTTGCGGTAGGGGGAGGGGCCGGTCAGGTTAGGCAGGAGTTAGGGAGCGGTGAAGGGGTGGCGGTCGAAGATGCGCTCGCGGAGGTGCCAGGTGTCCCCGTGGCTGGCGTGGGCGGACCAGGCCTTCAGGCGCTCTACCACATCTTTCAGGTCGAGTTCGCCCGCCGCGTAGTCGCGGACCATGGCGTTCATCCTCCGGTTGAAGCGGACGACGTTCCCTCGAACCAGCCGCCTGTGGTCGGGAAACAGGCGCCAACCGAGGAAGCTGAAGCCGTCGGCGCAGGGATAGGTGCGGCTCTTGCCGTCGTGCAGCCGGAGGCGCAGGGTTTCCAGGTAGGCCTCGACCCTGGCGCGGGCCTCTTTGAGGAACGCCTTGTCCTCGTGGAACAGTAGAAAATCATCCACATACCGGACGTATCGGTGTGGTTGGATCTCCCGCAAGACGAAATGGTCGAAGGCATTGAGATAGAGGTTGGCAAAGAATTGGGACGTCTGGTTGCCCAGCGGAAGGCCGCGACGACGTTCGTAGGGCGTGAACAGGTCGTCGCCCGGAAATAGGAAGTCGGGGCCGTCCTGCGGGTTCGAGCCGTCGATGATCCTGGCCGCAAGATCCAGGGTGCGTGCGCATTTCACGCTCCGTGAGAGTTGGCGATTCAGGATCTGGTGGTCGATGGACGGGAAATACTTGCGGATGTCGCACTGGAGCACGTAGGGGTAGTCGTGCGATCCACGGGCGGCGGCGTCGAGCGCGGTGTGGGTGCCGAGCCCGACCCGGCAGGCGTGGGATTCGCGGGCGAAGCGGGGTTCGAACACGGGTTCGAGAACCTGGGTGAGGGCGTGGTGGAC
>CAIYDY010000139.1 GCA_903925015.1 uncultured Acidobacteriia bacterium
CTGCAACATTGGGCCCCCATGTTGGCCGAGCCCCGGAAACTCGAGTTGCTGCACCACAATGTCGGCGTGGACGGTCGACACTTGGCGCTCCCGATTGAACGATATCTGGACCTGACATTCGGGCAGGCAAACGATGCTTGGATCGAAACGGCACAAACCCTGGGCGAAACGGTCGTCCGGAAAGCCTTGGATCGGGCCGGACTGGAACCGCGGGACCTAGGTGCCATCTTCTTCGTCTCGGTTACCGGGATCGCGAGCCCCTCGATCGACGCCAAGCTGGTGAACCGCCTTGGGCTTTCGCCGCAGATCCGGCGGACGCCGATATTCGGTCTCGGCTGCGTGGCGGGAGCGGCGGGAATTTCACGGGCTGCGGACTACGTGAAGGCCTACCCGGACCAGCACGCGGTTCTGGTATCGGTGGAGCTCTGTTCGCTGACAATTCAAAAGCACGATATTTCGGTGGCGAACCTGATTTCCTCGGGCCTGTTCGGCGACGGGGCGGCGGCGGTGATTGTCTCCGGCGACAACTGCAACGCTGCAGGTCCGCAAATCGTGGACTCCCGTTCGGTGTTCTATCCAGACACCGAGGATGTGATGGGCTGGGCCATATCGGAAACAGGGTTCCGGATCATTCTCTCGCCCGAGGTGCCAAACGTGATCGCGGCACATGTGCGCGAGGATGCCGAAGCACTGCTGGCCCCGCACGGACTGCAACCGTCCGATGTCGGCAGTTGGATTCTGCACACCGGGGGACCCAAAATCTTGCGCGCAACCCAGACCGCATTGGGGCTGGGTGAAGACGGACTGGCTACCTCGTGGGACTGTTTGAGACGCATGGGGAACCTTTCCTCGGCATCGGTCCTGATCGTTTTGGAGGAGATTTTGGAGCACAGGAGGCCCGAGTCTGGTACGTGGAGCATCCTTGCAGCGATGGGTCCCGGATTCTGTTCGGAAATGGTTCTGTTGAAGTGGTGACATTGCCGGCACTTTCTGGTATGCTGTTTTGGGGATTCCAGATTTCTGCAACCTTCCCTCCGGGCACGCTCCGCGCGCAACGGCAATGCATTCCCTCGCCCTAAAATTTCCTTTTACTTTCAGTGGGTTAAGTGATACGCTGGGTGATTATCATGCGTACAGTTGACCTTATCCTCCGGAAGCGCGGCGGCGAAGAACTTGCCCCCGAAGAAATCCAGTACCTCGTTGACGGGTATACTTCCGGGGAGATTCCCGACTACCAGATGGCCTCCTTCCTGATGGCCACGTTCTTCAGCGGCATGACGGACCGCGAACTCAGTGCCTGCACTGACACGATGATCCGCTCAGGCGAGACGATCGACCTTTCGGACATTCCAGGATTCAAAGTCGACAAGCACTCCACCGGGGGCGTTGGCGACAAGACAAGCCTGATTTGCGCCCCGATCGCGGCGGCTGCTGGCGTGGTGGTCCCGATGATGTCGGGTCGCGGCCTGGGCCACACGGGCGGGACGCTGGACAAGCTGGAATCCATTCCCGGTTTCCGAACGGACCTGACGATCGACGAGTTCCGCCGCCAATTGGCCGATTTGGGCTTGGCATTCATTGGACAGAGCGATGACGTTGCCCCGGCGGACAAGCGCTTGTACGCGCTGCGCGACGTGACCGGTACGGTGGAATCGATCCCGCTGATCGCCTCTTCGATCATGTCGAAGAAGATCGCCGAGGGGATCGACGCCTTGGTGTTGGACGTGAAGGTCGGTTACGGCGCCTTCATGAAGAAGCAGGTGGATGCCCGCCGGCTTGCAGCAGCGATGGTCGGAATCGGCCGGCGTTTGGACAAGAAAGTCGTTGCGTTGATCACCGACATGAACCAGCCGCTCGGCTATGCCATCGGCAACGCCTTGGAAGTGATGGAAGTGTCGCAGACGCTGCAGAAGGCCGGTCCGGCCGATCTGACGCGGCTCAGCCTCGAATTGGCCGCCCGCATGATCCACCTGGGCAAGAAAGCAGCCACGCTGGACGAAGCCCGCAAGATCGCCGAAGACAAGCTGATGGACGGTTCCGCCTATCGCAAGTTCAAGCAGGTTGTGGCCGCACAGGGTGGCAATCCGAAGGCGCTGGACAACTTCGAACTGCTGCCGAATGCCACGGGTATGCGCGAAATCATGTCGCCCCGCGGCGGCTACGTCAGCGCGATCATGGCCGAGGACATTGGCCGCGCATCGCAAATGATGGGAGCTGGCCGGAATTCGAAGGAAGAAGGGATCGACCCGGCGGTCGGTGTCATCCTCGAAGTCAAAGTTGGCGAAAAGATCGACGTCGGCGCCGTTCTCTGCCGCCTGTACTACACGGGCGAGGAAAACGTTGACGAAGCGGCCGATCTAGTCGAAGACGCGTTCCGGATTTCGGGCAACCGGCCGGAAGAGCGCGAATTGATCCTTGAGGTCGTGAGCTAAACCCATGGGCCGCTTCACGGGCCTTCTCGGGATTGCGGCCATCCTTGGCGTGGCGTGGGCGATGTCCCGCCACCGCCGCGAGATCAAACTGAAAGTCGTACTGTGGGGCTTGGGGCTCCAGGTGGGTTTTGCCCTCTTGGTCCTCGAAACCCCGGTCGGCAACGTGTTCAAGGCTGTCAGCGGGGGCGTAGTGGCTATGTTGAGCTACGCCCAAGTTGGCAGCACTTTTGTTTTCGGCGATTTACTTGGGGCGCAGGCCAATTCGACGAAGATCCGGGATGCGGTCGATGCCACCCACCAGATGGGTCCCACGATTTTCGCGTTCCAGGTTCTTCCGATCATTATCTTTATCGCCTCGTTCTTCGCTGTGCTCTACTATTTGGGCGTGATGCAGGTGATCGTGAAAGCGTTCGCGATTGGCATGCAGAAGACGATGGGTGCAAGCGGTGCCGAATCGTTGAATGTGGCGGCAAGCCTGTTCATGGGCCAGACGGAGGCCCCGCTCACGATCCGCCCATTCTTGGCGGGACTCACGGAATCGGAATTATTCACGATCATGGTCAGCGGCATGGCGCACGTTTCCGGAGCCGTGATGGCGGCATACGTTTCATTCGCGCACGTCCAGATCGAACATTTGCTAACAGCTGTGATCATGACCGCTCCGGCAACCATCATGCTGGCGAAGATGATGCAACCGGAAGTCGATACACCCGCTACGGCGGGTAAGGTTGAGGTGAAGCTGGAACAGACGGCGGTCAACATCATCGACGCGGCGGCCCAAGGTGCAGGGGATGGCCTCCACCTTTGCTTGAACATCGGCGCGATGCTGATTGCGTTCCTCGCCCTGATCGCCATGATGGATGGCATCTTCGGCCAGATCCACAGCATAGTCGCCTGGTTCCCGGCATCGATGTCGAATCTGTTCGCGATCGCGTTCGCGCCCGTGGCTTGGCTGCTGGGCGTGCCGTGGAAGGATGCGGCAGCGATTGGACAGCTGCTGGGTGAGCGACTGGTGACCAACGAATTCATCGCTTTCATCGACTTGGGCAAGATCCGGGAGACTTTGGACCACAAGTCTTTCACTATTGCCACCTTCGCTCTTTGCGGTTTTGCCAACTTCAGTTCAATTGCGATTCAGGTGGGCGGCATTGGAGCCTTGGTGCCATCCCGGAAGTCGGATCTCGCGCGGCTAGGAATGCGCGCGGTAATTGCGGGAACCATGGCGAACTTCATGTCGGCCTGTATTGCGGGGATTCTGCTCTGATGGAACGGGCTGCAGGAGTCATCAAGCAGCGAATCGCCGCAGCTGGCGGGCAATTGCCGAAGGTTGCGGTGGTGCTAGGCAGTGGTCTCGGGGCATTCGCTGACGAGTTGGACGGGCCTGTGCTGATTCCCTACGAGGAAATTCCAGGCTGGCCGCGCTCGACTGCGATCGGCCATGCCGGAAAGCTAGTGATCGGGTCCTGCGAAGGCGTTCCAACGGCGGTTCTCGCCGGACGCGCTCATCTATATGAGGGCTATACGGCACAACAGTCCGTGTATGGAATCCGGGTGCTGCGGATGCTGGGCGTTGAGTCAGTGATTCTGACCAATGCGGCGGGAGGAATCAACGTTTCCTACAAGCCGGGGGATCTGGTGCTGATTTCAGACCACATCAATCTTCTGGGCCAGAATCCACTCAACGGACCGAATGACGAGTCCCAGGGGCCGCGTTTTCCGGACATGACCGAGGCGTATTCGAAGACGTTCCGGGCCATCGCGAAGCAAACGGCGCGCACAGTGGGCTTGGAGATGCCGGAGGGCGTCTATGTCGCCGTTCCCGGTCCGAGTTACGAGACCCCGGCGGAAATTCGATACCTGCGGGTGATCGGGGCGGACTTGGTGGGAATGTCCACGGTTCCCGAGTCGATTGCGGCAAGCCACATGGGTATGCGGACGCTGGGAATCAGTTGCGTGACAAACCATGCGGCTGGCGTGGTCGACCAAAAACTCAACCACACCGAGGTTCTGGAGGTGGGCGAGCGGATGAAGGATACGCTGATCGAACTGCTGCGCCGGCTTGTTCCGGGCGTCGCGGGGGCCTAGTGCCGGGGCCTAAGCTGGATCGGACTGTTGCCGCAGCGCTCGCCACCAGGCTGAACGCGCGCGCCGATTTCTCGAAATTCAAGGTTGGGGCAGCGTTGGAAGACGGCAACGGTATTCTCCACACGGGATGCAATGTGGAGAACGCGACCTACGGACTCACCATCTGCGCCGAACGGGTGGC
>CAIYDY010000140.1 GCA_903925015.1 uncultured Acidobacteriia bacterium
CGCTGGTTCCCGCCGCATTCGTACCCGTAACTGAGTATGTCGCGGTCGAAGTCGGCGAAACGCTACCGCCCGTGGCCGATGAAGCAAAACCTGTGTTGGTCCACGTATACGAAGTCGCCGCCGGACTGCAACTCACAGCCAGAGTCGAAGACCCGCCCAGATTGATCGTGGAAGGCGAGGGCGTCAGCGAGCAGACCGGAATCTGGTTCACCGTCACCGTCGCCGATGCCGAAGCACCGGTTCCCGCCGCATTCGTACCCGTCACCGAATACGTCGACGTCGAACCCGGCGACACACTGCCGCTCGAAGCCGAAGACGCGAATCCGGTATTGGTCCACGTGTAAGACGTCGCCGCAGGCGAGCAACTCGCCGTCAGGGTCGAGGACCCGCCCGGATTGATCGTCGAAGGCGAGGGCGTCAGCGTGCAGGTCGGAGGCTGGTTCACAGTCACCGTAGCCGACGCCGTTGCGCCCGTACCCACCGAATTCGTGCCCATCACCGTGTACGTCGCCGTCGAAGTCGGCGAAACACTGCCGCTGGAAGCCGACGAAGCCAGGCCCGCGTTGCTGCTCCAAGTCAATGACGTCGCCGCCGGACTGCAGCTAGCCGTAAGCGTGCTGGACCCGCCCCGGTTGATCGTGCTGGGCGAAGCGGACACAGTGCAGGTGGGGGCTGCGTTGACGGTTACGGTCACGCTCGCCGCATCCGAAGTCCCCAGGGCACTCGTCCCCTGCACCGAATAGGTGGTGGTTGTCGTTGGGCTGACGGTGCCGGATGAGGCTGTCGAGGCGAACCCGGCATTGGTCCAGGTGTAGCTGGTCGCGTCACCGCAATCGGCGGTGAGCGTCACCGCCGTCCCCGGATTGACTGCCCCGGAGGGCGACGCCGTGATGCCGCACGGCCTGCTGGCGGCCCAGAATGCCGTGACGTTGTGGGCCCAGGAGCAGTTGGCCGGGAAATACAAGTCGTAATCACCCCGGTAGGTGCAATTCCAAGTATCCTTGAAAAACGTAGCCTGATTTGTTACGGACCAAGTCAGGTCCTTCGCGGGGGTGTAAACCCCTGTTGTCGGGATCAGGATATTGCAAAAATTGAAGTAGTAGTAGTTCGTGTTGGTCGCGGTCTGCGACTGCATGCCGTTGACAAACGTGATCCCGAAGGTGGACCAGTATGGCGTGCAGACAGCCCACGCGGATTTCAGGCCGAAGCCAAGTCCGACCCACAGAAAGGCTACGAGGAGAAAATTGATGGCACCGCTGAATTTCGGCTGGCTGGAAAGAGTGTCGGAACGTCCGGCGTCTGGGTTCGTCATTTTGGGGAAATTGGACCTTCGTTTGCGGCACCCGAAACCTGCATCCAGCGGGGCAGGGACCGAAAACGCTTTATTTTTCTTGAAGATAGCAAACCACCGGGGGTATATTCAAGCCCGACTGGTACCGGTACCGTTCCACGCAATTCAAAGCTGTTATCCGTGCTTAAATCTCTACGCCTAAAATTCAGCCTGAAGAAAATATCGTTTGCCAGCGTGCAATCCGCTGGGGGCGCTTGAGAAGTCGTGATCGGCTACAATACAGCGGTGCGACGTCCGCCCCTCGCTTCCACCCTGGTCCTCGGTCTCGCGATCCTCATCGCCTTCGCCGTCCGTGTGATCCCGAACTACCCTGCGGTGATGACCGCCGCCGGAGTCAATTTCCAGGACAACGACTCCTGGTACCACATGCGCGTTGTCCACAACATCGCCGCCCATTTCCCACGTCAAAGCGGTTTCGACCCCTACGCCGTCCTTCCGGGCGGGAAAAACGCCTACACCGACCCCTGGGATCTCGCCATCGCCGCAGTCGCCTGGCTGCTGGCCCTGGGCAAGCCTTCCGATTGGTTCCTCGACCAGGTCGGAGCGTGGCTGCCCCCCATTCTCGGTGCCCTGCTGCCGATTCCCGTTTTCCTTCTCGGCCGGCGTCTCCTCGGCGAAAGCGCTGCCCGCTGGAGCGCCTTTGCCATGGCCGTGGTGCCCGGCACGCTGGTTTGGGCCACCCATCTGGGAATCCCGGACCACCACGTCGCCGAATCCCTTCTCAGCATCTGCGCCCTCGTTCTGTTGTGCGGCGCAGTGGAAAACGAAGGCCGCGCGCGGACTTGGCGGGTGCTCGCATCCGGCGTCCTGTTCGGGATCTACCTGTGCGTCCGTCCCGCCGGCATCTTCGTTCCGGCGGCACTGGCCATCGCGGCCTTGATCGAACCCGCACTGGCCCCGTTCCTGGCCACCGTCCTTGGCATCGCAAGCGCCGGATTCCTGGCCTCCAGCGGGAGCATTTGGGCGCGGTTCACGTGGCTCACGCTGGCCGGGTCGCTTGCGGTCTGCCTGTTGGCGTGGGCGTTGGATGTCTTTTGGCGCAAGCGCGGGCTTCCCACTGCGCTCCGTCTTCCTGCGGTCGCAGCGGCGGCAGCTGTGGCAATCGGCATCCTGGCCGCGGCGCGCCCCGCCGTCTTTGCCGCCATGGTGGAAACGGTTAGCCGGTATCTGCCGGGCAGCAGCGCCGGCTCCCAGAGCTATTCCGTCGGCGAACTCATCCCGATTTGGGCCGTACCCCCCTACGGAATCGGTTCCCTCTATGCCGCGTTGGGCACCGTGTGGATTCCCGGCCTTCCCGTGCTTTTGTACGCCTTGTGCACTGTCTGGTGGTCCAAGCGTCCCGTCGTGGTTCTGTGCACCGTCTGGACCCTGGTGATGACGGTCGCCGGCGTGCTCCAGATGCGCATGTGGGTGTATGGTGGACCAGCCCTGGCCTTGGCAACCGGTCTGGGCTGCGCCTGGCTGATGGCCCGGCTTCCCCGCTTTCAGGCCGTCATCTCTCTTTCCACTGCCGCCCTCCTGCTTGCCAGCAGCATTCCGCACGCCATCGCCATGAGCCACCAGGACGGCGGGCCTCGTCCGGCCTGGCACCAGGCACTGACATGGCTGCGACGGAATACGCCCGAGCCGCTCGGCGATCCCCGCGCCTGGCTGCGCTACTGGCCCGCATTGCCTCCTGGCAGGGACTTCGCCTACCCCCCGTCCGCCTACAGCGTCCTCACTTGGTGGGATTACGGCGATTGGGTCAATGCCATCGGCCACCGCATACCCTCCACCAACGGGACCCAGGAAAACGCCGCTACCGTTTCCGCATTTTTGACCGCGTCGTCCCCGGAGGCGGCGCGCGCACTGGCCGCCCAACTCCGTGCCCGGTACGCCGTGCTGAACTCCGAAGTCACCGGCGAGCTTTGGCCCGGTATTCTCCAGTGGTCCAACCACAGTGGAGGCCGCTACGAGAAAAGGATCTGGGATTCGGGTCCCCACGGCGAGCGCATCCCGCTCACCATCTACCTGCCCGACTACTACCGCACCATGGCCGTCCGGATCTACAATTTCGATGGCAAGGCCATCACGCCCTCAGGGGTTTCGGTCTTCGTCACCAAGCGGGTCTTCGACGGCACCGGCATGGTGGAGGCGTTGGACTCGGAACAGAAATTCCCCTCCGAGGAGAAAGCCCGGGAGTACAGGCTCCAGCATCCGGAGAAATCGATGATCTTCGGCAGCAGCAACCCCATGGCGAGCTGCGTCGAGGTCGAAGCGCTCCCGTGGGTGAAGCGCGTTTTTGCCTCGCCCGGCCCTCCCGGTCCCCAGACCGTCAAGGTCTTCGAGCTGACTCCGCCAACCTCGGACTAGCCCCAACCTAATTTGTGTGGGGCGGCCATTCTTGGCTGCAGCCGGCTTTCAGCCGGCCATAACCGAATCTCCGGCGCGCCAGCGCCCGTCAGTTCTGTGCGTCAAAAGACTGCCGGCAGGAGCTCCTGCCGCAAGAATTGGATACGAGCAAATATGGCAAAGTAAAGGAATATGCGAAATTTGACCTTTGGCCCCGCCTGGGCTGCCCTTGCCCTGCTCCTCGCCGCCGGTGTTGTGAACGCCCAAAACGCCCCTACCGCAACGTTGATTGTCCGGGCGGACGCCGAATGCAAACTAACCGTGGATGGCGAAGCGAAGGGAACTCTCCGCCCCGATGACCGCATGCGGGTCGTGCTCCAATTGGGCGAGCATCTTGTGGAAGCCGTGCCCGTCGCCGGCGGCAAGCGCTGGGAACAGGTGGTCAATCTGAACGAAGCCAAGACCCAAATCCTCACCATCAACCTGCCCAAGGCGCCCGCCCCCACAACCTCCGCCGCCCCCGCCAATGCCCCCAAGCCTCCTTCCCCGGCCGATGTCGCCGCTGCCGGGGCTGCCGTAACCGCCAGCCGGGGCTATTGGCTTGATTTCACCACCAAGCTCATGTGGGCGGCACGCGACAACGGCCAGGACGTCAACTGGGCCCAGGCCAACGCCTACTGCAAGAACCTGACAACGGGAAACTTTAGCGACTGGCGTCTACCCCGTGTCCAGGAACTCAGCGGCCTGCGCTTCGAAAAGGCCCCGAAAGGCGGCGTCAAGTCCACTGGCATCGCATGGAGCGGCTTCAAGGGCTCTTTGCCCAACACCGCGGGAGCCTACAGCTTCCCAACGGCAGCGGACCTGTCCGTCCCCGTCGAAACCACCCAGTACTACCGCGCCCTGTGCGTCCGCGGTCCCATCAACTAATCCCCAAGTCCCCCAGCGGAGCGCCCCCGAAGCGCTCCGCCTCTCCCGCAACCCGCGGCCGGGGCGGCCCCGTCATACAGGGATTGGATCGGGCATGAGCCTCCCGGGCCATTCCCCTTTTTTTGGGGGCAACGGGCCAGTAGCTGTCGGCAGCGTTCTGGCGGGATGGCGGGATGGGCTTCAGCGATGTTGGTCCACGACCGGACCAACCAATAGATAGTTAGCCCCGAGGACGTTTACACAGTTTCGTGGGCACCACCCTCGGACCGACATCTTCCGTCCCGCCTTCGAAAACCCGGATGCGACCTTTGTCAGTCACAACAATTTTCGTCAATTCCAAAATTCCCCCCAACCCCAACAAACCAAACCCCAAACCACCGGTCCCACAACCGTAGTATCCAGTCCCCGAAGTTCGTTTTCCCACCCCCGCCCGGCTAGCATGGTCGCGCGATGGAAAACATGAACCAAGCCAACTCCA
>CAIYDY010000141.1 GCA_903925015.1 uncultured Acidobacteriia bacterium
AGTTGCCGGTACTCGGTCTGTTCCAGTTTGGCTTGGAATTCCGGTTGTCCGGCGAGAATGATCTGTAGAAGCTTCCCGCGCCGGTTCTCCAAATTTCCGAGCAGCCGAATTTCCTCGAGCACATCCCAATCCAGGTTCTGCGCCTCGTCCACAATCAGCGCGGTGGTGCGGCCTTGGTTGGTACGCTCCAGCAGCAGATTGTTCAAAGCGATCAGAACCTCGGTCTTGGAGGTCCGCTGGCACGGCAGTTCCAAGTCGTACGCAATCATCTCGAAGAATTGGTCCGGCGTGAGGCGGGAGTTGAATACGAAGGCAAATGGGATGCGGTGGGAGTCCAAATGGTCTCTCAGGCACTCCAGCATGGTTGTTTTGCCTGTGCCGACTTCGCCAGTGAGAACGATGAAACCCTTGCGGCTTTGCACGCCGTAAATCAGATTGGCGAGCGCTTCCTCGTGGTGCGGGCTCCGGTATAGGAACGCCGGGTCCGGACTCAGATTGAATGGATTGCTGACGAGACCGAAGAACGCCTTATACATCGCGACGATTCAAGCGTAGCATGCTTTATGTTTTATAAAGTTGGGGGCAATAGTTCCAACATGGGTACCCCCGGCCCACCACCAAAGGGGCTAAAATGGAAGGAACCCATGTCGCGCTCTTTCGTGTCCCGATCCGTAGCCTGCAGATCCGTCGCATCCCGATCCGTCGGAATCGCATTCGCCCTAGTGGTGGCGGGTTCCCTTGCGATGAATCCGGCTGCCAAAGGCCAGGAGCCCATCCGCGTCTCCGTGAACGAAGTAATCGTCCCGGTTACCGTGACCGACGAGAAGGGGCGGTTTGTCTCCAATCTGGAGAAGAGCGACTTCCACCTTTACGACGAGGGCAAGGAACAGAACATCGGATTCTTCAGCCATGCCCAGTCGCAGCCCATCGTGATCGGGTTCCTGCTCGACCAGAGCAACGGCATGAAGATCCACTGGGCCAAGTACCAAGAGGCGGCCACCGAACTGATCCTGAACCTGCTGCCAGGCGACAAGCGGTACAGCGGCTATCTGATTACGTATGGCAACGAGCCGGAACTGGTAGTGGATACCAACTCGGATTCCGAGAAGATGGTGCAGAAGCTTTCGAAAATGAAGCCGGGCGGTGGGTCGGCTCTGTTCGACGCCATCTATATGGCTTGCACCAGCCGCAAGACCGTCCAAGGCGAGCCTTACGAGCCGCGCCGTGTCATCGTGATCATCGGCGACGGCCATGACAACACCAGCAAGAAGAGCCTGAAGGAAGTGATCGAGGTTGCCCAGCGCAACTTGGTGACCATTTATGCCATGAGCACTGTATCGTTCGGCGCGCACACCGAATCCGAGGACGATCTGATCCAGCTGACCGAACAGACCGGTGGCAAGGTGGAAACGCCGCTCAACAACATCTATAAGGACATTTCCGGTTATCTCTCCACGCCGTCCGATGCGGGGAACTACGCGATTTCCGTGGGTACGGGCGGATACACCGCGGAGATTTCAAGCGCCATCTTCCGTTCGATTGCGAATCTGTCCGGCGAAATCACCACGCAGTACGTAATGCGCTACACCCCCGACGTGGGCGAGAAGCGGGCCGACCGCCAGTTCCGCCGGATCAAAATTTCGGTGAACAATCTGCCGAATGTGACGCTGCGATACCGCGCCGGGTACTACCCGTTCGCGGTACCCCAGTAAACTGGCAAAGGCACATCCCGACACACGTGTTGGGATGGAATCTAAAATTTCAGATGTGATGCGAGGTTCCGCCCCTGTTGTATACTGCAAGGTGTGATGAACCCGCGCCGCCTCATCCTTGGACTATTCCTAGCAGCCATCCCGTTGTCCGCCGCCGATCCGGTGGCTTGGGTGTCCGCTGGATTCCTGCAGATTCCTGCCTCCGCCGAGGTTGGAGCCATGTCTGCGGTGGCTGTTGACCGCCAGCATGGATTCATTTACGTCCTCCACCGCGGAGGCACGCCTTTGCTACAGTTTGACGCCAAGGGCAAATACCTCAACGGCTGGGGCCAAGGCCTGTTCAAGGTTCCGCACGGGTTGCGCGTCGATAAAGCCGGCAATCTCTGGATCACCGATAACGGTGCCCATACCGTTACTAAATTCTCTCCATCCGGCAAGGTCCTCCTCCCACTAACGGAAGTGAACGGGAAACCCCTGCGTTCCCCCGACGACCTTGTCCTTGCGTCCAACGGAGATCTCTACATCGCCGACAGCGGCAACAGTCGCATCGTGCACACCACCGCCGAAGGCAAATTCATTTCGCAGTTTGGTGCCAAGGGCAAGGGTCCGGGCCAGTTCACCTTGGCCCATGGCTTGGCCATCGACCCGCAGGACCGCATCTATATCGCCGACCGCGGCAACAACAGGGTGGAAGCCTTCTCGCCTGCCGGTGACTTCCTCTCCGAGTGGAGCGGCTTCGGCAACCCCTTCTGCCTAATGGCATGGAAAGGCGAAATTTTTGTCTCCGAGGGCGAGAAGCACCAAATCATCGAGCTTGGCCCGGATGGCAACGTGATCCGCACGTGGGGGAATCCAGACCTGTTGAAGTTGCCTCACATGATGGACTACGGTGCCGACGGTACCTTGTTCGTGACCGAAGTGGACGGCAAGCGTGTCCAGATGTTCAAGACTGCGAAATAGTGTGATCGCCATGCGGACCAATCTTCTTCCGGCATTCCTTTTCGCGCTCGCCGCTCCCTGTCTGGCTCAGGACCCGGGGCAACAACTGGACGATATCGAGAAAGCACACCTTCCCCTGCTCCAACCCAAGGCAGCCAAGTCCGCCGAGGCGGGTTCCGTAACTGCTGCGCTCCTGCCCTCTCTGCCAAGGCGCGGTTCCATGGTGGACCAGGTCCCGGTGCGCAACTACATCGACCAGTTCATCTTTGCCCGCATGACACGCGACAAGGTGCCGCATGCGGGATTGGCCACCGACCAGGAGTTTGTACGCCGGGCCTACCTCGACGCCACGGGACGAATTCCGACCGCCGACGATGTCCAGTCTTTTCTCGCGAGTACCGACCCTGAAAAGCGCGACAAGCTGGTGGACAGGCTCACCTCCAGCGATGCTTTCATCGACAAGTGGACCTACTACTTCGAGGATCTCTTTCGGGCTGGCGGGCGGATGGGTCCAGGACTGAATCTGTTCCACTATTGGGTCCGCGAGTGGCTCAAGCTGGACCGGCCGTACAACGAAGTGGTCACGGACCTGCTCACGGGGGCGGGGAAGACCAGCTTTTCGGTTCCCGGAGGCCTCTACTATGCCCGTGATTTTGTCAAGGCAAAGGATGACCCGACCGAGCCCGATGCGCACGATCTCGTGGACCAGAACGATACTGTGGACGAGTTCACGATCACCTACAGCAAGGTTTTCCTAGGCCTCAACTTGGCGTGCGTCTCCTGCCACGACGGTGCCCGGCATCTGGAGAAGGTCAATCTGTATCTCGCAGGACGCAAGCGCGCCGATTTCTTCAACCAGGCGGCTTTCTACGGCAAGACGCGCCAGATCATGAACTGGGAGTTCGGCTACCAGGCGAACACGGAATACACAGTGGACGATCTCGGGCCGGGCTACGATGCCAAAGCCGTTAGTATCGTGCGCGTGCCGCGGCGGGGTAGCAACGCAGCCGAGCCTCGCTTCTTCCTCACCGGAGAGGCTCCTTCCAAAGGCTCGAATTACCGTGACGAGCTGGCCAGGATGATCACTGGGGATATCCAGTTCAGCCGGACATTGACCAACCGCGTCTGGGCCGAATTGATGGGATTTGGCATTGTGGAACCCGCCGACGAGTTCGATCTTGCCCGGTTCGACCCGAAGAACCCGCCTCCCGCACCTTGGACAATCCAACCCTCGAATCCCGAGTTGCTGGACGCAATGGCGAAGGATTTCCAATCCAGCAACTACAGCTTCCGGACTGTGGTGCGCACCATTATGAAATCGAGCGCTTACCAGCTCTCGTCCAGCTTCCCCGGTGAGTGGAAGCCGGAGTACTCCACCTACTACGCCAGGAAGTACGTCCGAATGCTGGCGGCTCCCGAACTGCATGACGCGATCACTCTCGCCACTGGTAAGCCTGGTGCGGCTCCGGCCAAGGGAAAAACGGGCGGCATGGTGATGCAGATGCCGGATCCCGGTACCTCCGGGAACGAGACTAAGGGGTTCCTGCGCACATTCGGCCAGAGCAACCGCGACGATATGCCGAAGCGGACACCGCAGTCATCGCTGCAGGCGATGTTGCTCATGCAGTCCAAGCTCATTACCGAGCGCGTGGCGGCCAAGGACGGGAGCCGGGTGGAGCAGTTGCTCAACGACACGCCTGATGACCGCAAACTGGTGGAAAAGATTTATATGGTCACGTTGGCCCGCAATCCCGGTGGGGCCGAAATGGCAACAGCGCTCAAAGCACTGTCCCAAGACCGTCGCCGTGGTGCTGAAAATCTGCAATGGGTTCTGATCAACAGCCCGGAGTTCATTTTCAACTACTAGCCGGAGTTCGATTTCAACCGATTGGAAGGGCATACCCTTGAACAAGACTGTATCCGAATTCCTCCCCGCCCGCCGCGACCTGCTGAAACTCGGCGGCTACGGTCTCCTCGGCTCATTCGCGGAGCAGGCATTCTGGCCTGTCCACGCGCGGGCGGCAGGCCACGCCAATCCCCGCGGCACCGCCCGTTTCGCCATTGTGATTGAGTTGGCAGGTGCCCTCAGCCATATTGATTCCTTTGATTTCAAGGAAGGCGAGGGCACGCCGAAGGATCTGGACGTTCGCCAAGTGCGCAATGGCCTGTATCTCTCCAACAAGCTGTTTCCCGAACTTTCCAAGGAGATGGACAAGATTACGATCGTCCGCTCCCTCAAGAGCCATGAGGTCGTGCACTTTCGGGGACAGTATTACACCCAGGCAGGTCGTCCGCTGAATCCGGCGCAGGCACCGGAGATCCCTTCGGTCGGCTCCGTGGTCGCCTACGAGTACGAGAAGTTGCGGCGCGAGTCCGACACTTTCCCCACCTACATTGGATGCGGCTTGGATACCTCGGGTTGTGGAGCGCTCTCGACCGGCTTCCTGCCTCCGCGCCATTCGGTGCTGGATATCAATTTGCAGACAGGCGGGGGAGCCACCTCCGTGGAGGGAGAGGCGTTACAGCTGCTGCAGGAGCGTTACCGGTTGCTTTCGGAACTGGACAAGTCGCTGTCGCCTTCCCGGTCGGGGCGTGACCGGTCGTTTACAGGCTTCAGGAGTTTTCAGGAGAGCGCCTACCAAATATTGGGAGACGCCCGTTGGCCCAAGGTTTTCCAGATGGCCGACGCGGAAAAGGCGCGGTACGGTGACAACCAGGTCGGCCTGAGCTGCCTGTTCGCCCGCAATTTGGTTCAGGCCGATGCCGGGACGCGGTACATCCACATTGTCCACCCCGACTGGGACCACCACAAAGCGATTTTCGACCACAACGCCAAATCCAACCACTACATCCGGTGCAACGAATTCGACCGGGCCATGGCGAATCTGATTCGTGACTTGGCCGGCGCACCCTCTCCCCGCGAAATCGGCAAGACGCTGCTGGACGAAACCATGGTGGTGATGGTGACCGAGTTTGGTCGCGTTCCGGGGGCGCTGAATGGTATCGCCGGACGCCACCACTACAACGAGGCGTATCTCTCTCTCTTCGCAGGCGGTGGCGTGAAACCGGGTCGGATCATCGGCAACACCGACGCCACGGGTGAAAAGGTTATCGATACTGGTTGGAAGTACCGGAAGATCCAGCCCCGCACCGAAAACATCTACGCGTCGATCTATAGCGCCTTGGGGATAGACTGGCGCAAGGAGATGACGAATACGCCATCGAAACGGGCCTACCGGTACGTGGACGTCCTCGGCGCGACCGAGTTCGTGTCGGACGACGAGATTGTGGATCTGTTCGTCTAATGCGGAATCTTGGTTTGTTTGTTCTCTGTGCCGGACCGCTGCTGGCGGCGGACATGGTTTCCATTCCAGCCGACGAATTCACCATGGGACGCACCAAGCTTACGTCCGACGACAAGACCAACATGCGTCCGCACGTTCTGTTGGACGACCGTCCGGCGCGCAAGGTCTTCGTCAGTGCCTTCCAGTTGGATAAGACCGAAGTCACGCAGGCCGACTACGCGAAATTCGTGGCTGCTACCAAGAGGCGCCCGCCCTACC
>CAIYDY010000142.1 GCA_903925015.1 uncultured Acidobacteriia bacterium
CCTGCAAAATGCGATGGCGACCCTCCGCACCGGTCGGGCCAGCGTCCATTTGCTGGACAATGTCCGCGTGGACTATTACGGCACTCCGACACCTTTGAACCAAGTTGCCAACCTGCATGCCGAGCCTGGCCTGCTGACGGTGCAGCCGTGGGACGTGTCGCTCATTTCAGCCATCGAGAAGTCCATTCGCGTGGCCGAATTAGGCGTGAACCCTGCCAATGACGGCAAGGTCGTCCTCGTTCCGATTCCTCCGCTGAACGAGGAACGCCGCAAGGAATTGGCCAAGAAGCTGCACGGTATGGCCGAAGACCACCGCGTTGCAGTCCGCAACGTCCGTCGCGATTGCAACGACGCAGTGAAAAAGCTCGCCAAGGACAAGAAGATTGCCGAGGACGAGGAGCGCCGCGGCCAGGATGAAATGCAGAAGATCACTGACGCCACCATGGCCAAGCTGGACTCCATGGCCCGTGTCAAGGAAAAGGAACTGCTGGAAATTCGGTAGCCAACGGGGAGGCGGGTTCCGGCCCGCCTCCCCATCCCCGTTTAGGCCTTCAGATATCGACGGCGGGCCATGACCACACATGCGCCGCCAAGCATAGTCGCCCACGTTCCGGGTTCGGGGAGCGCGGCTTCCGTGACACCCACATTATCCACATATTGCGTGGGTGCGTTATTGCCACCGCCAACGCAGCAGCGGGTAACTTCGATGGACAACACGTGGGCACCGGCCGTCAGAATGATGGTGCCGCTTACCGAGCCGCGAACCACTTCGTGTGACGTGGAGAATCCGAAAAGCGTTGTTGTCCCGACCCCAACATTGTCCACGAGAATGCGGAACCGACCGGGATCACCGTTGATTTGCCCCGTCAGGTCATTCTCGGCGGCGATGTTGGCAAAGAAGGAATAGTAGGCCGTGTCGGGCGCAATGATCGTCTGACGGATTCCGCCGCCGTCTTGGGTGCAGCACGTGGTTGTGTCGCCGACGTCGAACTTGGCCGCGAAACTCGCACCGGTTCCCGTCGTGTCGTATGAAACGACCGCGGGCAGGCCCGAGCCTGTGGTCCCGTTGGTAGTTGTGAACGTGGTCCAGCTGGACAGGCTGCCGGTTTGGAAGTCCCCGTTGGAGATGATTCCGGCATAGGCGGTCGTGGTGGCAATGGCGGTCAGAAAGGCCGCTGCGGCAAAGTTGGCGAGTATTTTTGTGGACATAGGTTGTTCCTCTAATTGGGGTAGCGGAAACCGGGCTCGGAACCGGACAAGATTTTTTGAGAAAATTGAGAACAGGGATGGCAGAGTTGGATAATGACAGATTGAGCCCCGTCCACATCGTTCGAGTACCAGCTTCCAGCGCCAACCTCGGTCCAGGCTTCGATGCGCTCGGCATCGCCCTGAACGTTTTCCTGGAATGCCGCTTTGCCCCGGCCAACAAGCTCGGCATCCGCGTTCGCGGACGGGATGCCGCGTTTATCTCCACCCGCGAGGACAATCTCATCTGGCAAACGGCGCTTGCTGTCGCGGCCAGGGCCCACATGGCTTTGCCCGCAATTGATTTGGAGATTGTCAACGACATCCCGTTGGGAAAAGGTTTGGGCTCCAGTGCCGCTGCGCTGACGGCTGGCGTGGTCATGGCCGAAAAACTACTCGGACTCGGCTGGAAAGTGGGTCGGATCCTCGACGAAGCCGCACGACTTGAAGGTCACCCGGACAACGTAGCAGCCTGCGTCCTTGGATCGATAGCCGTCAGTGCGGTTGAGCCCGGCGGCCTGACCCGCTCCATCCGCATGGAGATGCCGGACCGGTTTCAAATTGCCGTGGTGGTGCCGAATTACCAACTCCCCACCAAGGAAGCCCGCGCTGTTCTGCCCGAAACCTATTCCCGAGCCGACGTGACGTTCAATATCCAGCGGGCCACGCTCCTCATCGCGGCGCTGGCAAACGGCGACCCGTCCGGCTTTCCAACCGCCTTGGATGATCGGATGCACCAGCCTTTCCGAGCCCCCTTGGTGCCGGGATTGGCAGAAATACTCCGCCTCCGCGCTCCAGGCCTGCTCGGCTGCGCCCTTAGCGGGGCTGGCCCGAGCGTACTCGTGTTCCACGAAAAAGGCTACGCCCATGTCGTGGACTTGGTCCGTCAGGTCTTCGCCATGAACGGTTGCACCACCGAGGTGGTGTCATCCGGTATTTCCACCAAAGGTTACGAACTCATATGACCTCGACAGGCATGTTGGCGGCAAGTTGGCTGGAATCTTTGGGTTTCGGTGGTTCCGACCCAGTTCCGGCCCCCGATTCGGCTCTCCGATTTCCCGACGGCGGCCAGTACAGGATAGAGATTCCCAGCACCGAGGGGCCCCGATGCCTGTCCGCTGTTCTGGACGAAGCGGCCAAGCGCGCGGTCCCGGTCCATCGCGTCAGCCAGGGCAGCGGCATCATGCTGATGACGGACGGCGAGATCACCGAAATGCTGGCGATTGGTGCGGCGCACAACGTCGAAGTCAATCTTTTCATTGGTCCAAGGGCAACGTTCGATACCGGGGCGCAGGCGTTCTCTCCCGCTGGCAAGGCGCTTGGCCTGAGCGCCAGGGGCTTGGACCAACTGTGCTTTTCGCTGGAGGACCTCCGCCGCGGAGTGGACCTCGGCCTCAGAAGCGTCCTGGTTTCCGATTTGGGTACACTACAGGCGATTGGCAAGCTGAAGGCGATGGGCCATCTCCCTGCCGACCTGATCATCAAAACCTCGGTGATGATGGCACCGGCCAACCCGATTTCCGCCCGGATATTGGAGGACCTTGGTGCCACCACAATCAACATTCCCTCCGATCTTTCCATCTCCCAGATTGCGGCTATTCGCCAGGCCATTCAGGCTCCCATCGATTTCTACGTCGAGGCCCCCGACAATATCGGTGGCTTCATCCGCTATTTCGAGATTCCTGAACTCATCCGCGTCGCTGCTCCGATCTACCTTAAGTTCGGTCTGCGCAACGCGCCGGATGTCTACCCCAGCGGCAGCCATCTCGAAAACACCGTGATCGCGCTTTCCCGCGAACGCGTACGGCGAGCCGGTCTGGCCATGCAGACGATTGCGCGGTATTGCCCGGACGCTGCAATGTCTCCTGTAAGATCCTAACGACTTCTGGATTGTGATAGTCTTTCGGGAGCGGAATCCTTCCACGTCCCGGGGACCAACCATGTTCAAAGTACTGTTGTCGGCAGCGCTTGCGTGCGCTGCAGTTTTCGCCCAGTCTCAAAGGGCTTCCATCAGCGGGTCGGTGACTGACACGCAAGGAAGCAGTGCGGTTGGTGCCAAGGTCACAGCGACCAACGCCTCCACCAATGTTGCGGTCGTGACCACCACCAACGAGGCCGGGATGTTTCTGATTCCGAATCTGGAGATAGGAACCTATTCCGTAGCCGTTGAGCATGCCGGATTTCGGCGCTACCAAGAGACCGGAATCGCCCTCCAGACTGCAGAGACCTTCGGCCTAAATGTGAAATTGGATTTGGGATCGGTCTCGGAAACCGTCACGGTGGCGGCCAATGCGGCGGCGCTGGAAGACAAGACGTCCGTGATTACCCAGACCTTTGAGCCCGAGCAGGTGGCCGACCTTCCACTCGGCGACCGACGCACCATGAATCTAGTGAGCTTGGCTGCCGGTGCGGTGTTTGTCGATTACACGACCGGTGGAAAACCGAATTTCAGCCTGGCCGGCGGTCGGACCCAGAGTCAAATGGTTTGGCTGGACGGCGGATCGACCCAGAACATGCGGCTTGGTGCCGGACAACTCGACACCGACCCGCCCGCCGAGAGCATTCAGGAAGTGAAGATTCTCTCCAGCACATACGCGGCCGAGTACGGAGCTTCGGCTGGCGGCGTGGTGATCCAGACCACCAAATCGGGTACGAATAGCTTTCGGGGCAGCGCCTACGAATTTCTCCGTAACGATACCTTTGACGCCCCAGGCTTTTTCGCCCCCATCCTGAACGGCGTCAAAACAATTCCGAAGTTGCGCTACAACGTCTACGGGATCACGCTGGGCGGCCCGGTCAGGCGCAACAAGACTTTCTTTTTCTTTAGCTACGAGGGGCGGAACCTGCGGGTCGGCAGCACCACCACCCTCACGGTCCCTACATTGGCACAGCGGAAGGGTGATTTCTCGCAAACGGTCACTGCGGCTGGGTCGATGATCCAAATCTTCGACCCATCCACCCTCGTCAAGACCACCCGTACAGCATACACGGGCAATACGATCCCCCAAAGCCAGCTGGACCCGGTTGCCATGAAGGCTCTGGACTATTGGCCACTGCCCAACCGTGCACCGGATAGTATCACGGGCAACAACAACTTCCGGGCCAACAGCATCGCAGCCACTGACAGCCGCTTCTTCATGGGAAAGGTGGACCATATCTTCCGCGACGCCGACAAGCTTACAGCCCGCTACATGTACAACGCGGACTTGCTCACCCCGTACGGGCCCTATCCCAAAGGGGACGTGGCGAATACCGCTGCCACCAGCGACACCAGCCAACAATATATATACGCCAATGAAATCCACATTCTGAGCCCTACGACGGTCAACGAGTTCCGCTTCAATTGGGGAACCAGGGTCGCGCATGCCGGTACAGTCGGGGTAGGAAGCAAGTCGGTGGAGGCTCTCGGATTGGTCGGGGTGGACCCGAACGCATTTCCGCGCTTCGCACCCGCCGGTTTCAGCGTCATTGGGACTACCGCCCAGGAGCGCCGTCAGTTTCCGATCAAGAATCTGCAGTTCGTGGAATCGCTGTCCACGGTCAAGGGCAAGCATTCACTTAAATTCGGGGTGGAGCTGCGCAAGTCGTCCAACTACGAGACCAATTTGTCCACAGCTTCAGGGGACTTCACGTTTGCGACCCAGCCGACAGGCCAGCCTGGCTCGGCAGGCACCGGCAACGGACTGGCTTCCATGATGATTGGTTTCCCGACGCTTTTCAATCAAGCCATTACAGCCGTCACGGACCGCCATAGCTGGTACGACGCAGCCTTCGCCCAGGACGACTTCACCGTCTCGCGCTCCCTGACCTTGAACGTGGGGCTGCGCTGGGAAATGGATACGCCGATGATCGACGTCAACAAGCGCATGAACGGCTTCGACCTCAATGCCCCCAATCCCGTCTCCGGCACACCGGGCGTGGTCAAGTTCATCGGGCAGGACGGCTATCGAACCTCGCCTTGGAATTACGACTGGAACAACTTCGGGCCCCGATTCGGTTTCGCATGGAAGCCCGAGTTTTCCAGTCGTCTGGTCCTTCGCGGCGGCTATGCGGTCCAGTTCGCACACCCGTTCGATACCGGCCAGCCAGCGTCGGCCAATTTGGGTTTTGGCATCAACACCAGCCTGCAGACCCCGGACAACGGCCTGACGGCACCTTTCTATCTGCGCAACGGCGTTCCGAACAACGTCGTATCAGCTGCCCGGAATGACTCTTATGGGGCGGTTCCTTTGGGCAAGACCACAACCACCGCGGTCACATTCTTCGACGCAAAACGTGTCAGCGGCTATTCCCAGCAGTCGAATCTGAGCCTTCAGTACCAAATTTCAGGCTCCACCATCTTGGAGGTCACGGTACTGAGCAATTTCGGGCACAAGCTGGCCAACTCAAATCTGCCGATCAACCAGATCCTGCCGTCTGTGCTCTCTTCAACACATTCGTCGCAGGTGGACCGTCCCTTCCCGCAGTTCACCAGCGTATCCATCCTCAGTCCCTCGATTGGCGATTCGCGCTACGTGGCGGGATTTGTCCGCATTTCCAAACGTTTCACCAAGGGCCTGAACCTGAACGGAAGCTACACGCGCGCCACGTTCCTCGACAACAGCTTTGAGGGCGGAACCTCCGTAGGGTCCGACGGTGGAGCCTATTCGAACTACTACAACCGGGCGATGGACTGGGGGCCATCGGCAAACGACATCCGGCACCGGGTTACGTTCAGTTCCGTGTATGAATTGCCCGTGGGACCGGGCAAGCGCTGGTTGGCCAAGGGCTTGACGGGCAATGTCGTCGGCGGCTGGACGGTTGGCTTGGTTTCGACCATGCAAAGCGGCGCTCCGTTCACTGTTACCACCACTACAAACAATACGAACGCGTTTTCGGCGGGAACCCAGAGGGCCGACGTGCTGCGGAATCCTGTACTGCCCGGCGACCAGCGGACGGTCAAGCGCTGGTTTGACACCACGGCTTTTGCCCAACCAGTTGCATACACATTCGGCAACGGTGGACGGGACAACATGCGCGCGCCGGGAATCCTGAACATGGATCTTTCCATTCTCCGAAACTTCCAGATTCATGCGCCCCACATGCCCGAACGGATGATGCTGCAGGTCCGGGGGGAATCGTTGAACGTACTGAACCACACCAACTTCTCCACACCTGGTACGGCATTTGGCAGTGCCACGTTCGGCCAGATCAGTGCGTCCAGGGCAGCGCGCGTGATGCAACTTGGGCTGACTTTGCGGTTTTAGGATCTGGTTGCGGTCACTGGGTGGTCCGTCGTCGGTAACCGACTGGGGACTGCGGGCGTCTCAACAGCGTGCTTGTGCAGGGCTGTGTGGTCTTAAGACCTTCTTAAGGCTATTCCTGCTATCCTCACGGTGCTACGTTCGCAAACGAAATGCAAATTTCCTTCTCCAGATTCCCTCTCGTACCTATTTTGTTTTCGGTCCTGTTGGCAGCCTGTGAACAAAAGGTTGCCCCAGGAGAAGCCAGGGATGCAGCCTCAGCCAGCGCGGCCAAACAAATTGAGCCGACGAAGTCCGAGAACGGTGTCGTGTCGTTCGCCTCTGATGCCCCCGAATTGAAGGGTTTGACTGTTGAGGCCATCCAGGCGGTCCCAATGCCGGTGGATGAAGTAACGGCACCCGCCAAAATCGAGGCCAACCCGAACCGGGTCTCCCACGCAGTGCTGCCTGTACCCGGACGGATCGTCAAGGTGATGGCCAAGCTGGGCGACGCGGTGCAGAAGGGCCAACCGGTTGTCGTGATTGAAAGCCCAGCTGCTGCGGAAGCCGAAACCACTTTTCTCCAGTCGGAATCCGGTGTCCGCCAGTCGCAAATCGCTCTCACCAAGGCCGAATCCGACCTTGCGCGGCTCACGGACCTCTTCCAGCATGATGCGGTTGCCAAAAAGGAAGTCCTTTCGGCTGAGACCACGGTTGGACTCAGCAAGGCGGCGGTCCAACAGGCCCAGAGCGCCCGTGAACAGGCCAAGCAGAAGCTCGAACTGTTGGGCCTGACAGCGGGCAAGGTCCGCCAGCAGATTACGGTGACTTCCCCGATTTCCGGCAAGGTGCTGGAAGTCAGCGTGGTGGAAGGGGAATTCCACAATGAAATCAATGCGCCCATGCTCACAGTCGCAGACCTGAGCCGAGTTTGGGCTACGTCGGAGGTTCCCGAAAGCGACATCCGCCACTACAAGGCCGGGGGCGGCGCGGCCATTGAACTGATCGCGTACCCCAACCAGACCTTCCGGGCGACGATTACACGTATTGCCGATGTGGTCGACAAGGAAACCCGCACGGTCCGCGTCAATGCGGAGCTCGACAACTCTGCTGGCCGTTTGCTTCCAGAAATGTTCGGACGTCTGAAATATACGGGGGCGGTGGAACCCTCCCCATGGATTCCCGACGCGGCGGTGATTCAGATTGAGGGCAAGGACCACGTCTTCGTGGAGATTTCCACCGGACACTTTAAACTTACCCCGGTCACTTTGGGACGCCGACACGATGGCGGCTCGTCCGTAGCATCCGGTGTCAAAGCCGGCGACCGGATTGTGACCCGCGGAACCGTGTACGTGAAGGCGGCACTGTAAACCCATGCTCCGCAAATTGACGATGACGGCTATTAACCAGCCGTTGTTCCTGTTCTTGACGCTGGCGATGTTTATCGGTGCCGGGATCTTCGCGTTCCGCACCCTGCCAATCGAGGCATTTCCCGATGTCACCGACATCCAGGCCACGGTGGTGACGCTGTTCCCGGGCCATGCGCCGGAAGAGGTGGAAAAGCAGGTAACCATTCCGATTGAAATTGCCCTCAGCGGATTGCCCCACTCGGTCCGGGTGTTTTCGCACACAATGTTCGGCCTGTCGTCGACATATATTACGTTTGACGACCAAGTGGATAACTATTTCGCCCGACAGCAGGTCTTGGAGCGACTGGCATCCGTGGACCTTCCCGACGGGATCAAGCCGGATCTTGCCGCCCTTTCCAGTCCCGTAGGCGAAATCTTCCGTGTGTACCTGAAGTCCGACAAGTACGATTCCATGGAACTGCGGTCGATCGAGGAGTGGGTGGTTGAGCGCAACTTCAAACTGGTTCCCGGCGTGGCCGATGTTGTCAGCCGGGGAGGTTTCATCAAGCAGTACCAAGTTGAACCCGATCTAACCCGCATGCGTTCCCGGGGCGTGACTGTCAAGCAGATGTTCGACGCCCTGAACCGCGGCAATCTGAATTCCGGTGGCGGGTACATCGAAAGAGGCGAGCAGCAACTGGTGATTCGTGGCGTCGGGCTCCTGAGGAGTCCGTCCGACATCGAGAAGATTGTCGTCAGTGAAAAGGGGGGCGTCCCCGTTCTGATCCGCGACGTGGCGGATGTGAAGACCGGCTACCAGCAGCGCCAGGGTGCTGTCGGTATGAATGGTAACGATGAGATCGTGACCGGCACTGTCCTCATGCGGACCGGCGAAAATCCCTCCATGGTTCTGGAAGGCGTCAAGGCCAAGATGGACGAGATGAACAAGTCCATCCTGCCGAAGGGCGTTGAACTTGTCCCGTACTACGACCGTTCGTGGTTGATTGACAGTACCCTGAAGACCGTTTTCAAGAATTTGGGCGAGGGAGCCCTTTTAGTAGGCCTGATCCTTTTCCTCTTCCTGGGCCAATTTCGTCCGGCTGCCATCGTGGCTACCGTGATCCCACTGGCGATGCTTTCCACTTTCATGGGCCTGAAGTTTCGGGGAATCCCGGCAAATCTTCTGTCCCTGGGCGCCATGGATTTCGGCATCATTGTGGATGGTGCCGTGATTGTGGTGGAGAACATCTTCCGCCGGATTGGCGAGAGCCACAAGCCGGGCCACGAATTCAAAGGCACCTTCAAGGAGCTGGTGGGCGACGCCGCGATAGAAGTTGGGCGACCAACCTTCTTCTCGATGTTGATTATCATCATCGCCCACGTTCCGATCTTTACCCTGCAGCGCCACGAAGGCCGGATTTTCGCCCCGATGGCCTACACGATCACTTCGGCGCTGATCGGCTCATTGGTTTTCTCCCTGACGCTGGTGCCTGTCCTGTGTCTGTTGACCCTCCGAAAAGGCGTCACGGAAAAGGAGAGCTTCGTGGTCCGCATGGCACAGAAGCTCTATCGACCGGTCTTGAAAGAGGCGTTGGCTCACCCAATCGGAGTCTTGGTGATTTCGGTAGTTTGCTTGGCGGCAAGTCTGACGTTGGTGCCGAAACTGGGCTCCGAGTTCTTACCGGAGCTGAACGAGGGTAGTATTTGGGCGAACTTTACACTGCCGTCAGGGATATCGCCATCCGAGGTCAACAAGTCCGTCCACAAAGCGCGAGCCGCGCTCCTGGCGATTCCACAGGTGGAACGCGTTGTTTCCCAGGCGGGTCGACCGGATGACGGCACCGACCCCAAGCCCATCAACAATGTCGAAATGCTGGTCGATCTCAAGCCGGACAATCAGTGGCCTGTCGGTATGACCAAGGAGATGATTCTGGAGAAGATGGGAAAAGCTCTGGACGCACTTCCGGGGGTGGAATCCTCGTTCTCGCAACCAATTCGCGACAACGTCCTGGAATCCATTTCGCAGATTAAAGGCCAGATCGTGATTAAGATTTTTGGCGACAACTCATCGAAAGTGAAAGTCGAGGCGGGCAAGCTGATCCAAATCATCCAGCCAGTCCCGGGCATCGCGAGGGCCTTCGTGGATCGTGTGGGAAATGTGCCGCAATTGCAGGTTGAAGTGGACCGCGAGAGGGCTGCCCGGTACGGTTTTAACATTGCAGACATTCAAGATCTGATCGAAACGGCTCTGGGTGGGAAGACTGCGACCCAGATTTGGGAGGGCGAGCGGCGGTTTGGCGTCGTGCTACGCTTCCGCGAAAATGAGCGCAGCGATGTGGACGCCCTGAAGAATCTCCTGCTGGATGCCCCGGACGGTTCCCAGGTCCCGTTGGACCAAGTAGCGGATATTACGGTGCAGGAAGGTGTCATCAATATTAGCCGTGAGGCTGGCCGTGCAATGGCAGCAGTTGGCATCTTCATCAAAGACCGCGACATGGGCAGCTTGGTGGCGGAAATGAAGCAGAAGGTTGCAGCCAACTTGAAGCTCCCCGAGGGTTACAACATTACGTGGGGCGGGGAGTTTGAGAACCAGGAACGCGCGATGGGGCGTTTGGCTACAATCATTCCCATCAGCATTCTGCTTATCTTCATCCTGCTGTTTCAGGCTTTCAACTCTGTGAAGAGTGCGGCTCTGGTCATCATCAATGTTCCATTCGCGTTGATTGGCGGTATTCTTGCCCTATATGTCACCGGAATTCACCTCAGTGTGTCGGCGGCAATCGGCTTTATCGCCTTGTTCGGACAGGCTGTGCTGAACGGAGTCGTCATGGTCAGCCACTTCAATCAATTGCAGGAAGACGGTGCCGCCCCCTATGAGGCGGTTCTGGAAGGTGCCATGACACGATTGCGGACCGTCATGATGACATCGCTGTTGGCTATGCTCGGCCTGATGCCGATGGCGCTGTCGCATGGAATCGGTTCGGAAGTGCAGCGGCCGCTGGCCGTGGTGATTATCGGTGGTCTTATTTCCGCGTCCTTGCTGACATTGATCGTCCTTCCCTCGGCATTTCTATTGTTTCGTGCCGGCCCTCCGGCCAAGTTGAAGGTACAGTCATGAGACGACCTATCCCCGCTGTCTGCATTCTTGCGGCCGCGCTGGCGGCTGATTTGCCTGCGCAAGTGTCCTACACAGTAGAGCGTGCGGTTCAAGACGCACTCACCAGAAATCTGGATATTGCGGCTGCGCGATACGGCGTTGGCATCGCCGAAGCCAAGCGCATTACTGCGGGATTACGCCCCAATCCGGTGCTGTCAGCCAACGCCGACCATTTGGACTGGCTCGGAACAGGTTTCGACAATACCACCAACAATGCTGGACCGAGTGAGTACGGCGTCCGGGCCGACTTCTTGGTGGAACGGGGTAAAAAGCGCGAGGCCCGGATGGAGTTGGCTGCTGCCGACAAGACCTTGGCCCAATTGACATTCGAAGACGTCCAGCGGAAACTGGTGTTCGACGTTGTCAATGCCTTCATCGATGTTCAACTGGCGAAGGAAACGCTTTCGCTTGCCAAAGAGAATTTGCAGAGTCTGTTGCGCGTAGCCGAGGTCAATCAAGCCCGCGTGGCGACGGGCGATTTGGCTGTGGTGGAGTTGAACCGTTCCAAGGTTGCCACGGCCCAGTACCAGACGGCGGTCCGCCAAGCGGAATTGCAACTTGCACAGGCCAAGAACCGGTTGCGACTCCTGGTTGGTGAGGATTCCGGCAACATTGACGTGACGGGTGCTATCCGCCGCGATGTGGGCCCTTCCGACTTGACTACCATCCGGGAGATCGCAATCAAGCAGCGGCCCGATCTGCAGGGGGCCAAGCAGCTTCAGGCGAGGAACCAAGCTGATCTCCGACTGCAACTATCGCAGACCAAGATTGATCTGACTGCGGGAGCCGAGTATCGGCGGCAGCAGTCGCCATCGGCCCGAAGCAATTCCATTGGTTTGTACATCAGCGCGCCGCTGCCCATTTTCAATAAAAATCAGGGTGAGATCGCGCGGTCCGAGCAGGAAATCGCCCAAGCCAAGGCGCTTGCCCGGTCCATGGAGGCACACATCCTGAACGAGGCTGCGGCGGCTTGGGAGCAGTACACCAGCGCGGGTCAGTTGCTTAAGGAGATGGAGAGCGACTTGCTGAATCGCGCCAAGGATGTTCGGTCGACGACCGAGTATTCGTACCGGCGCGGCGAGGCAAGTCTGATTGAGTTTTTGGATGCGCAGCGGGCGTTCAACGACACCGTCCAGAGCTACAACTCGGCTCGGGCCGATTACGCGCGGGCCTTGTATTTGATTGATACCGTTATGGCTGCCCGGGTCGCCGGGCAGCCATAGGAGTTACGCGGCCTTGCCCCGCTCCAGATCGGACAACCGATCTTCGATCAACTCCAAGCGCATATCGATCGCGAGAACTGCGGCATGGTCTTGACGGTACCGGGCATCGGCTGTCTTGGCCCACTTCCAGAACTCCGTCAAAAGCCTCGTTTCAACATCTTCGGTATGCTGCTTGGCTGCGGCGGCAACCGACTCGATATGGTCCCGAAGACTTGCCTCGACTGCCTCAATGTATTCGCGACCGCGAACTTCGGAGGCCCGGATTTCCGCAAGGAGTCTTGATTCCAAGCCGGATGCGACCGCGTCAACCTTTGCATCGACCGCGTCAATCTTAGCGCTCAAGCCGGATGCGACCGCGTCAACCTTTGCATCGACCGCGTCAATCTTCGTACTTAAGCCGGATTCGACCGCGTCGATTCGTGACCCGAGGCGATCTTCCATCGCCTCAAGGAATTGTTTGAGTTCCACGTCCATAGGTTCTACCTATTCCCGATGGTAGCACCGCTTGACCAACCCTTAAAGGTTGGCCAAGCGGGTCGTAGCGTCGCCGAATTGATCGAGTTTGACGCCCATGCGGTCCATGATGCCGAGGTAGAGGCTACTGACTTTACGGTTGTCGTTGCCTGCCGTCGTGTAATCCAAGACCCGTCCCGTCTGCAAGCTACCACCCAGACCACCGGCCGTAATGATCGGGATCTTGGTGTTGTCGTGCTTGGTGCCCGAAACCATATTCGAGAACCACATCAGCAGCGAGTTGTCGAGCACGGTTCCGTCGCCTTCCGGCATCGCATCGAGCTTGGTGGCGAGGTAGGCCATCTGGCTCAAATGGAACCGTGCGATGCGCTCGTAACCGTCCGAAGTGTCGTTGTGGGAGGCGGCATGGTGGCCGTCCTTCACATCGAGGAACGGGTAGTAGAGGGCCGAAAGGTCACGGGCCAGCAGCAGCGTTGCTACACGCGTCTTGTCGGTCTGGAAGGCAATCGCGATTAGGTCCACCATGAGCCGCGCGTGTTCGCGCTGGTCCTCGGGCAGGCCGTTTGCCGGCCGCTCCATGGCAAACACGGGCTTGTTTTGCGTCTTGGCCTTGTCATCGGCCACATTCTTGCTCTTGCGCTGCTGGTCGATGCGCTTTTCCACTTCGCGGACGGAGGTCAGATATTCGTCGAGCTTGCTTTTATCCCCTGAACTGATCTTCTTCGTCAGCGACTCGGCCCGGTCCTTGACACGGTCCAGGATGCTGAGATTGCGCGAGCTGCCACGGTTTTCGAACAAGGTATCGAACGCAAGCGACGGATACACTTCATTCGGCACGGGCGAGTCCGAATTCTGCCACGAAAGGTGGGAAC
Organism: uncultured Acidobacteriia bacterium; assembly: GCA_903925015.1. Lineage (GTDB taxonomy): Bacteria > Acidobacteriota > Terriglobia > Bryobacterales > Bryobacteraceae > BOG-234. The sequence continues at coordinate 13,543 of CAIYDY010000142.1, forward strand.
TGTAGGCCAGCGAATAGTTGGTTTCGTGGAAGCCGGTCATCGGCTGTTCGCACGCGAGCACCATGCTGGGCTGGGCCGTGTCCTGTCCGATGCGGTTGGCTAGCATCTGGTCCACGGTGATTCCTGCGTGGACGATCGGTCCCTTGGTGATTTCCGCGCCGGAAAGCAAGCTCCCCGTCATGGCCGGATGGATGCCGTGGCCGGTTGACGGCTTGTTGAACAGGCCATGGATCACGTTGACCTTGGTTTTAACCGATTCGAGCGGCGACAGGCTGAGACCAAGCTTCATGTCCTTGCCGGAACCTTCGGCGGTCCAGTATTTCTGGTTGACGCCGCAGCCCATGAACATGGCTGCGAAGCGCTTGGGCAAGGCGTCATTGCCGACCGCGCCCCACGCGGAAAGAGACTCCATCCACGGCAAAGCCATGGCTACGCCCGCGCCACGGAGAACGGTACGGCGGTCAATTTTGTTGGCTGTTGGTCTGTTGCGGTCGGACATAAGCGAGTGCACCTTTACTTTTATCAGATTTTGGAGCTTGGTTGTCGGCTGGTCTGCGGCTTGTGAACTGTGGGCTGGTCACGAGTGTTTCGACGAGCGCGGAGAATTTGTTATTACTGGAGGCCAGCTTCGCCTTCATGCTGTCGATCAGTAGTTCGTCGGAAAGCTGGAGGGACCGGCCCAAGGCGAAGGCAACGGTCTTGCGGGCGATGTTGTCGAGGTAATCCTTTTCGCGTTTGTCATGGATGTAGGCCTTTAGGTCGGCCACGCCATTGCCCTCAACGCCACCGGGGAATGTGGCGTTGGTATCGACAGGGCGACCGGCCATGTCTTTGTCACGCCGGTTCCCGACGGGGCCGTAGCCTTCGAACGCCAATCCAAAAGCGTCAAAACGGGCGTGGCAGGCTCCGCAGGCGGGATTGGCACGGTGCCGCTCCAGCATCACGCGCAAGGGTAGATCGGATGCAGCCTCGTCCTTGGGAAGTTCCGGAACTTGTGGCGGCGGCGGGGGGATCACTTCGCCCAGCACTCGGCGTGCAACCCAGTACCCGCGCTTAACCGGGCTGGTGCGCAGACCGGGGGAGTTCTGCGTCAGGAATGTCGCCATCGAGAGAATACCGCCACGTCCGTATGGAGTGGCATCGTCGACCTTGGTCCAAACTTTCGGATCCGCCTTTTCATCCACCGGGATGCCGTAGAACTTGGCCAGCACCGGGTTGACGAAGGTGTGTTTCGCGTACAGAAGGTCCAGAACCGACTTGTCGTTGCGGATCATGTCGTCGATAAAGTGGATCGGCTCTTGGTACATCGCTTCTCGGAGATCGTTGGTGAAGGCCGGGAAGCGCTCGCGGTCCACCGAGTTGAGGTCTTCAAATCGGCGGTAGTCGAGCCAGTTGCCGGCAAATTCGACTGAGAGAGCCTTTGCCTTTTCGTCCTTCAACATCCGCCGCGTCTGGGCCAGGATTCCCGCTTGGGTGCGCAACTGACCGGCAGCGGCGGCGGCAAGCAGTTTGTCGTCGGGCATGCTGGACCAGATCAGGTAGCTGAGACGACTCGCGATGGCGAAATCCGAAAGTGGTTGTGGGCGGGTCGAGCCTGTCTTGGACGCGACCGTGTGAAGATTCGATCCCGGTTGCGCGGCACCGCCAATCAGGTCGACGCGGTACAGGAAATCTGGAGACATAAGGATGCTGACGATGGAATCGCGGATAGCCTCGTCATGACTTAGGGCGCTCTTTTCGCGGAGGTTCTTGTAAAACGCGAGAAGATCGTCTTTTTCCAGTTTGGTGAGTGGGCGGCGGTAGGCTCGGGCGGCGAACTTCAGGAGAGAGTCCATGTGCTTGGGCTCGGCCTCCACTCGCATTTTTTCTACTCCCCGGATAGTGCGGTCCACCTGTGCGAAATGGGAGAGGATGGCTTCCTGGGAGACAGCGTCATTGGCTGGCGACTTCTTGAAGAGCGCCAAGTACTTGTCACGAAGTTCCATAATGACGGAGGTTGCCTCGACGGGCCGGTCGGTTGGGCGCTCGTGCCCCGATTCGCGACCGTTGCCGAGGACTTCACCGCTCTGGTTGAAGTAGTACTGGGTGTAGGTGCGGGTGGTGAAGTCGGCGATATAGTCGAATTCATCCCAAAGCTTGTCTAGTTCCTTCCGCCCCTTGTCGTCGAGGATGAGCTCCAGAAGCGGCGTGTCGTCACGGAAGTAACCCATCACGTTGTGGTATCCGGCACCTAGGAGACGTCCCTTGTCTTCGGAATCATCGGGGAAGAATCGTCCGCGTTCACTGATGTAGAAGGCGTCGGGAAAGACGTTGGCGAAACGGGCGAAGGCGGCCTCATACTCGGGCCGTTTGCCGACGGGAACCATCAGGTCCGTGTCTCCAACACGGTTTTTCAGTGCGATGGCTGCCCAGCGGACGGCTGCTTCCTGGCCGAGTCCGGCCAGCTTGGGCATGTTTTCGGGTAGGGCCGGTGGCTTCTCGTTTGCCATATATAAGGTGGCGGGGTCGAAGTTCCGGCGGTGCGATGCGAACTGCTTCAGCTTCCAGTTCATCAACGGCTGGGACGTGGAGCTGAGGCCCCTGACCTTGGGTGCAGCGAACTGCATGGCGGTATGCTGGCGGATCTTGACTACGAAATCACGCATTGCGACCACCTGCTTGCGGAGGTCGGCCGGGTCGGATTTGGAACCGGGTTCGGGGGCGGGAAGTGCCTTCCACATCCCCTGAAGCTTGGCGATTGGGCCCACAACCTCCTTCTGCTCTTCAAGAATTCCCCAGACAAAGGGAATGTACTTGGGGCTGATCTTGGCGTCGGTTGCGAAATCGGTGAGTAGCGCCTTTGGCTTGCCCAAGGCGGTCCGGTTCTTGTAACGCCATGCGGCTTGGAAATAGTCTGCGTAGTCCGTCGGTTGGGACTTGTAGAAATCGACGATCCGGAGGATGGTGTACTTTTCTCGGTCGGTTTCGACCAGCATGGGGTTGGCCGCAAAATCAAAGCCATCCGGTTTCAGGGCTGCATGGTCGGCTACCTCGCGGGCTGCGAGGAGGTACTTCTTCATCAGCGCCGAGGACATTGTGAGGGACTCGCCGGAGTTGTCGAAACCGGCAGTATTGGCGGGGTCCACCGGGAATTCGCGCGCCGGGTGGATATCGACGCCGGTCAAGTCTCGGATGGTGTAGTCGTATTCGGCATTGTTGAGGCGGCGGGGGAGGACGGTGCCGGGATCGCCGGCGTTGCGACGCGCCTCGGCCTTGCGGGCACCGTCAATCCATGCGACGACGAGATTTTTGGCTTCCGGGCTGGGCTGTTTGACAGTCTTGGGCGGCATCTCGCCAGCTGCGACGCGGTTGGCGACGGCGTTCCAATGGCCGATGTCCTTCGCTACTGAGGACATCGAGTCGAACTTCGTGATGTCGAACTGTGCCGCCGGAGTGGTGCCACTGTGGCACCCGACGCAGTATGAGGACAGGAACGGCTTGATGGTCTGAGTGAACTGACGGTCGAGCTGGGCCGGGGTCGCGGTGGCCGCCTGTAGGGTGATTGTTTGCAGGGCAGCCACCAGGCCGAAAGTTAGGGTTAACTTGACGCGATTCAACGAGTTGGCGGAACAGGGATGTAGGGGCATGGTGGTGCTTCGGAACCATTATTTTATGTCATCTGGAGCCGTGGCGGGGAGGGAGGCGGATTCTTTTGTTGCGGCGGTGTGCTTCGAGCTGTCGAAGGGCGGAAATCTGGTCATCGGGCGTTCGATGCCGTGGTTGCCAGTACTGGCCGTGCTCTGCGGGAGGCGGCCAAAACGGAGTCAGCCGAGTTCCTGGAGTTTCAGGAACTCGGCTGGTTCTTTGGAGACACTCTCTGTCAGATTGTCTTCAGGGGCGACGCGATTTGCGGCCGAACATGCCCAATCCAACGGCCAGGGCCGCCGTCATCAGCCCGAGCGTGGCTGGCTCCGGGGTTTCCGTACCGGCAATGGCCTGGGTCCCGCTAAAATGCGCAGTTGCGTCGCGATTCCAAGGGCCGTTTACAGCAAATGCACCTGGAGCGGTACCGCCGTAGCCTTATATCTCGTTTAGGTTCAGGCCAAATCCAGCCGTGTAACTTGCCTGACCGAATATCAGGTAGCCATGATCGGAGCCGCCGAAGTTAAACAGCAATGCTGTTGGCGTCGCCGTAAGATCGGTGCCGGACACGCTAACATTGGAATTGCTTTGGTCAAACTCGAAAGTTCCAAAAGCAACGAGATCCAAGTGCCACGCGACGATGTTGCTAGCGCCGAGGGTGCCGTTGGTGGTAATGGTTCCGGTTATGGATCCGCCTGCCGATAGCGGCAGGTTCACGGCCACATTGTAGGTTATGTTGCCCGCGTGTGCTATTGACGCCAATGCGGACAACAAGAGGGGGAGCAAGAACCCTCGAGGGGAAATGGTAGTCTTCATGCAAGGCTAGCAGAGCAGCGGGACTCAGCTGAAAATAGGTAAGTGATATTCAAAACGTCGACCATCGCGGTCGCGGCCTATCTGCGCCCCGAACTCTTAGGTCCGGGGCCGGTCCTTGGTACGCTGCGTTTACCCCTCTTGCCGAACTGGGGAAGATACCGCGACTGGTTTTAGACAGCCGGAGAGCGCGGACCGAAACCCGCGCTCTTCCGTTCCGCGCTCTCAGTGCGGCTATTTGAATGTTGCTGTTACCGAAGTGTCCTTCGTCATGGCAACGGTGCAGGTTGTGGCAGTGCCGGAACAGGCTCCACTCCAGCCGGTCCACGGCGAGCCGACTGCCGGAGTCGCCGTCAGCGTGACCGAGGTGCCCGACTGATACGGACTGGAGCACGCGGTACCACCCGAGCAGGTGGTTGCAACGGTGCCCTTGCCAGCCGTCACGATGGTCAGTTTGAAGGTGGTCGATGCGGCACCGCCCCCGCCACCTCCGCCGCCTGTCGCTGTTGTTTTGACAACCACCGGGATCGTGGCCTGCCCTCCGTTGGAATTCCACACGGTCGCCTGCGTCGGGGCCGTCGCCAGAATGGTGGCACCGGTCCACACTCCGAGCTCAATCTGCATGTTGGCCAATGGGCCCAGTTTGGGATCCGTACCGAAGGTCAGAACACTGTTGGCATAGGAAGTGTTGGCGGTCACTTTGAAGATCTTTGTGGAGGTGTTGTAATCCGCCGTGAGGATGGTGACCAAGGGGATGGGATTGACTTGTAGGTTGGAGACGACACTCGAGCCGTTGTAGCTGGCAGTGATCGACACGTTCTTGATCGAGCCCGTGATGCTTGTGGTTCCGGCAAATGTCGTCGAGAACGCGCCCTTGAGCACCGTCACAGTTGCTGGAATCTTGACGGACGAGTCCGAGCTTGACAGCGTGATCACCGCCCCTTCGGCGGCGCGCGGAAAGGTGTTCATCGTGAGGTAGCCGGTGAAGCTCTGGCCACCAACAACCGGCGACACCGCCAGCGATGAGATCGAAACCACAGGGGCTGGGCTGAGAGAGACCTGCGCTGCAAACGTGTCACCGTTCCAACTCGCGGTTACTGGAACCATCGTGGGAACAGTTACCGGAGCAGTGGCAATGGTGTATCCCGCGTTCGGGTAGCCTTGCTGCAGCAGAACGGTTGCAGGAACCGTAACCAGGGCGGGGTTGCCGCTGGTAAGTGAGACCAGCGCGCCTCCCGCCTGAGCTGGTATGTTGAGGCTGAGGGTGCCATAGCTGGAAAAGCCGCCCTCGACGGTGGCACCGGTAACCGCCGTGAGTCTCACGAGCGGCGTGATAGTCAGGGATTGAGACTGGCTCACAGTTCTGTCCGAGGCGTAGACTCTCAATGTGTTGGGAACTGTCAGGGCTGTACCAAGCGCCGACACAGTGAATGTGCCGGAGGTTTGGCCTTCCGGGATGGAAATTGAAGCTGGCGTGGCGGCAATCGTCTGATCGGTGCTGAGGAATACCACCTGCACACCTCCAACGGGAGCCGGACCCGCCAAGGTC
>CAIYDY010000143.1 GCA_903925015.1 uncultured Acidobacteriia bacterium
CACACTATGTGCCAGCCGCTTGCTAACAACAAACTCCAACCCATTGCTCAGCGTCACCATCCACCGCTGACTGCTCATCGGACTCATCTTCCGCACATGGTCGATATTCACCAGCACCCCCCGATGAATCAACCGGAAGCTCTCCCCACCCAGCGTCCCGTGGATCGCCTTTAACGATTCCGTCGCCAGATACCGCTTCTTCGCCGTCACGATCCACACCAAGTCGCCGTCCGCCTCGAAAGCCAGCACCTCGTCCGCAGCCAGCAGCAGGTAATCCGCCCCCGAACGCGCCACCACCCGCCGATGCCGCGGAACTGCCGGCACCGATACCGCCTCGGCATCGACCCCAGACCCCGATTTCACGAACATCTTCGCCGCCCGGTCCACCGCCTGCGCCAGACGCTCCGGCGAAATCGGCTTCAGCAGGTAATCGACCGCCCCGGCCTCGAACGCCTCAATCGCATACCGGTCAAACGCCGTCACAATCACGAACATCGGCACATGGCCCGAGCGCCGCAGCCGCCGCACCACGTCGAATCCACCCAACCCCGGCATCTGCAAATCCAGAAACACCAAATCCGGCGACAGCTCTCGAACCGCATCCACCGCCTCAAAACCATCCGCCGCCTCGCCCGCAATCTGTATTCCCGGAACCAGCTCCAGCTCCTCGCGCAGAATCTGGCGCGCGATGGGCTCGTCGTCCACAATCAAAGTCCGAAGCGTCAACGCCGCACCCCAGCTGTAACAGGAAGCCGGAACCGCACGGTCGTCAAATCGTCCCGGCTGTCCACGTCCAGCGTCGCGCCCGCGCCGTAACATAGCGCCAGCCGACGCCGCACATTCTCGAGTCCCATCCCCGTTCCCTCGGATTCCAGCGCCCGTTTCACGGCGAAAGTGCCCGAATTCGATACATCCACTACGACCGCGTCCCCCTCCCGACGGATCTCCAACCGTACAAATCCGCCGCCCGGCCGAGCTGCCGCCCCATGCTTGACCGCGTTTTCCACCAGCGGCTGGATCGACAACACCGGCACCTCCACGCCCAGAACATCCGGGTCGACCTCAATCTCCGCCTGCAACTTCGCCCCCAACCGCAGCTCCTCAATCTCCAGATACGCCCGCACCATCTTCATCTCCTCCTCCAGCCGGATGAAAACGCGGTCCGCCGCGAACGAATACCGGAACAGGTCCGCCAAGTTCTGCACCAACCGCCGAGCGGCCCGGTTCTCCCGCGCAATCGTCCCGTACAGTGTGTTCAGCGCGTTGAAGAAGAAATGGGGGTTGATCTGCGCCTGCAGCGCCCGTAGTTCCGCCTGCGACACCAGATTCTGCATTTCCGAGGACCGGATGCGCTCCACCTGTTCGCAAACAATCGCGGCAAGGCGGTCGAGCGCTTCAATATCCTCGCTCAGGTACCTTCGGCCGCCGCTTCTCGACCCCAACAGCAGCAGCAGGGAATCGCCACGCGCGAAACGCAACGGAGCCACCGCCTGGGTCCACACCGGGACGCTCCACCGCTCGGCATCGACCACGGCCACGGCCACATCGGGTAATTGGGAACCCTTCGGTGCGGTCAATTCCAGCCTTGGGGCCGAGAGGAATTCCGCAATGCACGCCCCGGCGTCCCCCAAATAGACCGCTTCCTCTGGACTCTTCGCCGCAACCTCGCGCAATTCCGCCACGGCCTTTTCGGTATTCGCGCGCAGGAACACAACCCGCGTCAGCCAGCGCTGGACACGGCTCCGCACATAAACGAAAAGGCTGAGCAACAAACAGGCGGCTACAAAAATCAGTCCGGCGTGGAACGGGTCCCGCTCCGCACGCGCCAGCAGCGAAAGTTTGGCGTTCGCCAGATAGGCCGCCCCGACGCTTAACGCCGCAAAGACAGCGTTCACCAAAAAGCGCACAAAGGCGTCCAAAAGCAGAAACCGGTAGTCCTGCAGCAGCACAAATAGCGCCAGCGGAATTCCCGCATGGTGGAAGGCGGCCTCGCCGGACCAGCGCGTCTCGCGTGACGTCTCGAAATGGACAAACGAGATCGCAAATAGAAACAGCACCATCGCCCCCGCCAAGCGCGCACCACTGCCGCGTTTTTGTCCCCCCGCCAGACTCTCCCGCGCAACCGTGACCGTCGTCAGCACTCCGAAACCGATCGTCACCAGCAAAATCGCCGCATAGTGGAACCGGGGCGCGGTCGTGATCAGATCGCTCAAGTGCAGCACCACCGCCACCCCGCTGACCACATAACCCGCAATCCACAGCGCCATTCTGCCCGGAACCACTGGCGACGCGCGCAGCGAAATGTGCAGCAGCACCGCCGGCAGCAGGCTCAGCACCGAAAAGCTCCCCGCCACAATCGCATCGGACAACGGATCGGCCCTGTCCGGAGTCGCCAGCGCAAACAGCGATCCCGCGTTCCAAACGAGAGCCAAGGCAGCGGCGATTCCTGGCAGAACATCCCGTTCGCCCCGGTTGCGGCGCCAATCCAGCACCAGCAGGTAAAACAAAATCCCGAAAACAATGGCACCCGCGCAATGGCCAAGGGTGTTCACCAGGATCGGAGCGTGGATACTAAGCCTGTCGGGCATGCCGTCTATCCGCGTTTCGCCGCTGCAGCCCGAACCCGGCCCAATTTAAGCTTCACAAACTCGTTCGACTGGTCCTCGGCGAGCCACAACTTCTCGGTTTCCTCCGCCCAGTGCCGCGCCTGCGCCGAATCCCCCGCCCTCCCCCAGTGCAGCTCAAGGGCTTCAAACAGCACCGAACGAAGGGCAACCGTCGCCAATTCCTTGGGATTTCCCGCATGGATCTTCGCCACAAGCTTCTCCGCCTCGTCGATCAGCGGCTGCGCGGCACCATGCCGCCCCAGCTTGTCCTCCACCTCGGCAGCAGCGAGAAGCGATTCCGCCAGTTCCCCCAGCTCATGCGCATCGGCCGGATTCTTCGCCGAAGTCTTCCGCTGCTCCACCACACACTCCGCCGCCCTCACACGGGCTTCCTCCAACATGCCAGAAGCCGACAGGACCTCCACGAGACGGCGCAAACCGTGCGCCCGGCGCGACATCACCAAATACGCCTGCTTCTTCTCCGCCATCAGCTTGTCCAACATGGCGATGGACGCCCTTGCGTTGGCCAGAGCCCCGGGGACGTCGAACTCCTGTTGCGCCAAACTCACGGCATACAGTGCAATCGCGAGGCTCAGCTGGGCCGAGGCATTGTTCGGGTCGCTCGCCGCCATCTCCCGCGCCGTCGCCAGGTACACGACACCCACATCGCGGGCCCGCGACGGATCCAACATGTTCGGACCATCCACGTCGTAGTAAAGGAACATCCGCATCTGGCGCAAATACAGGTTTCTGCGGTGCAACTTGGGTGAGTTCACCCCCAACTTCCGCCACTCCTCGATGTACGCCTCGTCCGCGTCCCCCGCCAAACGCGCCTCCGTCAACCGTCCCGCTGCCTGTGCCGAGGTTGCCAGCCTCTCTTTGGCTGCAGCGGCCGCCTCCAATGCCGCCGCATCCCGCGTACGATTCAGCAATGCGCCGGCAATCTGGTCGCACTGGTGGAACTCCTCGTAGGCCTTTGCATGGTGGTTCACGTCTTCGTCCAGATCCCCCAGCCCGCACCACGAACTGGCTAGCGTCCGCTGGATCGAAACGTCGGCGGGCTGCGTGCTCGCAGCTGCATCGATGTCGCGCAGTCCCAGCGTCAGGTAGTTCCGGGCACCCTCCAGGTCCCACGTATACCGTGTCAATTGCCCGAACCGGTTGTAGAACCCGGCCCGGGCCAGCAAATCCTCCTTCGCCGTCACCCCCAACTTCGCGTAGATCGCAGCGGCCTTGCGGTAACTGGCCACCGCCTGCTCGGTATGACCGAGACTGGGCTGAGCTGGAAACCCCTGGGCATTGCCCACTTGCTGGTAGGCTTCCGCCAGTTCGCGCTGCAAGCCCGGATCGTTGGCGGCACCGGCGGACAAGTTGTCCAAGTACTCGATGGCGGTCCGCACCATCCGCTCCCGGACGGCGGTAGTGCCTTCAATCCGGGCCAATTCGTCGTTGTAGTCGAAGACGAAACTGCGCGCAAGCCGACGGACCTGGGCGAACCGTTGGTTGGCGATATTGGCCTCGCGCAGCGAAACGACCGTCCCCACCGTAGTCGCAAACACCACCATCGCGGCGGCTCCGACCGCAACCCGGTTGCGCCGAACGAATTTCCACCCGCGTTCCAGCGCCGTCGCTGGCCGGACCAGCAGTGGACGACCCTCCAAATAGCGGTCAATCTCCGCCCCGAACGCTTCCGCCGAAGGGTACCGCTTCCTAGGGTCGCGTGCCATCGCCGCCAAAATCAGGGTGTCGAGATCGCCCCGCAGCAGCTTGGCAGTCTCGGCGCCCTTCGCCGCGACGCTCGGTGCCCCCAGTTCATCCACACAGATTGCCCGGTAAACATCCGCTGTCGAATATGTCTCCAAGCGGTGTGGCCGGGAGCCGCTCAGCAGTTCGAACAGCACCGCACCCAGCGAATAGATATCCGACGCGATCCCCGCGGGCTGGCCCAGAATCTGCTCGGGCGAGGCATAGTCCGGCGTATGCATCCCCGCCGAGGTGGGGGAATCGCCTCCTGAATCCAGATCAGGGGCCTCGTCCAGCAGCTTGGCGATACCGAAATCCAGTAACTTTGGCTTTCCCGACGGGGTCACTAGGATGTTGGAGGGCTTCAGGTCGCGGTGCACAATCAGGTTCCGGTGGGCAAAGGCGACGGCCTCCACCACCTCCCGGAACAATTCCAGCTTGCGTCGGAGCGTCCACTCGGAAGTGGCACCAATGAGCGGACGCCCCTCCACGAACTCCATCACCAGATAAGGCAGACCGTCCGGGGATTCGCCGCCATCCAGCAGCCGCGCAATGTTCGGGTGTTCCAGCGTTGCCAGAATGCGGCGCTCATGGCGGAACCGGCGACGGGAAAGGTCGCTGTCGATATCGCGTTTGACGATTTTCAGGGCGGCCCGCTGCGCATAGGCTCCGTCATCACGGCCCGCCTCGAAGACCGTCCCTTGTCCGCCTTGGCCCAAACGCTGGAGCAGTTTCCACGGGCCCAATCGGTCCGGTGTGCCGGAAGTCGATCGGTGCGTCCCGCCTGGGGCAATGGTCCTGGTTTCGTCGGAGCGGATTTGCGCAGCGATCCCGCCGATCATCGGCAGCTGCAGCGTCCCCTCGTCGGCGTTTTCTAGCAGCGACACGACCTCCCCCCGCACCTCCGGGTTGTCGATCCGGGCCAGCGCCACCGGGCGTTCCTCAAGGGGCAAATCCATCAGGGCGCCGAAGTGCGCCTCAACGGACTGCCAGTCCAAGTCCGTCATAGTACTAAAGCCTACCAAACAATGATAGAATCCTCATTCGGCCCCCAAACTTCGGTCACCAAACAAATGCTTCCTGAACTCTTGGCAGAATTCCTCGGCACCTTGGTGCTGATCCTTTTCGGCAACGGCGTCGTTGCCATGACAGTCCTTTTCGGCACGGGCGTTCCCGGTGAGATTGTGATGGGTGGCTACACGAACATCACCCTGGCTTGGGGCTTGGCCGTCACGATGGGCATCTATATCGCCGGTCGAATCTCCGGAGCGCATCTAAATCCAGCCGTCACCGTGGCGCTCGCCGTGTACCGCGATTTCCCTTGGAAAAAGGTGCTCCCCTACTCGCTGGTCCAAGTTGCCGGTGCTTTCGTTGGCGCGGCGATGGTCTATTGGAACTACCTCCCCGCTTTCCAAAAATTCGACCCGGGCATGGAAAAGACGGCCGGCGTCTTCACCACCTTCGCCGCCTTCCCGCAAGTCCCGTTTGCCGGACTGCTGGACCAGACCATCGGGACCGCCCTCCTGGTCTTGATGATCTTCGCGATCACCGACGAACGCAACCAAGCACCTGGCGCCAACATGGCCCCGTTGATGGTCGGCTTGGTGGTGGTGGTGATCGGCATGGGCTTCGGCGGCATGCACGGCTACGCCATCAACCCCGCGCGCGACTTCGGCCCACGTCTCTTCGCCGCAGTCGCAGGGTTCAAGAACAACGGGCTCACGGACGGACCGATGCTCTTCTGGGTGCCCATCGTCGGACCCATTCTCGGCGGCATTTTGGGCGCTGCGGTCTACGACTACGGCATCCGCCCCTATTTACCCAAGGCCTAGTGCCGGAAGTGCCGGATCCCCGTAAAGACCATGGCGACGCCGAGCCGGTCGGCGGCAGCGATCACGTCGGCGTCCTTCACCGAGCCGCCGGGCTGGATGAACGCGGTGGCCCCATGCTTCACGGCTTGCTCCAAGCCGTCCGGAAACGGGAAAAAGGCATCTGACGCAACCACGCTGCCGGGAACCGGCAAGTGCGCCTTCATCGCGGCGATGTTCACCGAATCCACCCGGCTCATCTGGCCAGCGCCCACCGCCACCGTCTGTCCCGCCCGGGTGTAGACAATCGCGTTCGACTTGACGTGCTTCACGACCTTCCAGCCGAATTCGAGAGCGATCCATTCCTCGGCCGTGGGCTCGCGTTGGGTCTTGACTTCGACCCTGGAGCGGTCGAAACCCGCGAGATCCGCCGTCTGCGCCAGGAAGCCACCCGAGATGCTCTTCACCACAACCGGCTCCACCAAATTTTCCACCCGCACCAGGCGAAGATTCTTCTTGGCCTTGAGGACCGCAAGCGCCGCCTCGGAATACGACGGGGCGGCGATGGCCTCGACGAACAGCTTCGACATTTCGATGGCCGTTTCCTCGTCCACCTCCCGGTTGACGCCGATCACGCCGCCGAAGGCCGAGACCGGGTCGCATTCGAGCGCCTTGCGGTAGGCATCGGCGAGAGTGGCCTGCTCGGCGCATCCGGCCGGATTGGTGTGCTTGATGATGGCGACTGCCGGACCCGAGAATTCGCAGACCAACTGCCAGCACGCATCGAGATCCACCAGGTTGTTGTAGGAAAGCTCCTTTCCATGCAACTGTTCGGCTCCCGCGACGCCGGTGGTGCCACCGGCGTAAAGGGCCGCCTTCTGGTGCGGATTCTCGCCGTAGCGCAGCGATGCCCGGCGCGGCACGTGGATGTCGAGTGACGGACGGAGGATTTCGGAGGGGAGAACGGGCTCGTCGGGCTGGATTTCGGCCAATCGCGCCGAAATTGCGCGGTCGTAGTCGGCCGTGGTCTGGAATGCCCGCTGCGCCAACCGCCATTTTGTGGCGCGGGAGAGCGCGCCCTCGGCCTGGAGTTCGGCCAGAATCGGGGCGTAATCGGCGGCAGCCGTCACGATCGCGACATCCTGCCAGTTCTTGGCCGCCGACCGGATCATGGTGGGGCCGCCGATATCAATGTTCTCGACCAGTTCCTGGAACGTGGCATCCGGCTTGGCGGCAATCTTCTCGAACTGGTAGAGGTTCACCACCACCATGTCGATTGGCTCGATGCCGTGCTCGGCGAGCGAGGCCATGTGGTCGGCGTTGCCCCGGATGGCCAGGATGGCACCGGTGATCTTCGGGTGCATGGTTTTCACGCGCCCGTCCAGCATTTCGGGGAAGTTGGTGACCTCGGCGACGTCGCGGACCGGAATCCCGGCATCGCGGAGAAGGCGGGCAGTACCGCCCGTCGAAATCAATTCGGCCCCGAGGGAGGCCAAGCCACGCGCGAAATCCGCAACACCGGTTTTATCGGTGGCGCTTAGAAGAACTTTCATAGGGGGAACTACTAGGTTAGCAGCGGGGACTCAGGACTGGAGGTGGAAGACCTTGCGGATCAGCTCCACCGCTTGGTCGCCGTCCGGCAGACCGGCGTTCCGGCGCAATTCGGAGATCGGGCCGTGGGCGATCTTGTTGATGATCGACTTTGTGAGCGCCTCCACCCCTTGCACCTGTTCCGGCGTCAGGCCGGGCAGGCGGCGCAGCGCCTTGGCCACTTCGGCGGCGCGGATTTCCTCCAGCTGGCCTTGGAGGCTGACGATGGTCGGGGTGACCTCCTCCAGCTTGATCCGGGTCAGAATCTGGTCCAACTCCTTGAGCACGATGGCCTCGGCGGCCTGGGCCTGCTTGGAGCGCTCCTGGATGTTGGCGTTGACGACACCTTCCAGATCGTCCACGTCGTAGAGGAAGACGCCATCGATTTCGTTGACGGCGGGGTCGATGTTGCGCGGGACGGCGATGTCGATGAGGAACATCGGGCGGTTCCGGCGCAGGGCGATGGCGCGCTGCAGGTTCTCGCGGTTCAGGATGTAGTGCTGGGCACCGCTGGAGGCGATGACGATGTCGACCTCGTGCAGCATCGAGGTGAAGTTGGTGTAGTCGACCGCCCGCCCGTTGAACAGAGCCGCCATTTGGACAGCACGTTCGTGGGTGCGGTTGGTGACGAGGATCTTGCTGGCACCGGAGCGGTGGAGGTGTTTCGCCGCCAGTTCGCCCATTTTGCCGGAGCCGATGATCAGGACTGACTGCCCCTTCAGCGATCCGAAAATGCGGCGCGCCAGCTCCACGGCGGCGTAGCTCACCGAAACCGCCATCTGGCCGATGCCGGTCTCCGTCCGGACGCGCTTGGCCACGTTAAACGCGCGGGTCACCACGGTTTCCAGCAGTCCGCCGACCGTACCCTCCGTCTTGGCGATCTGGTAGGCGGCCTTGAGCTGCCCTAGGATTTGGGGCTCGCCCACCACCATCGAGTCGAGGCTGGCCGCCACGCGGAACATGTGGTGGATCGCCTCCTTGGACTCCAACCGGTACAGGTGGCCCTCGAAGGCGGAGGCTGAACCCTGCCAGGATTTCAGAAAGCCGTCGAAAATCTCGTGCGCGGGGGCGGAATCGGGCACGGTCAGCGAGAGCTCCACGCGGTTGCAGGTAGAAAGCACCATTGCTTCCAACGCGCCCAGCCGCTGCAGATCCTGCAGGGCTTTGGGGAGCGACCCCTCGGCGATGGCGAATTTCTCGCGCAGGTGCACGGGCGCGGTCTTGTGGCTGAGGCCGGCAACGAACAACTTCAAGGCAGCAGCCGCCTTTGCAGCTGGGCGTGGGCGATCCACGTCACCAGGCAGCAGATGAGGGCGATGATCGAGAGGACGGCGGTCTTCCGTCCGCGCCATCCAGCGGAAACGCGGAAGAAAACGAGTGCCAGATAGACGGCCCACGTGACGAAGGCGATCACCACGCTGCCGTTGCCGATCCATTTCGTGCCGGTCTCGACGAACGCCCAGATGATGCCGAGGACCAGTCCGACCGTGATGAACAGGAAGCCGACTCCGAGGGATTTCGAGATCATGTCGTCCAGGAAACCCAGAGGCGGCAACGCGCGGAAGATGGCCGGGATGTTCTTCCGCTTGAGCTGCCGCTCCTGCATCAGGTAGACGACCGACGCGGTCGCGGTGAATAGAAGTGCGGCATAGCCGAGCAGCGAGGCAACGACGTGCACTGCCAGTGCCGAGCTCCGGACCACCGGATTGGACCACGGCGAAACCGGGTCGCGCAGTGCGCCCACCAGGGTCATTACCGAGACCAGCGGAAAGATGAATACGCTGAGGCTGGCTGCGTTGTACCGGTAGTGGATGGCGAGAAAGACGACCGTGACCACCCATGCGAGGAACGACATGGTCTCAAAAATGTCGTTAACGGGAAGCCGACCCTGGGCCGCGCCCATCTCGACAATGGCGACGAGCTGGAAAACAGCACCGAGGCTGAAGGCGGTCAGGGCAACCCGGAACAGGGACTCGCGCCGCCTGAGCACGGTAAGGATGGCGTGCAGCAGGCCGAGTGAGTACAGTCCGGCAGCAACACGGAGCCAGAGGATGCCGGAGTCGCCCATCTATTTCCAAGTATAGGTCCCGAGTGGGTGGGACAATGGGTTTAGATGGCCGAGGGCAGTTTTTTTGTACAGAGTTTCGGATGCCGCGCGACGCAGGCGGACTCGGCGGCGATCGAGGCCCAGCTATCGGGCCGGGGGTTGACCGGAGTTTCCGAACGGGCGTCGGCGCAGTTGGTCATCTTGAACACGTGCACGGTCACGGCGGAGGCGGATTCCGACGCGCGGTCGACGATTCGGCGCGTGCACAGGGAGAATCCGGCGGCACGGATTCTGGTGACCGGCTGCTATGCGCAGCGGGCTCCGGATGAAATCATGGCGATGCCGGGGGTGGAGTGGGTGGTTGGCAACTCCCACAAGACCGGGATTGCGAATTTGCTGGCAGGGGAATCGACTCCGTACCACTCGCAGATTTTGACCGGCGACATTTTCGAGACGACCGATATCCTGACGGCACCGATCTTGGACTCGACCGGTGACCGCACGAGGCCGAATTTGAAGATCCAGGACGGGTGCCACAACCGTTGCTCGTTCTGCGTGATCCCATACGTTCGGGGCAAGAGCCGTTACGTGGGGGCGGACGAGGTGGTGGAACAGGTCCGGTCGTTGGCGACCCGGTACAAGGAAGTGGTGCTTTCCGGTATCAATCTGGGAAGGTGGGGACGTGCGACAGGAAGCCAGATGCGGTTGGCGGATCTGATCCGGCGCATGTTGGCGGAGACGGAGATTGCGCGGATTCGGCTGAGTTCGGTGGAGCCGATGGATTTCTCGGATGACTTGCTGGAGCTGATGGCGGGGTCGGGGCGGATTGCGAAACACGTGCATGCGCCGCTGCAATCGGGATCGGATACGATTTTGCGGAAGATGCACCGGAAGTACCGGCCGCGGCACTACGCGAGCCGGGCGCTGAAGGCTCGGGAACTGATGCCGGATGCGGCGATCGGGGCGGATGTGATGACGGGATTTCCGGGCGAGACGGACGAGCTGTTCGAGGAATCGCGGGCGTTCATCGAGTCGATGCCGTTTACGTACCTGCACGTGTTCACGTATTCGGAGAGGCCGGGGACGCCGGCGGCGGAAATGGCGGGGTCGGTGCCGATGGCGGTGCGGAAGGACCGGAACCGGGTGCTGCGGGAGTTGGCGGCGCGGAAGAATCTGGCGTTCCGGGAGGGTTTGGTGGGTCGGGAAATTACGGCGGTGACGATTGAGCCGCTGGGATTGGCGCTGAGCGACAACTACCTGAAGGTGCAACTGGACATGCCGTATGCGGCAAACCGGCTGGTGCGTTTGCGGGTGCGCGGGGTGACTGAGCAGGGTTTGAGCGCGGGGGTTGCGGGGGAGGTTTAGGCGGGCAAGTCCGTTGACGCGTCGATCCTCAGCCACAAAATCGCACCCAAGAGCAGCAGCCCCGCCATCGGTACAAACGCTGCGTTGTAGCCGAAACGAGCGGCGATGTAACCGTAGGCTACGGATCCGACGAAGCCTCCCAGTTGGGCCGAGGTGTTCATCAGGCCGACCATGGCTCCGGCGTGCTGCCTTCCGATGTCCATGCAGACCCCGAACACCGCTGACTGCTGGAACGTGATGGCCCCGTAGACCAGGGACAACAGCACGACGGTCAGGATTTGGCCGTGCGTTAGCATCGCCGCGATTGTCAGGAGTCCGGCAAAAGCCAAGGCCGAGGCACCGGACGCGCGACGGCCGATGCGGACACCCCATTTGCGCACCAGTGCGTCACTCACAACTCCTCCCCCCAGGTTGGCGCAGGCTCCAACGATGTACGGGAGCGCTGAAACGACCAGATTTCCCTCGTTGAATCCACGTCCTTTCACCAGGAATGTGTGGAACCATGTTTGGAAAAAGTTGTACACGTAGATGTAGCAGAAGGCGGTTCCCAGCAGCGCCAGAATGCTGGGGGACCGGAATGCCGCAGCCAACGGGAAGTGGTGGGCCGTGTGCGATCCCGCAGCCGGAGGGATACCGCCGGATTTCTCGGCTGGTGAATCCCGGAACCACCAGTACCAGACAGCGGCCCAGACAACCCCGATGGCTCCGAAGACGAAGAACGAGGCACGCCAGCCGTACCGGATCTGAATCGGGACTACCAGCAACGGGGCCAGGGCTCCGCCGATTTGGCTCGCCATCAGGCTTACTCCGCTCATGGTCGCCCGCTTCGAGGGCGGAAACCAGCGCGCCACCACGACCGACGCATTCGGGAACGCACCCGCTTCGCCGGCACCGAAGAGGAAGCGGGTGAAGAGCAGCGGAACGTAGCTGGTCATCGCGCCGGTGAGCGCGGTGAAGGCCGACCACCAGAGGACGATCCGGGTGAGGACGCGGCGCGGACCCAACCTGTCGCCGAGCGCGCCGGTGGGAATTTCGAAAAGGCCGTAGGAGATGGTGAAGATTCCGGTGACCCAGCCCCAGCCGACCGGGCCGATGTGGAGGTCGGCCTGCATGCGGGGTCCGGCGACGGAGATGCAGACGCGGTCGAGGTAGGTGATGGCGAAGAGGAAGACGAGCAAGGCGACCACGCCGTAGCGGTCCCGACGTGATTGCTGCTGCATGACCAATGATTGTCACACGGGTTGCCGCACGGGGACTGGGCGCGTCGGTCGGCTTGGAGCTTTTCCAGTCTCGCGGACGAGTTCCGAATGCTCCGTTGGATGCGGGATTCGTAGAGTGCCAGCCGTTCCAGTTCCTTGGAATGGTTGAGGAAGGCTTGGGCTTGGTTCATGGTTGCGTCGACTTGTGGATTGTCGGCTAGTTCGATGCCTTCGCCGTATTGGAGGGCGAAGATCCCCTCTTCGATGGACCGGATGCGTTGGAGCCGCCAATAATCATCGGCGATCAGGGCCGCGAGCTGGGATTCCTCCGGACCTTCGGGTTTGAGGGATTCCACCAGGGCATTGACGTGGCTGCGGTATTGATCCAGATCGTTGGCTGGGACGATGACAGTGCGCCCAGTCAAGCCGTGGCGCACGGCGTTTAGGCGAATATTCTGTTTTCCCCGTGGTGTGCGGGTGGCGGCGGGTTGTGGGGCTGGCGACATGCGTTTTCTCCGGTTCAGGTTTAGCATGGGCGCGAGCCGGCTTCGAACGCTGCGTTTTGCAAGTTGTTGAGGCGATTGGAAATTCTGGATGAAGAAAACTGTGACCGTGTGCGAAGCTTTAGGGAATATGCGGCTGCTGATCGGATTCCTGATGGTTGCGGGTTTGCTGGCGGACACCTATCCCCGGCAGCCCGGCGTGGACGCGATCCACTACAAATTCCGCCTCTCGTTGAGCGATGCGTCGAATGAACTGCAGGGCGAGACGACGGTTGAAATCCAATTTCTCCAGGACAACGTAAATGAGGTTGTTCTCGATTTACAGGATATGACCGTGACCGGCGTGAGTCCGGGGACTTACACGCACAGGGACGGGCGGCTGCGGATTTCGGGTGCGCCATCGAGGAAGGGCGAGCGGCGGCTGATCACCGTGCAGTATCACGGGGAACCGACCGGCGGGTTGCGAATCATGAAGAACAAGTACGGCGACCGTGTGTTCTTCAGCGAAAACTGGCCGAACAACGCACGGCGCTGGCTGCCCATGATCGACCATCCGTACGACAAGGCCACCAGCGAATTCCTGGTCACGGCGCCCGTGAAGTATCAGGTGGTGGCGAACGGGTTGCTGCAGGAGGAGACGGATCTGGGGAACGGGATGCGGTTTACGCATTGGAAGCAGTCGGTGCCGATCTCGTCATGGCTGAATGCGCTGGGTGTTGCGGAGTTTTCCGTCCACCATGCGGGGGTGGTGACAGGCGTCGAGCTGCAGACTTGGGCGTTCCGTCAGGATCGGCAGGCGGGTCCGCCGTGGTTCGAGCCGGTGTCGCGGGCTGCGCTGGAGTTCTTCAGCGAGCACATCGGGCCTTACTCATACGAAAAGCTGGCGAACGTGGTGGCGTCGGGCTTCGGCGGCGGGACGGAGCATGCGAGCGCCATTTTCTATGGGGAGAACAGTGTGCTGCAGCGTCCGGGGACTGGGTTGATCGCCCACGAGATTGCGCACCAGTGGTTCGGCGACTCGGTGACCGAGCGGGACTGGGACGACGTTTGGCTGAGCGAGGGGTTCGCGACGTATTTCACGCTGCTGTTTACGGAACACGCGGAGGGTCGGGACGCATTTGTAGCGGGGTTGAAGGACAGTCGGCGCAGCATTTACGAGATGGAGCGGAACAATCCGACGTGGCAGGTGCGGCACAACAACCTGGCGGACATGAAGAACGTGCTGCAGCGGATCATTTACCAAAAGGGCGGCTGGACGCTGCACATGCTGCGGAGCATGGTGGGGGACGACGTGTTTTGGAAGGGAATCCGGGAATACTATGGCCGGTACCGGAACGGGAGCGCATCGACGGCCGATTTCCAGAATGTGATGGAAGAGGTGTCGGGCCTGAAGTTGGGGTGGTTTTTCGACCAGTGGCTGAACAGGGCGGGGTCGCCGGTGGTGAAGGGGACTTGGCGTTGGGATGCGGAGGCGGGGGCGGTGTTTGTTGTGCTGGAACAGTCGGGCGATTACAGGCTGCCGATGGAGATCGCGGTGGGGGACAAGGTGGAGAAGTTGGAGCTGAACAAGCGGCAGCAGACGTTCACATTCGCGGCTGCAAAGGAGCCCGGGGACGTGAAGCTCGACCCGCGAACGACGATTTTGATCAACGCCAGTTTCGAGCGTACGGGTGCCGGCGGAGCGCGCTAGGATGGACATCATGCGGAAATTCGCGATCGCGGGATTCATTTCATTCATGGGCGTGGCGGCGCTCCAAGCGCAATCCCAGCCTTGGTACCAGACCGATTTTCCGGCGGAGGAATTCAGGGCCCGGTGGTCGAAGATTTACGACAAGATCGGCAACCAGGCGGTGGCGGTGGTGCAGGGTGTGTCCATGACTCCCGGCTTCAACATGCCGCGGCAGACGAACGAATTCTACTACCTGTGCGGACTGGAGACGCCGCATTCCTATTTGCTGGTGGACGGAAGGTCGAGGAAAACGACGTTGTTCGTGCCGCCGCGCAACCGCCGGCTGGAGGCAGCCGAGGGGCGCGTGCTTTCCGAAGAGGATGGGGCACAGCTGAAGACTTTGACCGGTGCCGACGAGGTTGCGTCGACGGAAACGATGCGGACGGGGAACTGGCTCAGCTTGTCGACCGACCGGCAGCAGCCACCGCTCACCATCTATACGTTGCTTTCGCCCGGCGAGGGAGGGGCGCAGAGCCGGAACGAGTTGGTTTCGGCGAATACGGCGATCCTGAACGATCCTTTCGACGGCCGGATTCCGAGGGAGATGCAGTTTGCGTCGATGTTGGCGACGAGGTTTCCGCGTGCCAAGATGGCGGATCTGACGCCGGTGCTGGATGAATTGCGGAGCGTGAAGAGTACGCGCGAGATCGCGTTGATCCGGCGGGCGTCCCAGATTGCCGGACAGGGGATTTTGGAGGCGATGAAGAGCACGAAATCCGGCATGTCCGAGTACGAACTGGATGCGGCTGCGCGCTATGTGTTCCTGGTGAACGGGGCTCGGCTGGAGGGGTACCGCTCGATCACGGCGGCGGGGACGGCCAATATCTGGAATGGGCACTACTACCGCAACATGTCCAAGCTGGACAATGGGCAGATGGTGCTGATGGACTTTGCACCGGACTTCCACTACTACACCAGTGACGTGACCCGGATGTGGCCGGTGAGCGGCAAGTACTCGCCGCAACAGCGCGAACTGCTGGGGTTTGTGCTGGAATACCGGAACGCGGTCATCCGCCGGATTCGTCCGGGTGTGACAGCGGCGCAGATCATGGACGAGGCGAAAAAGGCGATGGAGCCGGTGTTCGCCCGGACCAAGTTCTCCAAACCGGCGTATTTGGCTGCGGCGCGCGAGTTGGTGGAAAAAGGCGGCGGCGTGTTCTCGCATCCGGTCGGTCTGACCGTGCATGACGACGGGCCTTACGGCCCAGGGCCGCTGAAACCGGGGCATGTATTTTCGATTGATCCGCAATTGCGGGTGCCGGACGAAAACCTGTATATCCGCTATGAGGATGTGGTGGTGGTGACCGACACAGGGGTGGAGAATTTCACCGATTTCCTGGTTTCGGAGTTGGACGACATGGAGAAGGTGGTGCAGACCGGGGGCGGGATGGTACAGAAATTCCCTGCCGGAGGGCCGGGGAAGTAGCGCTAGCCGCCGATCGAATACATGGGGCGGGGCGGGGGGATGAACTTGCTCGAGTTGATCTCGTGCCCGATCCATTTCTCCGAGATGTTCCGGCGGATGCGGTCTTGGATCTGCCCATCGGTTGAATCGGCACGGAGGAGGTCCCGCACGTCCGTTTCCTCGATGGCGAAAAGGCAGTAGCGCAGCTTGCCGTCCGAGGTCAGGCGGAGGCGGTTGCAGTTCAGGCAGAAGGGGCGGGTAACGGACGCGACCACGCCCAGTGTCCCGCCGCCATCGGCGTAACGGTATTCGGTGGCTGGGGCGCGGGGGTCGGCATCGGGGACCGGAACCACTTCGCCGATTTCAGCGGCGATCATGGATAGAATCTCGTCGGAGGTGAGCACCTTCCGGCGGTCCCAGAGCGACTGGGCGTCCAAGGGCATGAACTCGATGTAGCGGGGCTCGAAGCCGCGTTCCCGGCAATAGCGGGCCATGGGAACGATGTCGGGTTCCACGAGGTTCTTCACAGCGACAATGTTCAATTTGATCTTGCGGAAGCCGACGCGCACAGCCTCGTCGATTCCGGCGAGCACCTTGGGCAGGTCGTCGCGGCGGGTGATGTGCTGGAAGCGGGCGCGGTCCAACGTGTCGAGGTGCACGTTGAGGCGGCGGAGACCGGCGGCGTAGAGGTCGGCGGCGTGCTTTTCCAGGAGGACCGCGTTGGTGGTGAGGGCGATGTCGCGGATGCCGGGAATGGCGGTCAGCTTTTCGACGAGCTTGTGGAGGTCCCGGCGAACAAGGGGCTCGCCGCCGGTGAGGCGGATTTTGGAGATGCCGAGAGGGACGGCGGCTCGGACGAAACGCTCAATTTCCTCGAAGTTGAGGATGTCGGCGCGGTCCATGAACTGGACGCCCTCCTCGGGCATGCAGTAGAAGCAGCGGATGTTGCAGCGGTCGGTGACGCTGATCCTCAGGCTGTCGTGCAGGCGTCCGAATTTGTCGACGAGCGGCTGCACATGGGTCCTTTTAGTTGACGGCGAGCATGCGTTCGAGGGGGACGAGTGCGCGCGACATGAGGTCGGCGGGGAGCTCAACGCGTGGCTCAAGGGTGCGGAGGGAGTTGCGCAGCTTTTCGAGGGTGTTCAGGCGCATGAAGGGGCACTCGCTGCAGTTGCAATTCTCATTGGCGACGTAGTGGAAACGGGCCGCGGGGGCCACGCGCTCCAGCGAGAATTGTACCCCACTTTCGGTCATTACGATGTAATCGCCGGTGGGATGGGCGGCACAGTAGTCGATGATGGCGGAGGTGGAGCCGATGAAATCGGAATGCCGGAGGACGTCAATCGGGCATTCGGGGTGGGCGACGACCACCGCTTCGGGGTAAAGCGCCTTGGCTTCGAGCAGGCGGCGGAGCGGGAAGGTGTTGTGGACGATGCAGGAGCCCTGCCAAATTTTCAGGTTTTCGCGGCCGGTTTCCTTCTGGACGTAGTTGCCGAGATTGCGGTCGGGCAGGAAGAGCACCGTTCGGTCGGCGGGGATGGAGTTGACCACCTTGACGGCATTGCGGGAAGTGCAGAGAATGTCGGATTCGGCCTTCACCTCGATGGAGGTGTTGATATAGCTGACGATGACGTGGTCCGGGTTGCGGCGGCGGTACTCGCGGACGGGTTCCGGGGGGCATCCCTCGACCAAGCTGCAGCTCGCGGCTTGGTCGGGCACGATGACGACGCGCGAGGGGTTGAGCATTTTCGCGGTTTCAGCCATGAACCAGACGCCGCAGAACGCGATGACGTCACCCTCGGCCTCCTTGGCCTTGCGGGCGAGTTCGAGGCTGTCGCCCACGAAGTCGGCCAGTTCCTGAATTTCGGCCTCTTGGTAGTGGTGGGCGAGGATGATGGCTCGGCGGTCGCGCTTGAGATCGAGGATCTCCTCCGCGAGATTGGCGGTGGCTGTCATTGGGACTTTGCTGCCGTTATTCTACTGGCGTCTACTTGGGAGTTGCGCCCGGGGCGCTTCCTGTGGACTTGGATTCGCTGGAGGAGCTGGAGGATGCGGATTCGGAGGAGGAGCCGGAGTCGGACTTTGCAGATGACTCCGAAGACTTGGATTCGGAGGAGCCGGACCCGGAATCTTTGGAATCGCCGCCCTTGGCGGGGCCGGAGCCCGAGCTCTTGGCGTAGTCGGTCACGTACCAGCCGGTTCCCTTGAACTGGAAGGCTGGGGGCGAGATGAGGCGCTCGACGGGACCGGAGCCGCATTCGGCGTGGATTTCCAACGGGGCCGCCGAAAACTTTTGCAGCACCTCGAAGTTCTTACCGCAGGAGTTGCACTTGTATTCGTACAGAGGCATAACGCAATTGTTATTTTAGCAGTGCGATGGGGGAGGGGCGGGTTTGGATCATTTGGGGGGGACATTTTGCACAGCCTCATCAGATGCTACGATGAGGCGATGCGAACTACAGTGGATCTGGACGAGGCTCTGCTGCGGACTGTCAAGGATATTGCGGCGGCCCGCAGGCAAACGTTCTCCCGTGTGATTGCGGAGCTGGCATGGAAAGGGCTGGAACCGGACAAGCAAGACCGGACGACCAGAAATGGATTTGCACTCCTGCCCCCTCGGCCTGGAGCACGAACGGTGACCCCGGAGCATGTTGCCGACTTGTTGGAGCAGGCCGACTTGGCGGATGTGGGCTAATCGTGATTTGCCTGTTCGACGTCAACACACTCCTTGCAATTGCGGACTCGAGCCACGTGTTTCATGAGGCGATTCACACATGGCTCCGGGCCAATCCCAATGTAGGCTGGGCTACGTGTCCCTTGACGGAAAATGGTTTTGTACGTGTTCTGTGCCAACCGAACTACCGGGGTGGACCGTTTTCCGCTTCCGAGGCAATCGAGGCCCTCCGTCAGATGAAGGAGGGAAATCCGCGTCGGCATTACTTTTGGGCCGACTCGGTTTCATTGACCGATGAGGCAGTTGTTCGAAGTAGTCGAGTTGTGGGGCCACAACAGATTACCGATGTGTACTTGGTGGCATTAGCGGTTTGTCAGCGCGGACAACTGGTGACATTTGATCGAAGTGTGGCATGGCAGGCGGTGGTTGGGGCCACATCGGCGAGCGTGGTAACGCCCGAGGCGTAAGAATGCAGGAAGCCAATACATCCGGTGGCAGGGCACCCGCACCCGTAATTATCACCGCACGGGCGACAAAGAAAACGGCCTCCGAATATCTGGCAACGTTCTGTTGCCGAATGATGCTCTGTCCGAGTAGACGATAGGCCGCCGCATGGGATGGATCCAATGTGACTACCCGGCGAAACTCACGCTCGGCCGATGAAGCGTCACGGCGGCTGTGTGCAATCCAGCCCAACACGGCGTGAGCCTGAATTTCCATCGCGCATCGACCGGTATCCGCAGGATACCGGTCGAGTTGCGCGAGGAATTCGGAGGCAGCCTGTTGGCCGGACTCCAATACTTCGGGCGGTTCTGTCTTCTCATACGCGGCCAAAGCTCTGGGATCTCCAGTTGGCTCAGAGAACGCAGAAACGCCGCCAAGGCTCGGCGGGGAGCACTTGGCGGCGTCTTGTGGATTCACTCCGGTCCGAACTACTTCTTTTTCGGAGCGGCCTTGGGGGCGGTCTTCTTCGGGGCGGCCTTCTTGGCAGCGGCCGGGCCGGTGAAGGCGTTGTCAGGGAGACCCTTCACGGATTCCGTGGGAGCGTCGATGGTCAGGCTCAACATGTAGGGGTCCTTGTTGAACGAGGCCACTTCACCCTTGAATTCGATCGAGTCGCCAACGTTGACAACCTTGGCGTTGACGGTCTTGCCGAACTTCAGGGTTGCGTCGCCGCCCGCGTTGTCGACGTTCACCACGATGTCCTTGTCGGTGATCGAGACGACCTTGGCCTTGAACATGCCGATGGCGTCCGGGGGAATCTGGGTTTCCTTCACTTGGTCGAAGTAGGCGGCATCGCCGGTGAGCGAGGTGCGGATTTGGCGCCACAGGCAGACATCCTTGTGTGCTTCGCAGTATGCGGCCTGATCCTTGTACTTCTCCTCTTCGATTTCGGTGACGCTCTTGATGTGGAAATCGGCCGGGGCGATGGGGCCGGCGGCGGTGGCGGCCTTCAGCTGGTCCAGACCGCTGTCGTCGCCATGGTAGCCGACGTAGGCCTTCTTCAGGTATTCCTCACCCGCGGTTTTGTTGGCGGCGGGCAGGGCCTCGGGTCCGGTTACAGTGACGGCGCGGGCGATGCTGTAAAGCGCCTCGGAGTAGCGCTTCACGTCGCCTTGGCGGATGATGACGCTGCCCAGCCAGTAGGAAACCTGCGCAGCCTGGGGGTCGAGCGCGAGCACCTTCTTGAATTCGGCTTCGGCAACGGGGTTCTGCTTCTTGGTGTAGGCGATCCAGCCGAGCACGGAGTGCGTCTGGAGGTCGTAGGAACTCTTCGCGCCGGCCCAGCCCTTGTCGTCCATCTGCGCGGGCTTGTTGGCGGCCGAGAAGTAGTTGTCCATGTTGTCGGCCAGTTGCTGGCCGGCCTTCTGGGCGGAATCCAAGAGTTCAGCGGGCGAGGTCTTGCCGTAGGCACCCATGGCGAGATCGTGGAGGGCACCGGCCTGCATCAGGACGCGGGCGCTCTTGAGCTGGCTATCGGGATACTTTTGTTCCCATTCCTTCAGCTTGTCCAGCTTCTTCTGGAGGTCCTTTTCATTCTGGGCAGCCGTGGCGACGTCAATTTCGCCCTGGTCCTTGTAGGGGCTGGCCTGAGCCCACGCCCGCGACGGAATGCCCGCGGTCGCCAACAAGACCCCGATGGCGACCGTGGCTGCGGCCTTTCCGAAACCAGCTGGCGCCTTGGTCAATCTATTGGAAACCGATTTGCTGAAGAAGTGATACACGTTACGTTGCCTCCCGCCTGTTATCTAGTGCCTACCGCTGATGCCAAAACGCTGAAATATGGACCGCCGAAACTTCCGGGGCCGTTCTTCAGAGAATATCGCATGCGGGTCCGCAAAAGCGGAGTATAGCGAATCAGTGCGCCCCGGATCAATAAATGATCGCGGCTGGCGCAGTTCGCGGCCCTGAAACAGGGTGGACGCCGGGTGGTCCCTGCCGGTTCCCGCGCAGGTGCAGGAGTTTCTTGTTACAATCGCGCAAGCCCCTTGCGTCCCATCGATCTTGCAGTCATCCTCGCCTGGCTTGCCGGCGTTACGTGGTTCGGCTCCCGCTTCAAGGAGAAGCAGACGTCTCTGAAGGAGTATTTCCTCGGGGGACGAACGGTTCCCTGGTGGGCAATCGCGCTGTCCATTGTGTCGGCTGAGACCAGCACGCTCACCATTATTGGTACCCCGCCGCGCGCCTATTCCGGCAGCCTCGTGTTCCTGCAATTGGTGTTTGGGTACCTGCTGGCGCGCGTGGCGATCTCCACCATCTTCCTGCCGCAGTACTTCAAGGGCGAGATGTTCACTGCCTACGAATTGATGCAGCGGCGGTTCGGCCCCAACGTGCGCAAGGTGACATCGGCGATCTTCCTGGTGACGCGCTCGCTTGCCGAGGGCGTGCGGGTCTTCGCGATCTCGATTGTGGTGTCGATTCTGCTCGGCGTGACCGGTCTTGGCCGGACCGGCGACATGCTCTCGATAGGCCTGATTCTGCTATTGACGCTTTTTTACACATTCGAGGGCGGGATGACGGCCGTGATCTGGACCGACGTCATCCAGATGTTCACGTATGTGCTGGGAGCGGTGGCCAGCTTCATCGTGCTGGCGAACAAGATTCCGGGCGGCTTGCCGCATGCATTCGAGGTGGCTTCGGCGGCTGGGAAGTTCCGCGTCTTTGATTTTCAATGGTCGTGGACGGCCCCGTACACGTTTTGGGCGGGGATCATCGGCGGCTGCTTCCTGACCACGGCGAGCCACGGCACGGACCAACTGGTAGTCCAGCGGCTGCTCAGCGCCAAGAACGAGTCGCAGAGCCGTTTGGCGCTGTTTACCAGCTGGATCGCCATTTTCATCCAGTTCACCTTGTTCCTGACCATCGGGGTGCTGCTCTGGGTGCTTCGCGAGGGCAAGCCCATCGTGGGTCCCGAGGATCGGTTGTACCCGGCATTCATCTGGGAATCGCTACCCACCGGTATTGCGGGGCTGGCGATGGCCGCGATCATCGCGGCGGCGATGGCGAATCTTTCGGCTGCGTTGAATTCGCTGGCGTCGGCCACCGTGGTGGATTTTTACCGGCCTCTGACGGACGGACGGCATTCGCCGGAGCACTACCTGCGGGTTTCGAAGGTTTCCACAATTGCTTGGGCACTGGTGCTGGCCGGGATCGCACTGTTTGCGAGCCAGTGGGGCTCGGTGCTGGAATCGGGCCTGTCGATCGCCTCGGTAACGCTGGGAATCCTGCTGGGGGTGTTCTTGCTGGGAGTGCTGACGAAGCGTCCGGGCGAAAAGGCCGCGATCGCAGGAGTGCTGGCTGGAGCAGTGGTGATGCTGGGGGTGAAATTCGGCACCAAGATCACGTTCACGTGGTGGGTGCCGATTGGATCGGCGACGACGTTCGGAGTGGGGTACTTGGCCTCCTTCCTGGGGACTGGGTTTGTGGCAACGGAGAGGAAATCTGACAAATGACGGAACTGCGGCGCGATTTGGGTTTGGCGGCGGCGCTCGCCATCGTGGTGGGAACGGTGATCGGGAGCGGCATCTTCCGAGTCCCGCAGGCGATGGTGCAGAATGTCGGCTCGGTGCCGATGGTGTTCCTCGTTTGGATTGTGGGCGGGGCATTGTCGCTGGCGGGCGCTTTGACGTACGCGGAGCTCGCGGCGGCGATGCCGGGCGCGGGCGGTGAGTACGTCTACTTGACGGAGGCCTACGGCCCGATGTGGGGCTACATCTACAGCTGGACCCAGCTCTCGGTGGCCAAGAGCGGCTCGATCGCCACGCTGGCGACGGCCTTTTTCGAATACACAGCCCACTTCCTGCCGCAGTTCGAGGTGGTGTGGTTCGCGGTTGGGCCGTTCCAGATCAAATACGGCCAGATTTTCGCCATGGGCCTGATTCTGGCGCTGGGAGCGGTGAACTACGTAGGTGTCAAAGTCGGCGGCAACGTGCAGATTGTGGTGACGCTGGTGAAAGTAGCACTGATCGCCTTCGTGATCGCTGCCGGCCTGTTCTACGGACATCCGGTGGAGGGCCCGTCGGCCCCGGTGCCGACCCCGCCCATCCAGACTGGCTTCATTGCCGCGCTGGTGGCCGCATTGTGGGCCTATGACGGGTGGAACAACGTCGGGATGGTGGCGAGCGAGATCCGCGACCCCAAGCGGAACCTGCCGTTGGCGCTGATCGGCGGAACCATGGCGGTAATCGTGATTTACATGATGGCCAACTGGGCCTATTTCCGCGTACTGACGCCTGCGGACGTGGCGGGACACAAGCTGGTCGCTGCGGAAATGATGCAGCGAATCCAAGGGCCGGCGGGAGCGGCCGCAGTTTCGATTGCGGCAATGATTTCGATCTTTGCGGCTTTGAATGGATCGATCCTTACCGGCGCGCGGGTTCCCTATGCAGCTGCCAAAGACGGCCTGTTCTTTCCGGCGGTGGCGCGGGTACATCCGACCTACCACACCCCCGGCGTGTCGATTATTCTGATGACGATCTGGTCGAGCATTTTAGTGCTTTCCGGCAAGTACGACGATCTTTTCAACTTCGTGATCTTCGGCAGCTGGATTCTGTATGCGATGGCGACGGCCTCCGTATTTGTCCTGCGCCGCAAGCGTCCAGACCTGCCGCGCCCCTACAGGACGCTCGGATACCCGGTGGTTCCGGCCCTGTTCCTTGTGGGGGCGGCAATCCTGGAAGTCCGCACACTGATTGACAAGCCGGTGCAGGCGCTGGCGGGAATCGGGCTGATGGCACTCGGATTACCGTTCTATTTTTACTGGCGCGGCAGAAGTTCATCCGTATAAATCCTAGGAGCACTCTCCACAAAAAAGTACCGGCAAGTCCCTCACGGACAGGCTTGGTACTTTTTTGCGCTTCAGGCCCACTTCGGTTCCGAAAATGGAACAAAACCCATTGCAAACCCTCTGCGTGTTGCGATATAACTCGTAGTGAAGAGAGCCATTTCAGGCTGTTTCGTTCTGGATTCGGAACAGGACTGAAATGTGGGATACAAGGGACGGAGTGGAAGCAAAATGGACGTGACGAAGGTTCTGGCCGATCTGCGGGAGCAACGGCAGACAATTGAAGAAACAATCATGGCTTTGGAGCGGTTGGGCGCTGCTCAGGCGGGGCGTCGGCGTGGGCGTCCACCAGCATGGATGGTGGAGGCGCGGAAGCGTGCGGCTGCGGAAGGAACCGGCGAAGGGATCGCCGGGGAAGAGCCCACTGCCGAAGTGGCCGAGCCAGTGAAAAAGTCCAAGGTCTCGAAGTCGGTCGCGGCGTAATCCGGCCCGGGCGGGCCGAGGTCTTCCGTGTGGTATCGCAGCGTGTGGTAGGGTGAATGCCATGAGTGAAGCTTTCGAGAAGGCAGGCGCCGAATTGAAAGCCGCCGTGCTGGAGCACAAGGAGGCGCACAGCGCCATCAAGGCTCCGAACAAGCCCGACGAGGACGAAATGGCCCGCTATGCGGAAGCCTGCAAGCGTTTGGACGAGGCAAAGAAGCACCGGCAAAGCTTCTACTAGGGGTATTTCATGATGAAGACCGGACTTTTGCTCCTGCTTGGTTGTGCCGTTTGCCTCGGCCAGACGTGGATACCGCAGCAGAGTGGAAGCACGTCGTCACTGCGCGGGGTAAGCGCTGTGGGCGGAGGTGTGGTCTGGGGCAGCGGCACGGTTGGGACTTGGCTGCGGACTACCGACGGCGGCGCAACTTGGCAGACGGGGTCCGTGCCGGGTGCGGACGGCTTGGACTTCCGCGGGATCCGGGCGTTTGACGCGAAATCCGCCGTGTTGATGAGCAGCGGGCCCGGCGACAAATCCAAGATTTACGCGACCGGGGACGCGGGCAAGACTTGGAAGCTGTTATTCCAAAATCCCGATGCCACCGGGTTCTTCGACTCCATCGCATTCGCGGACCGCAAGCACGGTCTGTTGATGGGGGACCAGGTTGGCGGGCAGATGACGCTGTTCCGGACTTCGGACGGCGGCAGCCATTGGAGCCGGGTGGCACTACCCGCTGCCGTCGCGGGCGAGGGCGGCTTCGCCGCGAGCAATTCCTGCATCTCGCTGGACGGAAAGAACGTTCGGATCGCCACAGGTGGCAAGGGGACCGGCCGTGTCTACCTTTCCAGCGATTCCGGCAGTACCTGGAAGGTTGTGGACACACCGATCCGCAAGGATTCCTCCAGTGCCGGCATTTTTTCCATAGCGTTTTCCGACCGTCGGCATGGCATTGTGGTCGGCGGCGAGTACACCAAGGCTGCAGAAACGGACGGCAACATTGCGCTGACGAGCGACGGCGGTCGCACCTGGCTGGCAAGCAAGGGAACACCACCCGCCGGATACCGCTCCTCGGTTGCGTACATGGCCAAGGCCAAGATTTGGATCACGACCGGGACGTCCGGGTCGGACATTTCGGGTGACGGCGGCGCGAATTGGCGTACTTTTGACTCGAAGGCTTATAACGCGATATCCGTTGCGCCGGACGGATCGGCCTGGGCGGTTGGCCCCAAGGGATCAATCGCATCCTTTCAGCTGCGCTGACTACTTTCCTCCGAAGCGGAACGTGACACCCCCGGCGACGGTTAGGGGGTAGCCAGGGGTCCCATGGATTCGCGCCACTACCGGAGCCGTGGGCGATACGCGCGATTCGAAGTAGTTCTGTGTTTCGTAATACGCGCGGTTTCCCGCATTGTCCACGCTCAGGTTCAAATCCAGATGCCGGTTGATCCGGCGGGAGGCACCAAGGTCGAAAACCGTGTGTCCACTGGCGACAATGGAGGCCTCCCCGCCGTCGAGTCGGTAATGGTTGATCGCACGCATTCTCGCCGAGCCGCTCCAGTTGTGCCATCCGGCAAGCGTCAACGCGGCATTGGCAACAAAATGCGGGGCTGAATCGACGTAGATGCGTTCCGGGCCGCCGCGGAAGAAGGCGTTGGATACCTTCGTGATGCCACCGTTGAGCGACAGGTGGTGGGTGAGTTCCATGGACGCCTTGGTCTCGAAACCGTAGGCGCGGCTGGGACCTTTGAACTCGAAGCTGCCATCGTCGGGAATGTAGACCTGCTCGTTCGAGTGGTCGATCAGGAATGCGTCGGCGCTGAGGGAGAAGTGTCCGAAGTTGGATGCGGTGCCAACCTGGTAGAAATCGGTGACGGCGATCCGGGGCTGGGCGGGGTTCTGCACCACACCGCGGGCGTCCACACTATTGATTCCACGGCCGTAATTGGCGTGCAAGGTGACCGGGACACGCTTTGAGGGCGTAAACGCCGCGTTTGCCTTGCCCTGCCAGCGCCCGGCATTGCGGGTTCCGCCCGAGGTCGGATCGACAAGATCCGTGACCGCGTACCGGAATTCATCGAAGCGGACACCGCCGCCCAGCAGCAACCGCCCACCCAACAGTTGAACGGATTCCTGGGCGTAGCCGGCTTCATTGGTGACGTGGGCGTGGGCGCGGGTGGTCACACCAGTGGGGGTGCGCCCGTCGCGGGGGTAGAGGCCGACGTTGATCTGGTTGTCGTGGAAGTTGCTTCCGGCGGTGAAGTTCGCAAGCACCGTTCCGAAATGGTGGGGCCGGGAATAGCGGACGTTGGCACCCTCCTGGAGCCTGGAGTCGTGCTGCTGGAAGGCGTCGCCGGTGACGGGATCGGCCAGGTAGTAGGTGAAATTCGAGTAAAGATCGAACAGGGAGCGCCCGAGGAACGCGTCGGCCCGGAATGTGGAGCCGTCATTGCCGGACTGGCTGAAGTAGGCCGACAATGTGCCCAGTCGGACGCGACCGCCGTCGGTGGGGTCGATGTAGCCGAAGCGGTCCAAGCTGCCAGCCGCGACAAGATCCAGCGGGAGTTGCCCGGACGAGTCGAAATTATTGCGCCCGAAGATGAATCGGAGCCCGGCCTTACGGTCTTGCCCGACGGCCCGCGTCAGGTTGGTATTGATGTTGTCGCGGCGGTAGCGGCCCGGGCTCAGGAACGGCCCGTCGGTGTAGGAGCCATCATAGGCAACGTAGGAATCGAGCTTGGTGGAATCTGGGCTGTAGCCAATGAAGCCGCGCTTGGCGTTGAACCGCCCGGCCTCGAATTTGACCGTGTACTGGTCCGGCAGCGACTCCCGCTGTTTGATGTGCACCACTCCGAGGCCGCTGAAATCGCCGTATTCGGGACTAAAGGGGCCATTGACAACGGTCACCTCCTGAATCAGTTCCGGGCTGAGTGCCTTGAGCGCCCCCAGATAGCCTTGGCCGTGCCCTTGGGTGCCTTGGTTCTGCTGGACGTCGTCGAGGAGCACCTTGAGGCCGCCATTGACGCCTCCGTGGTCCAGGTTGAACCCGAAACGGCGGATTTCGAGCGATTTTCCGCCGCCCTCGTGCTGTCCGGCGTTGATACCTGCATTCAGTTGCTGGAAGACTTGGTCGTCGCGCGTGAATAGGGTCCGGTTAAAGACTTCGGAGTTGCGGAGGTCGATGGTTGGCTCGATCGTCCTGCCGGTAACTACGAGGCTTTGGGTACGGGCCTGGATGCGGATGAATCGGAGGTCGACGTTGCCTTGCGCGGGGAATTCGAGGTCACGCGAGACCGGCTCAAAACCAAGGGCGTCGGCAGCGACCTGATAGGTTCCAGCGGGAAGCCCTTGGAAGCGGAACCGGCCAGCCGCGTCGGTCCTAGCCAAACCGATTTCGCCCGTGCTCCCCCTCAAATGGACGGCTGCGTTGGAGACGGCGGCACCTTGCAGGTCCATCACGACTCCGGCGATTTCCGGCTTCTGAGCGGCGACGGGGATTGCCGCTGCAGCCAAGGCAAACACGAGGGCACTAAGGTCTCGGAACATGGCTACCTTCCTTTACTGTATCACGATTTTGAAAATCGTATCACCATGCAGTACGAGTGCGGGAGGGGCGTTGGATTTGAATTTTCGCCAAGAATTTTCTTTCGATCCTTAAATCCGTTCCGCCAACCCCACCGTACACAGTGCTGAAGGCGGACCGCACAGCGACAAGCGGGCCGCTGAAGAAAAAGGAGAAAGAGCTTTTATGTTCTTAAACGTCCGGCGTACCGCCGCCCTCGCCGTTCTGGCCTGCGCACCGGTTTTCGCCGCCAGCCACCGCAACGGCCCGCTTTTGCTCGAAGACCAGACCGCGAATCTGAATGACCTGTACGTGTTCCGCAGTTACGAACAGGGCAAGTCCGACCGCGTTGTGATGAGCATGAGCGTGCAGGGATTCCAGAATCCGGACAATGGTCCCAGCTACTACAAGTTTTCGGACAGCGTGCTGTACCGATTCAACGTCAACAACTCAAGGGGCTTGGACGGCAACCCCGATATCCAGGTGGACCTCGTTTTCCAGACCCAACTCCGCCCCAACCCCACCTTCGTGTCGTATTTCGGCGCGATGAAGGGCATCGACGACCCCGGCATCTTCCTGTACCAGACCTATACTGTGGTGATCCGCAACCTGAAGACGGGCCAGGCGACCTACATCAGCACGGACGCCAACGGCCACCCGCTGTCGGTTGCGCCGCCAAACCTCGGGCCGAAATCGACGCCGAACTATGAGGCGACCTTCGGCCAACCCTCCGTGTTCACGCTCGCCAACGGGATGCGGGTGTTTGCCGGTCCGCGCGACGACGCGTTCTATTTCGATAGCGGTGCCACGTTCGACACTTTGAACTTCCGGTCCCCGGCCCCGGTTCTTGCGGGTGCCGCCGATACCGGCAATGGCGCGGCCGCACCGGCCGCAGTGGACGGCTTTGCGGGCTACAACATCAGCCTGATCGCGGTGGAGGTGCCGATCTCCTTCCTGACTGCCGATGGTTCGACGCCGACCGATCCGAAGGCCGCGAACGCCAAGGTCGGTGTCTGGGCATCGACGCACCGCCAGATCGTGACCGTCCGCCCGAGTCCGTCCGATCCGGTTTTCTACGGCAACTACGTGCAGGTGGACCGCGTCGGCAACCCGCTGACGGTGGAAGCACTGATTCCGCTTCCGATGAAGGACTACTGGAACCGCAGCGATCCGGCCAACGACAAGCAGTTCGCTCAGTTCATCGGCGACCCCTTCTTCGCCAGCGGCATCCTGAACGGCGTTTTCGGACTGAAGGTTCCGCCAGCTCCCCGCACGGATCTGATGGGTGTTTTCATCCCGGATATCAACCGGATCGACCTGACGATCGCCCCGACACCGATGGCGAGCCAAAACCGCCTGGGACCGTTGGCTGGCGACAACGCTGGCTGGCCGTTCGGTGGGCGCCGCCCGATCGACGACGTTGTCGATATCGGCTTCCGCGCCTTGGCCGGAGTGCTGGTTCCGGGTTACGGCAACGCTCCCAACAACCAGTTGGGCGACGGTGTGAACTCGAACGACGTTCCCCTGCAGGCGAAGTTCCCCTTCCACGCGGCACCCCACGCCGGCTACAAGCATAGCCAGATTGAGGGCACCAACGGCCGGGGTATGGCGACTGGACAGTAGTTTGACCGCGGGGACGGGCTCGAAACGGCCAGTCCCCGCATTCCTTGAGCGAATCGCAGGAGACTCCATGAAAACCGCATTTCTACTTCTCGTTGCCGCAAGCCTTTATGGCCAGACCCGCTCCGGGGCCGACCGCCTCGCGCAAGCGTTCCAAGACAGGATGCTGACCGAATCAACGTCGTCGTTGAAGACCGACGAGCATATTTCGATGTATGAAACTTTGGTGAAAGCCCAGCCGGACGTACTGCATTACCGCAATCTACTGGCGGGGTCGTACATCCAGAAAGTCCGCGAGACGGTGGATTTCAGCTATTTGGAACGCGCGTCGCAGATTCTGGCCGGGGTTTTGGCTGTGGACGCCAAGAATTACGAGGCCATGCGGCTGAGGACGGAGATTGCGTTGGAGCGCCACGAGTTCAGGCTCGCTGCGGAATACTCCCGGAAGCTAACGGCTTCGGCTCCGAATGATTCCTGGAACTGGGGCACGCTGGGGGATGCTTTGACGGAGCTGGGAGACTACGAGGGTGCCGCCGAGGCAATCCAGAAGATGGTGAACATCCGGCCCGACCTTTCCAGCTACAACCGTGCCGCGTACTTCCGGTTTCTCTACAACGACCCCGAGAATGCCGTCAAGATCATGAAGATGGCGATTTCCGCAGGCAGCCCGATGGCCGAGAACACTGCCTGGTGCGAGGTGGAACTGGGAAAAATCCTGCTGAAGACCGGCAAGTTGAAGGAGTCCGGCGATGCGTTCCAGTCCGCGTTGCGCCGTTTTCCGAATTACCATCCGGCGCTGGCGGGTGTTGCGCAGGTCCATGCCGCCCAGAAGGATTGGAAGGGGGCGATTTCGTGGATGCTGCGGGCAAAACAGGCCACTCCCCTGCCCGACTATGCAGCCGCGCTGTACGACTATTACACCGCCGCAGGAGACACCAAGGAAGCGGCCAAGCAGAGGGAAATGGTCATGGTGATCGACCAAGTCGGACAAGCGGCGCAGGAGAAGGCCAACCGCAACATCGCTATGATCTATGCCGACCATGACTGGAATCTGCCCCGCGCGCTGGAACTGGCGCAGAATGAATTGGAGGTCCGGCGGGATATCTATACTTACGATGCGCTTGCCTGGGCGCTCTACAAGAACGGGAAGCATGGGGAAGCGGCGGAGGCGATGGCCAAGGCCATGAAACTGAAGACTCCCGAGGCCGCGTTCTACTACCATGCCAGCCTGATCGAACAGGCCCTTGGACACGCCAAGGAAGCCCAGGAACTGTTCCGGAAGGCGCGCGAATTGAACCCGGCGTTTGATGTAAAGGAGCTTTCCTAAATGCGGGTTGCGATTTTCATGGTTCTTTGCGTGCTGCCCGCCTTGGCGGGGGACTTGGATCGGTTCAACGACTCCCGTTTGAACACCACTCAACGCAACGAGGCGTGCCATGCGCTTCGCGGCGACCGGTCGCCGGAGGTGGTGGCCGCGATGCGGTCGATGTTGGCCGATGTCCGGCTACCGTCGTGCGCGGGGGAAAAATTGCGGTTGGCG
>CAIYDY010000144.1 GCA_903925015.1 uncultured Acidobacteriia bacterium
ACTGCACGCCACCGCGCGACGTGGTCGAATGTGTATGAACTGCCGTTCGGCAAAGGTCGCCAGTTTGGGTCTCACTGGAACCAGGTCGTGGACGGATTCCTGGGCGGCTGGCAGCTTTCCAACATCCTGACGACGCGGACGGGTTTGCCGGTGAATGTGAGCTTGGCCACCAGCGGCACTGATCCCAACACCAACCAGACATACCGTTTCTTCAGCCGCAACGGCGGCGGGCTGCGCCCGAATCGAACCGGAACCGGCGTCACCAACACTGGTGCCGATCCTAAGGTCAACCGCCTCGCCTACCTGAATCCGGCGGCGTTCTCGGTCCAGACAGTGAATACGGCAGGTAATGCCAGTCGCAACGTGGCGCTGGGTCCGAAGGCGTTCCAGTTGAATCTGAGCTTGGTGAAGCGCTTCGCGGTGACCGAGCGGACGGCCTTGGACCTGCGGTTGGAGGCGTTCAACGCTTTCAACACTGTCAACTTCGGCAATCCCGCGGCTACGTTCGGCAGTTCCAGCTTCGGTCAAATCACTTCGGCTGGCGACCCCAGGGTTGTCCAGGTTGCCATCCGCTACCGGTTTTAAGTGAACAAGGACTGACCCATCCATGACTACCCGATTGACATTCGTAGCTCTAGCACTCGTGTCGGCCCTTTCCGCCCAGACCTTCACCGGGTCGATCAGCGGAAAGGTCTCCGACAGCAGCGGTCTTGCCGTGCCCAAGACGCAGATTGTGGCGACCGAGGAATCCACCAACACCGCCATCAAGACGGTGTCGAACGACTCGGGCGACTACACGGTTTCCTACCTGAAACCCGGTACTTGGCGCATCGCGTTCAAGGCCGCCGGTTTCAAGGAGCATGTGGAGACGGGGGTCGAATTGCAGATCAACCAGCAGCGCCGGGTGGATCCGACGTTGGAAGTCGGACAGGTGACGGAGGTGGTGCAAGTGACGGCCTCCGGTGCCCAAGTGAACTATGTTTCGCCGGAGATCGGCCATGTGGTCAATTCCGAGCAGCTGGTGGAACTGCCGCAGCTGGCCACTTCGGGGCGCGGCCGGTCGCCGTTCCTGCTGGCGAAGCTGGTGCCGGGCGTCACCACCAACGGAAATACATACACGAATATCAACGGGTTTAGTTTTGCCGGTGGACGGCGTGTAACAAACGAAATTCTGGTGGACGGTATTCCCAGCACCAATCCGTCCGACGAAACCTACACGATCACCCCGAGTCCGGACTCCATCGAGGAGTTCAAAGTCATCACGACCCCGTTTTCTGCCGAATATGGTCATACCGGCGGCGGGGTGATGATTGCGACCTCCAAGGCGGGCTCGAACATTCTGCATGGCAGTGCCTATGATTTGTTCCGCAACCGGGTGCTGAACGGGCGGGATTTCTTCTCGCCGTTGAACAGCGCGACGAAGTACGTCCAGAACGACCCCGGCTTCACCATCGGCGGACCCGCCGTCATCCCCCACGTTTACAACGGGCGCAACAAGACCTTCTTTTTCGTGGATTTCAACGTGACGCTCTCGTCGCAGGGCACCGGTTCCAGCTTCCTTGTCCCGACCGAAATCCAGAAGGCGGGCGATTTCTCGCAGACCCTCGCCGCTGGAAAAGTCGTGCCGGTCTATGATCCGAAGACTTTGGCTGCCGACGGCCGGACCCGGATCCAGTTCCC
>CAIYDY010000145.1 GCA_903925015.1 uncultured Acidobacteriia bacterium
CGGTGGCAGGCCCAGCACCACCACCAAACTCGCCTGCAACGGAGAAAGCAAGGCAACATCCCAGCCGGTGTGGATGGCAACGGCCAGTAATACTCCCGGCACGAAAGCCCGGACCGTACCCCGACGTTGCAGCTCGACCGCGACCACGCCGACGATCGCGGTTGTTCCCCCATGCATCACGGCGGTGCCGAAACCCCTCAGAAGCCACACGGTGAGCCCGTCGCCGCCCCACTGTTCCCAGTAGGAAAGATTCTCGATCAGCGCGAAACCGGCACCGGTTGCAAAACCGCAAATCGCCGAATCCACCATGAAGCCGACCTTTTCCGACCGCACCAGATACACCACCCAAGCAGCTTTCAGCAGCTCCTCCACCCATGGCGCTCCGAATTGAGCGTAGTTGGTGTCGAAACTCGCCTCCAGATTGTCAAAGAAGAGGGAGTTGATCGCCAAGGCAATCAGCGCAGCTGCCCCGCCGCAGGCCAATGCCGTGGCGATCCGGCCAATCCGCACGAGTTTGAACGTGTCGAGCGCCGCCAATGCCCCGAGGAACGCCAAGACGGGAAGTACCCCTGCTGCAATTCCCCAAATGGAGTCCGCTACTGGCATGGCTAAGCGATTCCGGGCGTCAGGCCCAGCTCGCCCAGCGCCGCATCCACGGAATCGCACATCCGGAACAGGCTCGAAACGCGCGTGATCTCCAAAACGGATTTCACAACACCTTTGGCACCGCAAAGAAGAACTTCCCCATTCCGATCACGGAACAAGCCCGACAATCGCAGCAACGCGCCAACACCAGCGCTACTGATGTAGCTCAATCCCGCCAAATCGACGGCCACACGACCTGCCCCGCTTTTCAGAACGGCTACGCATTCCCGATCGAAATCATGCTCGGAAGCTGCATCCATCCGACCCTCCAACCGAATTATTGCCAAATCCCCTACTTGGCTGTTCCCTATCCGCATCCAGTCCTTACATTCGTAATCTACCAGTACGCCGGGTACTGGCGATATACTGCCCCATATGCCGTCCCGTGCGCCCGGTCGCGTGTTTGTGATTTTTCTGCTCGCAATAGTCCCGAACACCATTTGGAACGCCGCGGCCCAAACACCCGAAAGGCAATTTGCCCAGCTCTGCGCCGGTTGCCATGGCGAAACCGCAACGGGCACCGACCGTGGACCAGCCTTGGTCAACAACCGGTCCCTGCGTCGCCGCACCGAGGATCAAATCCACGACCTGATCCGTACCGGCACCACCGGCGGCATGCCCGCCTTTCCCCTGCCCGAGGCCCAACTCCGCCCTCTGGCGAAGCACATCCGGGCCTTCAACGCCTCGGCCTTCGACGTCCAACCCGATGGCGACCCCGATGGCGGGTCCCGATTCTTCTTCGGCGCGGGAAGATGCGCAACCTGCCACATGGTGCGCGGCCGGGGTGGCGTCAACGGACCGGACCTTTCCAATGTCGGCAAGGAACTCACGCTTCGCGACTTGGGCGAAACCTTGGACAACCCAACCGCCCGCCTCGGGGTCCACTCCACCGCCGCCTGCCCCGGATGGGCTTTCTGCCCCGACGAATCGTGGAGAGTCGTAAATGTCCACCTAAGGAACGGAAAGGCATTGAGGGGTTTCGCACGCTCCCAGGGCGCGCATGACCTTCAACTCCAAACATTTGACGGGCGGCTCCAACTTTTGGGCGACACCGAATACGACCGCGTCGAGCGCGAAACCACCGCCTACATGCCAGCACTCTCCGCGTCTGCCGCCGAACGCCGTGACCTGATCGCGTACCTCTCCCGGCTCGGCGGAGTTCCTGTGGGAGCCCTTACCTCGAACGTCGACACGGTGCCAACCGCTGCAACCAATGCGATCCTCAACCCGGCACCCGGGGAATGGCCCACCTACAATGGCGTGGTCGGCGGCAACCGCCACAGCCCGCTCCAGCAGATCAATACTGGCAACGTAGCCCAAATGCGGCTCGCCTGGTCGTGGTCGAACGAATACCAAGTCCTGGAAACCACGCCGCTGGTTTCCGAAGGCATCCTCTATCTAACGGCACCCAACCGCGTCTGCGCCCTCGATGGCGGCACAGGGCGGCAGATTTGGTGCTACGTACGCCCCCGCAA
Source organism: uncultured Acidobacteriia bacterium (assembly GCA_903925015.1). Lineage (GTDB taxonomy): Bacteria > Acidobacteriota > Terriglobia > Bryobacterales > Bryobacteraceae > BOG-234. Next base: position 2,121 of record CAIYDY010000145.1, read on the forward strand.
CGCCGGCCCGAACATCGCTGGAGATGCCGCCAAAGGTGCCAACCGGGGCTCGGCCCTCCTGGGCGACCGTATCTTCTTCGCCACAGACGACGCCCATCTGATCTGCATCAACCGGCTCACCGGTGCCCTGATGTGGGATGTGGACGTCCGCGAGGGCAAGGGTGCATTCGGCTCCACCGGTGCTCCGCTGATCGCCGGCGACCTCGTCATTACCGGCGTGGCAGGCGGAGATGGCCCCCTGCGCGGCTACATTTCTGCCTACAAAGCCACCACCGGTGAACGCGTCTGGCGATTCTGGACCGTTCCCAAACGTGGCGAACCCAAATCCGACACTTGGATCAAATCCGGCAAAAACGATGCCATCGAAACCGGCGGCGGTGCCACTTGGACCACGGGTTCCTACGACCCCGCCCTAGGCCTCCTCTACTGGCCCACCGGCAACCCCTACCCCGACACCGACGGCGACGAGCGCGGCGGCGACAACCTTTATACCGACTGCGTGGTCGCCCTCGACGCCAAAACCGGTCAACTCCGTTGGCACTACCAATTCACCCCCCACGACCTCCACGATTGGGACGCCAACGAGCCCTTCATCCTCACCGACGCCAAGTTCCAGGGCCGCGACCGCAAGCTCCTCCTCCAAGCCAACCGGAACGGCTTTTTCTATGTTCTGGACCGCGTCACGGGCGAATTTCTCCTCGGCAAGCCGTTCGTGCGGAAGCTCACGTGGGCAAGCGGGATCGGCACCGACGGACGCCCCGTCCTGCTGGAAGGCAACCAACCAGGCAAGCGCGGCACCAAGACGTGTCCGGCAGTCCGTGGCGCCACCAACTGGTATTCCACCGCTTTCCACCAGGCCAACCGTTTGTTCTATGTCATGGCCGTGGAGGACTGCAATATTTACCAGCAGACGACGAGTGGCGGCTTCGAGCCATACCGGGATCCCAAGGATCCGGCCGAAAAATTCCTGCGCGCCATCGACTTCGAGACCGGCAGGATCGTCTGGGAAGTGCCGCAGGTCGGCCCCCCGGAATCGAATTACTCTGGAGCTCTTTCCACAGCGGGCGGATTGGTGTTCTACGGTGAAACCGGTGGCTCATTCGCGGCAGTGGACGCAAAATCGGGCAAGACCCTTTGGCATTTCAACACCGGAGCTCAATGGAAGGCCTCGCCGATCACCTATCTGGTCGGCAACCGGCAGTACGTTGCGGTCGCCGCCGGTGGTACGGTGGTCGCCTTCGCGGTGCCCAGCCAACCGTCCGACCCGTTCAAATTCGCCGTGATCGGGGACCGCACCGGCAGCACGGAACCAGGAATCCACGAACAGGTCTGGAAATCCGTGGCGGCCCGTCAACCCGCCTTTGTGCTGGGCACGGGAGATCTGATCGAAGGCGGCAAGGACACAACCGCCGCTGCCGAATGGCTGGACTGGACCAAATCCATGGAACCATGGAAATCCATCGACTTCCACACACCTCCGGGCAACCACGACATCTGGTCGGCATCCTCCGAATCCCTGTTCGAAAAGAACCTCCACCACCCGCGCCACTATAGTTTCGACGCAGGTCCCGTCCACGTGACGGTCCTCGACAACTCCCGCTCCGACGCCCTCCCTGCAGAGGAACTAAAGTTCGCAACCGAAGACCTACAAGACCACGCCGACGCCAAAGTGAAGATCATCGTGTCCCACCGGCCCTTCTGGCTCTTCAACGCCGTCCTCGGCAACCCCGATTTCCCACTCCACCAACTAGCCAAAAAATACGGCGTCCGCTACGTAATCGCCGGCCATGTCCACGCCATGATGCACGCCCAGCTGGACGGCATCGACTACATTTCGATGCCAAGTTCCGGCGGTCACCTCCGGGCCAGCGCCAAATATGAGGACGGCTGGTTTTTCGGCTACGCCTGGGTCGAAGTCCGGGACGAAAAGGTGGAATTTAAAATCCGCGACTTGACCGGCAAGGAAACCACGCTCGACGCATGGGGCATGGGCGGACTCAATTGACTATTAGCGCCCCGAAATCTTCAAAAAGTCCCCTAACCGCGCCTCAGCCTGCCCCAGCCCACGCGCCAAGCTCAGCTTTGCCAAATTGTACGCAAACAGGGACGTGATCCGGTCCAGATCCGAAGACGCCACAGCCTCCTCTGACTGGGTCACTTCCAGCGACTCGCTGATCCCCGCCTCGAACTTCGTCTTGGTCAACCGGAGGGTCTCCCGCGCCAGTTCCTGGTTCTGTTTCGCCAGCTCCAACTGGCTCGCCGCCGCCTGCAGGTCGAGAAACGCATTCCGCACGTCGCTCTCGATCCGCCCCCGCGTGTCGTCCACTTCCGCCCGCCGCTGTCCCAGCACAGCCTCGGCCTGTTCCAGATCCCCCGCAGCCTTGCCCCCCTGCCAAATCGGAATCCGGATCGATCCGACAACGGTATACGTATGCTCCACCTGCGACGCCCTCGGCCCAATCGCCCCGATATCGGCGGAAATCCCAATCGAGGGCAGGCGTTCCGCCTTCGCAGCAGCCCGTGTCCGTTCAGCCGCCCGCACCTGCGATTCCGCTGACTTCAAGTCCTCCCGAGCCTCCAACGCCTGCTTGACCGCATCTTCCACGGCCAAATGCGGTGCCGGGGAATCGTCGAACGAATCCAGCACATCGTACTGGTCGTTGGCCGGCAACCCCGCGATGCGGGCCAAATTGATCTTCTGCCGGGCCAAATCGTTCTCCAAAGTCGCAATCCGCTGCGTCTGGGTCTTCTGTTGCACCAGGCTCCGGTTGACGTCGATCTGAGCGACCAACCCTCCCTCCCGGCGCTGTTTCGTCTGCTCGTAGAGCGCCTTCGCGGTCTGCAACTGCGCTTTCGCGGATTCCACGCGCGCCTTGGCCGCGATCACCTGCAGGTATGCCCCGCCGGTCGCCAGCACGATGGTCTCGCGGGCATCCTTTACCGCTTGCTCGTTCGCCTTCACGATTTCCTGGGTTGCCCGATGGTTGTTGATCGCCGTCAGATCCGCCAAACCCTGGGTGAGCGTTACCCGCAAGTCGAAGTAATTCGTCGGCCCGATCACCGCCGGGAGATTCGGAATCTTAATCCCAAGTGCCTGTAGATCCTGGGTGAAATAGTTGTCGCGAACAGCCCCGTTGAGATTCGGCATCAACACCGAACGGGAACTCCGCTCCTGTCCCCGTGCCTGCCGCACCGCACCGGCCAACCCGGTAGCAGCCATATTGTGCGCCAACGCCCGCTGCACGGCTTCCGCCAACGTCAATTTCCCGGAAAACGCGGCCGAGCCGGTCGTCGTACTCCCCGCATACGGACCCTGCACCGACACCCCGATGTTCAACGTATTCACGCTGGTGGTGGTACCCGGAATCGCCGTCTGGGTAGCCGTCGCCGACCCGCCCTGCGCCGAGCGCCCCGAAAGCGGCAGCTGCAGCCCCTGCGAACCACCGCCACCGGACGCCGGAGCACCCAACTGGGCGTATCCCGGAACCACCAGGCACAAACCAAGCACGAAACTCAACACGCTGGATTTCTTCATGTTTTTCATCCCAACTGTTTCCGGAACCGCCACACGCTCACCGTCAACAACACCAACGAAAGAGCCATCAGAATCAATAGGTTCGGCCACAGAACCTCTAAACCGGACCCCTTCAGGAACACGCCCCTCGCAATCAACGAAAAATGCCGGATTGGATTGATCACCGTCACCGGCTGCATCCACTTCGGCATCGCCTCCACCGGAGTCAGCGCGCCCGAAAACGAGGACAGGGGCGGATTCACAAAAAATGCCATCAACTGCGCCTGCTGCGCCGATTTCGAAAACGTCGAAAGCGTGGTCCCGATCCCAATCCCGCACAGCAGACACAGCGCAGCCCCTACCAACACCAGCAGCACATTCCCCCGGAACGGAATCTGGAACACGATTTTCAGCAGCATGGTCGCGAACAGCGCCATCGCGCACAGAAAAACGAACAGGGGCGCAATCTTGGCCACGATGATCTCTCCCGTACCCGCCGGGGTCATCAGCAACTGCTCCACAGTTCCCGCTTCCCGCTCCTTCACCATCGACGCCGACGCGATCAAAGACCCGTTCAAGACCAGCAATAGCCCGAACGTCCCCGTCACCACATACCACTCGCTGATCAGCCCCGGATTGAACAGAAACGTGGAAACCAGCGCCACCCGCCCCTTCGTCGGCCCCGCACCCGGCAACCGCTGGAACTGCCCGCGAACCGCACCTGCGCGCAAAAATTCCGCATTCCAGTTCTGCAGAACACCTTCGGAATAACCCTGCGCAATCGAGGCCGTGTTGGCATTCATCGCGTTCAACAGGAACTGCACAGAGGTCTGCCGCCCGCGCTGCAGATCCTTGCTGAAGTCCGTCGGAATCACCAATCCCGCATCCAGCTTTCCTTCAGCCAGATCCTTGCCCATCAAGGTGGACGAAAGATACGTCCCACCGCGCACAAAGGCACCGCTTTCCGTCAGATTCGCCACTAGATCGCGACTCTGCGGCGTCTGGCTCAGATCCAGGATACCCAGCTTCAGATGATCCACAGTCGCGTTCAACGCGAAGCCGAACAACAACAACTGCAGCGTGGGCGGCAGAATCAGCGAAATCGCGAAGCGCCTGTCGCGCCGTATTTGCCCAAACTCCTTGCGGAGGAGCGCCGCCAAACGGTGTCCGAAAATATTCGCCAGCGTCATAGGACCTCGCTCATATCGACAACTGCATTCTTTTCATCTTCTGGTAGGTGCGGAAGTAGAAAAACGCCCCGATCAGCCCGATGATCAGGACCTTGTACCACATCGCGGGCCAACCGCCGCCCTGCAACAGCGCGTCGCGGACGATCTCCATGTAATACCGGCCCCAGACCAATGACGAAATCCACCGGATCGACGCCGGAATATTCTGCACCGGGAAAATCAGTCCCGAAAGCAGGAATACGAGGAGGAATCCGCCCAGCGACACGGCTTGGATCGCCGCAGCCTGGCTCGGAATCGCCGCCCCGATCATGGTCCCGAAGGTCGCCACCGTGAACGTGTAGAGAATCGTCGCGACGAAAAACGGCGTCGGGTCCCCCACCAGGCGCAGTCCGAAAAGCGTATAAAGCAGGGTCATTAGCAGCGTCCACTCCATCAAAGCGATCGTCATGAACGCGAAAATCTTCCCCAGCAGGAACTCGTGCGCCGAAATGCTGGATACGTAGACCTGCAAAATTGTCTTCTGCTCGCCCTCGCGCGCCATCGCCAGCGCGGCAAGCAACGGCGGGAACATCGAGAGGCCCAGCACGAAAATACCCGGCCCATAAAACTTGTTGGACACCCGCCCCGGGTTGAACCAGAGCCGGATATCCGCCTTCACAGCCGCGGCACCGTCCAGCGTACCGTCCGGCGACCCGTAAGCTACGGCCACTTCCGTCGCATAGGCCTTCATCAGCTTCGCCGTGTTGGCATCGGTGGCATCCACCAGCAGCTGCACCGGCGTCGTCCGCCCCCGCGCCATGTCCCGCCCAAAGTGTTCGGGAATCACCAGGACGCCGCGGGCCTTGTTCTCCAGAAACGCCCGCATCGGAGGTTTCGAAACCGGCCACTCCACCACGTGGAACGTCAAAGACTTCCGGTATGCCCCTGCCAGCGCCCGTGACTCCACCGACCCGTCCATGTCCTGCACCGCAATCGGCAAATCGGTCACCGAAAGCGAAATCGCATTGCCCAGCAACAGGAGCAGCATCATCGGCAGCACCAGCGCAAGCGTCAGCGCCAGCCTGTCCCGCGTGATCTGGATCAGTTCCTTCCGCATCTGCGCGAAAATTCGCCGCATCAGTCCTCCTTGCCCACTTTGCCCAGCTTCCGGGCTTTCTCGACCACCACGATGAACACGTCTTCCAGCGAATACGGCTCCTCGTACGCGTCACTCACACCGATTCCCGCGGCCGCCAGCGTCGCCATTGTTTGCCGCTTCCCGGTTTCGGCATCCAGATCCGTAATCACGTGCAGCCTGTCGCCGAAGAGCGATACCCGCCACCGGTCGCCCGTTGCATTCAACGGCGCTCGCAGCAAGTCCGCAGCGCGCTGAGGCTGGTCCACAATCAGCTCGATCAGATGCCCGCCCTGCGCCGATTTGACGTTGTGCGGCGTGCCCTCCGCCACCAGTTCGCCCGCCACCATGAAGCCGAGCCGGTTGCACTGTTCTGCCTCCTCCAAGTAGTGGGTGGTAACGAGGATTGCCGTCCCCCGGTCAGCCAACTGGTTGATCATGCGCCAGAACGCCCTTCGCGCCAGCGGATCCACGCCCGACGTCGGCTCATCCAGAAACAGAACGCTGGGTTCGTGCATGATGGACGCGCCGAAAGCCACGCGCTGCTTCCAACCGCCCGGAAGACTGCCGGTGACGACGTCCTCCTTGCCCGTAAGGCCGGAAAAATCCATCACCCACTTCTTCTTCTCGGCCAGCTCCTCCTTCGGAACCCCGTAGACGCCGCCGAAGAAATCCAAATTCTGGTCGATCGAGAGGTCGTCGTAGAGCGAAAACTTCTGCGACATGTAGCCGATGCGCTCGCGAACCGCCCGCGACCTGAGACTCCCGGACTCCCCTGCCAGCTCCATCCCGCCAGAAGACGGCCCCAACAAACCGCAAAGCATCTTGATCGTGGTGGTCTTGCCCGCGCCGTTCGCGCCCAGAAGCCCGTAGATCTCGCCGTACTTGACCGTGATATTGACGTCCTTCACTGCAGTGAACGCCCCGAAATGCTTCGTCAGGTTCGTCGCCTTGATGGCGATTTGTCCGCGCAAATCCTGGTGCGGATGCACACCCGGATACGGTTTCGCCTGGACATCCTGCCCGATGGCGCGCAGTGTCGCCACGAAGGTGTTCTCCAAGGTCGGCTGATCGATGCGGAAAACGTCGCACGCCAGTCCCGCAGCCCCTAGCTTCTCCTCCACAATCGCCTTGCCCCGCACCGGATCCGGCGCGATCACATCCAACCTGTCCCCAAATCGCTGCACATCCAGAATCTCGTTGTGCTGTTCGGATTCAAGCGAAAGGATCTCCTCAGCCTTGGCCAGATTGCTCGTATGGATTTCGAGCCGCTTGGCACCCAGCCCCGCCCGAAGTTCGGCTGGAGTCCCGGTCTCCCGGATCTCGCCCAAGTGCATCAACGCGACCCTGTGGCAACGCTCGGCCTCGTCCAAATAGGGCGTCGCGACCATGATCGTCAACCCGCCGTCCGCCAAATGCGCCAGCGTATCCCAAAACTCGCGCCGCGAAACCGGATCCACGCCCGTGGTCGGCTCGTCCAGCAGCAGCACCTGCGGCTGGGCCACCAAGGCGCACGCCAGCGCCAGCTTCTGCTTCATCCCACCGCTCAACCGTCCCGCAAGCCGGTCCGTGAACCTGTCCATGTCGAACATCGAGAGGTACTTGTACCCGCGCTCGTCGATTTCCTTCTGTGGAACACGCCTCAGGTCGCCGATGTACTGGATGTTCTCCGCAACCGTCAAATCCGGGTACAGGCTGAAGGCCTGCGTGAGATACCCGGTATGCTCGCGGGCGTCCCGCGCAGCTTCCCCGAAGATCTCCACTTTGCCGGATGTGGACTCCATCACGCCCGCCAAAATCTGGAAAGTGGTGGTCTTCCCCGCACCGTCCGGCCCGATCAGCCCGAAGATTTCGCCCTTCGGAACCTCGAAATCGATGCCCCGCACGGCCTCAACAGCGCCGTAGCGTTTCTTCAGCCCGACGACCGAAATGGCGGCTGCCGACGCCCGTCCAGATAGCGACGGCGTCATTTGCGGGGAGTGACCGGCGGCCACACATCCCCCGACACCAAAATTTCCGCATCCGCCGGCATCCCCGGCTTGGCGAAACCAATCCCCGTCTTCATTTGCAGCTTCACCCCGACCACCTGCTTCACACGCTCGTCCCGAAAGTAGGTATTCTCCGGTGTAAACGTGGCCTGCGGATCGATTCGCGTAACCACCGCCTCCAGCGGCTTCCTCACGTCCGAGTCGAGGAAGACGCGCCCCACCTGTCCCAACTTCACTTTGCCGACGTCCCCCTCGGGCACGAAACCGCGCAAATACACGCGGTTCAAATCCAGCAGGGTAATGATGGAGGTACCCGCCTGGACAACTTCTCCCGGCTCGGCGCTCCGCGTCACCACGGTGCCGTCGAAGGGAGCCAGCACCACCAAATCCTTCAAGTTGGCCTCGGCCTCGGCCTGCTGCGCGCGCAACCGCATCACGTCGGCGGAATAGGTGGCGATTTGCGCCTGCTGCTGGGCAATTTGCTTCCGCACCGCCGCCGATTGTGAACTGCGGATATCTGCGTTCGTGGTTGTGGTCCGTGCCAAGCTCAGTGCCTGACGGGCCGATTCCACCCGCTTTCGGGCCGCATCCACCGCCGCCTGCTGGCTGTCCGCCGTCGATTGCGCCTGCTTGCCCTGGCGTTCCGAAACCGCGCCCTCCTTGGCCAATCGCGTGTAGACGTCGCGGTCGTACGCCGCCAACTTCATCGTGGCCTCCTGCTGCGCCAGCAGCGATTCCGCTGCCGAAACCTCGGACTCGGCCTGCCGAACGCGCGCATCGGAATCCAACTTGGACTGGCCCGTCTGCAATTCGGATTGCTGCAGCTGGTCCTGGAAAATCGCTGTCTGCTGCTGCGACAGCCGGACCCTCGCCTCGGCCTCCACCACGGCAGCACGCGCCTGGTCGACCCGAGAGCGGAGCTGGGTGTCGTCCAGCGTTGCCACGATATCGCCGGCCTTGACTTGGTCGCCTTCGCGGAAACGGATATCCACAATCCGGCCCGCCACCTTCGGGGAGATGGACGAATCGTCACCCTCCACACGCCCGGTCAATTGGATAATGTTTCCGGGCACTGCCGGCTGTTGGATGAAGTTCTTCCACACGCCGAACCCGATGCCGCCCACCAGCAGCAGGGGAATCAGGACGCGAAGGGGATTCGGACGCGATGGTTTGGAGTCACTCATGATTTGATTGCACCTGCGATGTTTCTCAGACCTGCCAGCGAAAATTCGGAAATGTGGTCGGCGATTTGGGCCACTTGCTCCGGCGTGAAACGCATATCCGGCCAAACATGCCCCAGAACGGGACGCCCGTGGATGTAGTGGGCAATCTGGCCGATGATGCTGTGCGCGGAAAGCCGCACGGTGTCGTCTTCTGGAGGGAGTCCGACGATTGCCGAAATGATCGAGCGCAGCAGGCTGTACCGGGGGCCAATCAGCTCCTCGACGATGACAGGCAAACCCTCGCTGGGCCGCGCCAATTCGTGGACCATGATCCGCAAGTGCCACTGCCGCCCCTGGTCGTCCAGCACCAGTCTGGCCAGCATTGCCGAAATGAAAGCGCGCAACGCGTCCTCGGGATCCCCGAAATCGGAACTCGGCATCTCCGAATTGGGAACCAGTGACCGTATGACTGCGGAATACAGCCCCAGTTTGTCCCGGAAATGGTAGTTTACCGATGCAACGTTGGCACCTGCCCGCGTGCAGATCTCCCGGATCGTCGCCGACTCGTACCCCTGCTCGGAAAATATCTCGCCCGCCGCCTCAACCAAGCGGGTCCGAGCGGCGTCTTCAGAATGCGTGGCCACTAAAACACAAGATTAAAACACTTGTTTGAATCCTGTCAAGACAGATCGTCTGAAGGTCTCGGCAGCGGACTCCGCCGCGCCTTCCCCGGCTCGCCAACCCCCACACTCACATTGATGATCTGCTCACCGCCGCCAAGCGCCACGCCCTTTACCGGCGTCACGTCGGAATAATCCCGCCCAAACGCCAACGTTACGTGCTCGCCGTGCGGAATCGTGTCGTTCGTCGGGTCGAAATCCAGCCATCCGAAACCTGGGCAAAACACCGAACACCACGCGTGCGAGGCTTCAGCACCGCGCGTATTCTCCCCGCTCTTCAGATACCCGCTCACGTACCGGGCCGGTAACCCGATACTTCGCAAGCAAGCGATCATCACGTGCGCGAAATCTTGGCAAACACCCGCGCGCAGTTTCAAAACTTCCGCGACCGGTGTGGAAATCGTGGTCGCCCGGGGGTCATACTTAAAATCCTTGAAGATCCGCCGGCACAAATCGAACGCCGCCTCCTGCACCGGACGGTCCTTCCCGAACGACCCCCTCGCATACTCCGCGAATTCCCGGCTCGCCCCCGCCGCCGTACCGCAACCATGCGCGATCAACGGCGACCGGTACAGGAATTCCGACGCCAAAAAGCATTCCGCGTCCACCGCATCACGAACATGATCCCGCACGCTCTCCCAAGCGGGCGTCAGCTCCGGACAAGGCGGTTCCTCGATTTCGATCTCCAACTCGCTCATAGCCTCCACCGTCAGCGTTTGGTGGGGCTCGTGGATGGCGAAGTAGGTTGTCGAGTTCCCGAAATAGTCCGTCCGCGAATGCAGAAAGTCCGGCTCGGGCCGAATCTCCAGCTCGAACGAGAGCAACTTCTGCCCCGGCACGTTGCGCGGGGAAAGGTGCACTTCCGTATGGCAGATCGAAACCGGCTCGCTGTACAGATAGGTGGTGACGTGCTGCGCGGACATCTTCATACGAAAAACCTCACCGGGACGCCAACTGTCTCGATGCAATCGCATGCGTGAAGTAAACCCGGGTCACGGTCTCCGACAGCATCAGCAGGTCCGCAATCAACTTGGCGGTGAGCGTATCCAGCAAACTCAAATGCCCTTCGTCGTTGGCCTTGGCCAGTTCATGCGCCTCCGAAGTCTGCACCGCCGCCAGCATCCCCAGCGTCAGCCGCACTTCGCGGGCATTGCCGGTGCTCGGGCGGCTTTCCGGCAGATCCGCAACGTGTTCCCTCAACCGCGCCAATTGGAAGGCCGCCGACCGCGGATTTCCCTCGTCCAGCAGCAGCAGATCCAGCACCAGATCCGCCTGCATCGAATTCAGGTAGCGCGAGCGATACGTCAAGGTGCTGTCGGCCACCTCCAAAACCGCTGCCAAGGCATGTTCGTTGGTCGCGGGCTCGAAACCCAGCCCGTTCCGGACCAGCTGCAAAGTCTGGTGCGCCCGCTCCAACCGGCGACCCATGTCGAGGAAGCGCCACCCATTCCCGCGCGTCATATTCTCCGAAATCAGGCCGCTGAACGCCGATAGTGAAATTACCGTATGGTTGAGCAGGTTCTGCGCCCAGCTCACCAGCAGCGGACCCTCCGGCGGAGTCGCCAGAAACTGCTGTTCCAGTTGCTTCAGCACCCGCCAGGAATCGGCCGAGATCACGTCCCGCAGCAACCATGCCAGATGCTGGATGTCCTTCATGGCAGCCCTCAGGCCGAACCGAGACTCCTCGCCGCACAGCAGGTCCAGCACCTCGCGCTCCAATAGTTCGGCCCGTTCGCCCGGCTTCACGCGGGAAAACTCTGCGTCCGCCAGCACCCGGCCATCCTCAGTGCGAAGCCAGCCGCCACCGGCGAGCACGCGCCACGATACCGAAATTGCCCCCAGCCCTGCCGGGTCCGGGTCATGGTAGAGCCTCGGAGGAACCGCGCGCGCCGTGCGCACCGCCATCTCCAGACGCTCCAGGTACCGTCCCAGCCAGAACAGGTTGTCCGCCACCCGGCTCGGAAGATCGAAGGTGGCCCGGCTCACCGGCAGCGGTGCCGACGATGTCCGCAGCAGGCTGAACGCCGGCTCCGGTGCATTCGCCAGCACCCAAGTGTCCTTGCTGCCGCCGCCATGCTGCATCGAAACCACAAGGCTGTCGATGGACGATGTGATCCGGCTCAACCCGCCCGGCATCACCATGTAGGACCCGTTCGCCGCCACCGCAAACACCCGAAGCACCAAATGGCGGGCATCCAAGCGGCTTTCCGCCGATTCCTCGGTTGGGAAGATCGCCACCGGCGTCATCGAAAGCGACACTTGCTCCTGCGCCACGTAGGCACCCGGATTGGCCTCGATCTTTTCGAGCAACGCCTTGCGCTCCGCCGTCGAGAGCGAGGCACCGAACACGGGCTCGAACTGCAACGCCCTCGACGCCGGCTTGATCACCAGATTCGAAAGGTGGTCGACCACCCACTTCCGCGGGCCCGGATCGCCGCACCACCAAGTGGCGATGTTGGGCATCTTCAGGTCTTCGCCAAGGATGTGCCGTGAAAGAGCCGGGAGGAACGCCGAGTACGCCGCCGATTCGAGCACCCCGCTCCCCAAAGCATTCGCGATCGCAACATTGCCAGCCCACGCCGCTTCCACCAAGCCCGGGACCCCCAGCATCGAATCCGGACGCAACGCCAACGGATCGCACCAAACGTCGTCCTGCCGCCGCACAATCACATCCACAGGCAACAACCCACCCAGCGTTTTCAAATACACGCGGTTGTTGCGGACCGTCAAATCCCCGCCTTCCACCAGCGTGTAACCCAAATACCGGGCCAAAAACGCGTGCTCGAAATACGTTTCGTTGTAGGGACCCGGCGTCAGCAGCACTACGCGGGGATTTTCCACGCGGGGAGCAAGCGCGCGCATCGATGTCCGGTAGGCCTGGAAGAACGATGCCAACCGGCGTACATTCTCAGATCCGAACACCTCCGGCAACACCCGGAGCGAAACCAACCGGTTCTCGAGCGCATAGCCCGCCCCAGACGGTGCCTGAGTCCGATCAGCCAGTACCCACCAGTTGCCGTTTGGCGACCGCGCGATATCCACCGCGTAGTTGTGGAGCCACGTGCCGTTCGGTACCGGCAGATTGCGGCAAGCCCGGAAATAATTGGGATGTTCGAAGATCAGCGCCGGAGGAATTCGGCGCTCGCGCAAGATCCGCTGCGAGCCATAAAGATCCCCCAGGATGGTGTTCAGCAGCGTCGCACGCTGCACAATCGCCGCCTCGATGGCTGTCCACTCGGCGGTGTCGATCAGGTAGGGAACCGGATCGAGCGGCCACGGGCGCTCCGTGCTTCGCGGGTCCCCGTAGACGTTGTAAGTGACGCCGTTGTCCCGGATGAGTCGGCGCCCTTCCTGCCAGCGCTCGTCCAAGCCTTCCGGAGCCATCCGGTTGAGGGCGTCCACCAAGCCAGCCCAGTGCGGACGACGGGTGCCGTCCGCCTCAAGCATCTCATCGTGGAAGCCTTTGACCGGGCGGTAGTTCCACTCCGGCATCAGACGGGAATCGGACTGTACTGGGGTCCTCCTCATCCGAGCCTGCGCACGCCTCTGGCCATTCTTCCAGTTTACGACCCGGCTTGGTATCCCAACCTATGCGGTTGCGGAATCCGTGCTCTCCGTCTCGCCCCGACGCAAGTAGCCGTCGGTCTTTTGCAGCCAATCGTGCCGAATCGGGGCAAAAATGTCGAGGTCGAGGCAGTCCTCCACAGCAACCGCACGGTGCGGCACCCAGGACGGGATCACCAGCACCTCGCCCGCATGTACGGTTACTTCCTTGACCCCGGAGTCGAAATGAAGCTCGAACTTCAGCGCGCCCTCCATGATGTAGGTGATCTGCTCGCTCTCATGGTTGTGGAGCGGCACAACGCCGTCCTTCTTGATGAAGACCTGCGCCACCATCCCCTTTTCGCCCGAAACGAGCTTCCGCGAAATGACATCGCTCATCTGTTCGAGCGGGATGTCGGCCCAACTTGTGAACTGGAATTCCATGGGGGGATTGTACAATTGCGTGGCGTGCGGCGTGCAGGAGCCCTTGGTGGTGCGCTGCGGACGCCTGCTGGGGCTTGGCCGGATTAACCTACCAAATAGTCCGCACCTGGGACGCGCGGATCTTCCCGTCCCGACTGACCAACGGGACATTCAATCCCAAGGCCGTGGCGCAGACCACGCGATCCGGAAGATCCGGCACTTCGGTCCGGCTAACGCAAGAGTCGGCCTTTTTCAACCAGATACGTCATTTCCACCAAACAGATCGATGGCACATGGATCAGGCAGCCTTCCAGTGTCGCGTGGTCCAACGTGGACTCGGCCCTCCGCGACAGCCGGGGATCGCGGGTGAGGTACCAGATTATGGCGTGCGTATCAACGGCAACGCTTGGCATCTGCACCTGAAAACGGCATCAGATATCTTCCCGAGGGAAGCCCTTCCACATCTCGCGTTGGACAGCATCGATCTCCTCCGCTGAGAAGAACAGCCCCGAGTCCGCCCAAAGGCCTTTGATGCTCTGGAAAGGCGTCGGAAGGCGCAGCCCGTCCTTGAGGCGAACGGCATGGGAAAGGATTTCCTGCTGACCCTCGAAGGGGAGTTCGCGGACTACGTCCAATATGGCTTGCTCGACTGACATAAGGCCCTACAAATAGTATCCATCACTTTCCCGTCCCACCCACCCGGATATGATGGAACCCATGAAACCGCTGGCACTCCTGGCCTTCGCCGCCGCCGCCGCCGCCGCCCAGCCCCAATACCAAGGCGAGCTGATCTTCCCCCTGGAAAAGTGGCACAACCACTCCTCCTCCATCGTTGAGCTGCCCAACGGCGATCTCCTCACCTGCTGGTTCCACGGTTCCGGCGAGCGCACGGCCGACGACACCCTCATCAACGCAGCCCGCTGGATCAAACGCACGGGCAAGTGGACCGAGCCCTTCGTTCTCGCCGACACCCCCGGTTTCCCCGAGACCAACCCCACCCTCTTCATCGATTCCAAGCAGCGCCTCTTCCTTTTCTGGCCCGTCATCATGGCCCACCAATGGGAAACCGCGCTCATGAAGTACCGCATCTCCACCGACTACCAACAGGAATCCGGTCCGCCCAAGTGGTCCCACCAGGACAACGTCC